>QGNP01000004.1 GCA_003228125.1 Chloroflexota bacterium | reverse complement strand
GTTAAATAATAAAATAGATTTTGCTGAGTTTCAAAAAGATGATGGTTTATTTTGGGCTTCAGCTACACCAGATACATTTAGCGATATTGTAGGTTCTAAATTTCAACTTAATGATCAAAGAACTTTTAAAATATCTTGGGTAAAACCATTAATGAATGAAAATGACATAGACATTACTGCAATTTTTAATACATTTACAGCAATACTCTTAGTGCGCAGGATATCATAGTAAAAGTTATGCCTATTTATTTTAATCACTCACCTATCACATAACTAATCTATCTCTATGCTTTATTTTAGATAGCTAAAATTTCTTAATAATTTATTAGCTTTCTTACAATGTATTTTTATGTATATATGCCAATGTTATTACTGGCTTATGTATTTGAAAGTTCAGGTTAGCCATGTTGATTTTAAATAAAGTTACAAAGGATTTCAAATGAATACTTCAATCGTTCAAGCAAAAAACCTAGAAATGACTTACCGTAGTGGAAACGTAGAAACGCATGCATTAAAAGGTATTAATATAGACATATTAAAAGGAGAAATGGTTGCAGTTATGGGTCCTTCTGGATGCGGTAAAACCACTTTACTAAACTGTTTATCAGGTATTGATCAAGCAACAAGTGGAGAAATAAACATCGAAGGTAAAAATTTAATTGAAATGAATGATAATCAAAAGACAAAATATCGTGCGCAACATATGGGTTTTATTTTTCAAACATTTAATTTATTGCCTGTTTTAACAAGCATTGAGAATGTCGAACTACCATTATTAGTATCAGGTACTGATACTAAGACAGCAAGAAATAAAGCACAAAAATCTTTAGAATCAGTAGGGCTTGGTGAATATGGCCATCATAAACCAGCTCAGTTATCTGGAGGCCAACGACAACGAGTAACCGTTGCACGCTCACTCGTCAATGAACCATACATTGTATGGGCTGATGAACCAACAGGTGCCCTGGATTCTGAAACTGCAAATGGAGTAATGTCACTTATGACAGATCTCAATAAAAAACAAGGATTGACTATACTTTTAGTCACTCACAATCGGGAAGTTGCTGAATTGAGCAATAGAATTATAAATATGAAAGATGGAGTTATTAGTTCAGAGGAAAAAATTCGCTAATGGATGAATTATTTGGTATTGCTATCAATTCAATTGCTCTTTACTTAAGCATTGCATTTGGATTTATTATTCTCACAAGTATCATTATTTATATCAGAAATCCCATCATTGCAATGATGGGTATTAGAAATATAGGTAGAAGAAAATCTCAAACTGTATTAATTTTATTAGGTTTAATGCTCTCCACGCTGATTATATCTGCTGCATTTGGTACAGGAGATACGGTTGCTCATTCTATAACAAATGTTTCATATAATCAATTTCGTGATGTTGATGTCATTACTAGCAAAATTAATAAAGAAGACATTCAAGATATAGAAAAAATTGATGGTGTAGCAAATATTGCATCATATTATGTGCCAGTTATTAATCAAGAAAAAAAACTGTCCGAACCTATTGTTGCTCTATCAATTACTGAAACTGATAGCAGGCAGTTCCCTACAATCAAAACAATTGACAATAAAGTAATCACTGCAAATGATCTACGGCCGCTTGAAGCAATTGTCTCGACAAAGCTTATTGAATCTTTAGATGCTAATATCGGCGATAAATTAACATTTACCTTTAATGAAAATATCTACGATATTACTATTGCCCACATAACAACAGAAAGCGTCTTAGCCTCTTCTCAATCAGAGGGAGATAGTTCTGGATATCTCCAAGGAAGAGTCATCCAAATAGGTGGAGGCATTATATTAAGCGATAGTAGTTATACCTTATTTGATCCTGAAGATGCAAAAAAGTTTCAACTAGGTACATTCGGAATCATCTCAGTGGATGGTGGCGTAAGAAATAATCTTGAAGACATCAAGGAGGTTGGAAAGCAGCTCGAAGAAAAAGATGTGACCGTCTTATTTTTAAAATCAGATGTAATAGAAATCGCTGAAACAGTTGGCTCGATATTTGTAACTTTTTTCCTAGCTTTTGGATTATTTCAATTGGCGCAGGATTAATGTTAATTTTCCTTACTTTCATCATGCTTGCAGCTGAACGAAATTCAGAAATGGGTATGGCCCGTGCGATAGGCATGAAACGCATTAATTTAACTGAGTCTTTCATTGCTGAAGGAATAGGATACAATCTTGGCTCTGCGTTAATTGGAGCATTCTTAGGGCTTGGTGTAGCCTATGGTTTAATTCAAGCCCTGTCACAAGCATTCTCAGGATTTGGCGTAACCTTAGCATTTAACATGCAGCCACAAAGTTTAATTATTGCATATACAGGAGGTGCTGTATTAACTTTTATTACTGTCGTCTTCGCATCATGGCGTGCAGCAAACTTGAATATCGTGCGTGCAATACGTAATATTCCTGAACCACAGCTATTTAGTGAATCAGTAAGTTCATGGAAAAATATTCTATTTGCAACAGTAGCAAGTATTATTAGCATTTTACGTTTTGTTCCTCCAGTTATTGGTTTCATTATAGTGAAATTCCTGAGACTGAATGGATTTCGAAAAAGGTATAGCAGCTCAGTAGGCTGGGCTATGCTTGGAATTATTTTTGGATTTTATTTAATTTATTGGGGTGGATGGCAAAACAATCAAGAATTTGCTTATACTTCAGGATTATCCATCGTGCTACTTGCAATGCCAATTATTGGAGTATATTTTGGTCGTAGTCCTGCTAAGCTATACTCAATTAGTAGTCTCATTCTTCTATGGTTCTGGTTGTTGCCATTACCTTTTAATATTTTTATAGATGATGCCAAAACATGGAGCGATCCGATTAATGCTTTTTTTAACTTATTCGGACTTGGTCATGAGAAATTAGATGGAAACATAGAAATGTTCTTTGTCAGTGGCATCTTTATGACTGCTGCAAGTACGATGTTTATTATCTTTAATGCAGATAAAATTGTTGGCATTATTGGATTAGGTGGCCGATGGTTTAAAGAATTAGTGCCTGCATTAAAAATTGCTGTTTCCTTTCCCCTCGCTTCAAAATTTAGAACAGGTATGACTATTGCAATGTTCACGCTTGTAGTCTTTGGCATCGTTGTAACAACTATCTTAAATGCAAACTTCACAAGATTATTTTTAGGAGGAGAAACATCAACCGGTGGATACCAAGTGCTTGTTGAGACACCTCCAGGCATCAAGCCAATCAAAAATCTTGCTTCTACGTTGCAAGCATCAGGCGAAGTAGATATTACTAGCATCACTCAGTTTAGTCGAATAGATACATGGGCAATAAATGTTGAAGCACAAGATCATCCTGACATAGAACAAGTTGATGGGATGGTTAAAGGTAAACTCAATATCTCAGGTGCTAATTCATCATTTTTAAAATCTAATGCATTGAACATCAAAGGAATGGCAGAGGGATATGAAACAGCTGAAGATATATTCATTGCTCTAGCTACAAACAAAAATTATGCAGTTATTGGTGAAAGGGTTATTGACCCAGGAGGTCCATTTGGTGATCCCAGTAATGACAATATAGCATTGCCCGCATATGAAGAATTAAGAACCACGAGTGGATGGAAGCCATTCACAATGATTATAGAACCAAAACGTCCTGAATATCTAGAATCATCAGAAGTATCAGAAGGTTCTGGATTAGAAGAAACGTGGCCTGAACAAGTTGAAAAAACACAGATTACAGTTATAGGTATAATAGATGCTGCAAGTGAAAGTTTGATTGCAGATTTTGGTAATATGCTTGTAAGCAGCGTCACACTTAACCAAATATTTGATGACAGATTTGATGAAGGAAGACAATTTTTTATGAAATCAACACACTATTTACAACTTAAAGACACCTCGGATCAAAGTGCATTATCTGTGGCTAACGACATAGAATCAACATTATTTGGTACAGGAGTACAAGCAACTTCGATTGCAAAAGTGCAAGCTGATCAAACAAGTCAATCTCAAAGTTTTCAAATTTTATTTGAAGCATTTATGGGACTTGGCCTTCTTGTAGGTATAGCTGCTTTAGGTGTTATTTCCTTTAGGGCGGTGGTAGAACGCAGACAACAAATAGGCATGCTTCGTGCAATTGGTTTTACAAGGAGAATGACAGCAATTGCATTTTTTGTCGAGGCTTCATTTATAGCATTTATCGGTATTGGCTTAGGAATAGTATTAGGTATTGGCCTTTCATATAACTTACTTTCCTCCCCAGATGCCTTAGGTGGTGGAGGAAATGAATTTTCCTTTTATGTGCCTTGGTTTCGTGTATTTTGGTTCTTAACTCTTGCATACGTAGCCGCTATGCTCATGACTTTAATACCAGCAAGAAAAGCCTCTAAGATTGCTGTTGCTGAAGCATTAAGATATGAATAAACTAAGGCTGCATTCTCTTTAATTTTTTTAAATGCTTACGTGCAATAATTTGAGCACCATCTTCGGTTGCTGCAAATTTAGGTGCGACCTTCCAAAATTTTGGTAAATAAAGATTCCAATCAGATAAAATATTTTTTGCAATTGTTGAATCAGTAAAATCAGCATGGCGTTGAATAAGTTCTTGCAACAACTGTTCGTCATCATGATTACTGATTTGTTCTAATCCAACAAGTTCTTCATTGACTCTTGTTCTAAAATCTCCTTTTTCATCAAGGACAAATGCCATTCCATTAGACATTCCCGCTCCAAAATTTCTACCAGTATTACCTAATATCACAATAACTCCATCAGTCATATATTCACAGCCATGATCTCCTATACCTTCTACAACAGCACGGCCTCCCGAATTACGAACAGCAAACCGTTCTCCAACCTTGCCTCTAATAAATAAATTGCCACCAGTAGCACCGTACATGAGAGTATTTCCAGCTAAAACAGCAGAATGAGAATCGTCATTAGATGCAGAACGAATAACGATTTCTCCGCCTCGCATACTTTTTGCTACATAATCATTTGCTTGTCCGATAAGCGTGAGTCTCATTCCTATTGAAAGAAAAGCACCAAAAGATTGTCCAGCGGACCCATTAAATGTAAGGTCAATAGTTCCATAAGGTAAGCCTTCATCTCCATATTTTTTAGCGATATAACCAGAAATCCTAGCTCCAGTAGTCCTATCGGTATTTTTTATTGGATATTCACCAGTAAATTTTTCAGATTGATCGATATTTTTGGAAATTGACGATAATATCTCATCATCAATTATGTAATGTTTTGGTCTTTCATTTCTATCTAGTACCACAGAATGCGCTCTTGTATTACTTGGATCTACTGCAACAATCATCTTAGATAAATCAACATTGCTATACCGCCGTCCTTCATCTGCATTAACCTGTTTCAATAAGTCTGCCCTACCAATAATTTCATTTATAGATTTATGCCCTAAAGATGCTAGAATTTCTCGGACTTCTGTTGCTACATAATTAAGATAATTAACTAACATCTGAGGTGTACCTACATATTTATCACGTAAATCTTTTCGTTGAGTTGCTATTCCTACTGGACAAGTATTGAGATGGCATTGCCTCGCCATTTTACATCCTAAGGCAATTAACGCAGATGTACCAAACCCATACTGATCAGCACCTAATAATGCTGCGACAACAACATCCTTTCCTGTATGCATTCCACCATCTGTTCTTAATGTTACTCTTCCACGTAAATCATTCATAACAAGAACCTGTTGTGTTTCAGCGAGCCCAAGTTCAAAAGGACTACCTGCATATTTAATAGAAGATAATGGAGATGCCCCAGTTCCTCCATCTGCTCCAGAAATCTGAATAACATCAGCATATGCCTTTGCTACGCCAGCAGCAATGGTACCAACTCCTTCTGCAGATACAAGTTTGACGCAAATTTTTGAATCAGGATTAATCATTTTTAAATCATAAATTAATTGTGAAATGTCTTCAATAGAATAGATATCATGATGTGGTGGTGGAGAAATTAATGGTGTTCCAGGCATAACATGCCTCAGTTCAGCAATGTACTGATCTACTTTATGTCCTGGTAATTGACCGCCTTCACCTGGCTTTGAACCTTGTGAAATTTTAATTTCAAGCTCATTAGCGGCGACTAAATATGAAGGAGTTACTCCAAAGCGACCTGATGCAATTTGCTTAACTTGAGAATTCGCATCACGCTTTGTACCACCAGGTAAATATCTTTCAGGATCTTCCCCTCCTTCACCAGTATTTGATCGACCTCCTAGCATATTCATTCCACGCGCTAAATCTTCATGAGTTTCTGGGCTTAATGCACCCAATGACATAGCTCCAGTTTGAAATCTTTTTACAATCTCACTAATCGGTTCAACTTCATCAATATTAATTGATTCTTGATTATTCTCAAAAGATAATAAATCTCTTAGTTTTGTAGGAGGTCGATCATAAGCTAGCCTTATAAAATCTTGGTATTCTTCGTACCCATTCTGAGCAGCACGTTGTAACGCTCTCCATACCTGAGGATTATATGTATGATAATCACCATCTTTTCTGTATTTATACCAGCCACCGTGCTTTAATTTGATTTCATCATTAAAAGCATTTAAAAATTTCAATTTAATATCATCAGCTATTTGTTCAAAATCTATGCCTCCAATATTTGATACAGCAGTGCCACCAAAAAATTTTCTTGTAACATTTTCAGATATACCAATAATGTCAAAAATTTGTGCCCCATGATATGCTGCAATTGTAGAAATGCCCATTTTTGACATTATTTTTAAAATGCCTGTATCGACAGCTTGATTATAATTTCTAATGACCTCTTTTTCAGACAATTTATCAAATTCATTATTTTTTACTAAAGAACGCAATATATCAAAAACAAGATAAGGATTAACTGCACTTGCGCCAAATCCTATTAGCGTACTGAAATGATGGACATCTCTAGCATCTCCTGCTTCAGCAATAATACTAGCTTTCATCCTAACATTTTTTTCAATTAAATAATGATGGACTGCAGCTATAGAAAGAATCATGGGAATTGGTGATTCATCATTAGTTTGTATTCTATCGCTAATAATGATAATTGACGATCCATCATTTACTGCTTGATAAGCACTATCACATAATTTTTCAATGCTTTTTATAAGATTGTTAGCATTAATGTTCTTAGAAATGACAGATCTTAAAGTAACAATTTTAAAACTTTCGTGCTTAAAATCACGTAAATTATTTATTTCTTCATTAGTTAATAAGGGGCTTGTAAGATGAATTAGTTTTACTGCATCTGGATTAGACTCTAGTAAAGATTTCCGTTCACCTAAATAAGTATCTAAAGACATTACAACTTCTTCGCGGATCGAATCAATTGCTGGATTCGTAACTTGAGCAAATTTTTGTTTAAAATAAGAATATAATTGCCTTGGATCATCTTGTAAAATTGATAAAGGTGTGTCATCTCCCATTGAACCTACAGGTTCCTTGGCTGTTACAGCCATGGGCTTAAGAATATATTCCACTTCTTCATGAGAATAGCCATAAAGTATTTCAAGTTGATCGATGGGAAGTGTTTTGTGCTCTAAGTTATCTGCATAGTCAGTTGATATAGATTTTTCAGATAAATGAATAAGATTTTTATCAATCCAATTTTTATAAGGCTTTCTTTCTGCAATTTCTTTTTTTATTTCATTGTTATTCAAAAATTTTTTTCTAACATTATCTACAGCTATCATTTCTCCAGGACCTAGCCTGCCAGATTCAACAACTGTATTTAAATCTATATCAATTAATCCTACTTCTGAAGCAATAATAACTAAACCATCTGAAGTTATTTGATATCTTGCTGGGCGCAATCCATTTCTATCCATAATAGCAGCAGTAATTGATCCATTAGTTGCAACAACAGCAGCTGGTCCATCCCAAGGTTCAGTAAGACATGCATTATATTCATAAAATGCATGTAGATTTGGATCTAAGTTAGGCATATTCTCCCATGCTTCAGGAATTAACATCATCAATGAATGCAAAAGACTTCTTCCAGAGTAAGATAATAATTCAAGAGCTTCATCAAACGATGCAGTATCGGATCCAATAGGTAAGATAACTGGCTTTAATTCATCAATGTTCTGCTTCCATACTGCAGAAGTTAATGACGGTTCCCGAGCTTTCATCCAATTTCTATTGCCCAAAAGAGTATTAAATTCACCATTATGGGCAACAATTCTAAATGGCTGTGCCAGTTTCCAATTGGGCAAAGTATTAGTTGCAAATCTTTGGTGCAATAAAGCTGTCGCTGTTTTAGTTTTTTCATTACTTAAGTCTGGATAAAATGCTTGCAATTGATTAGCAACCATCAGGCCTTTGTATATAACAGTTCTTGATGACATAGAAACTATATATGAATCTAAATTATCATCTCTGAATAATTTTTCTGCTCTTTTTCTAGCAAGATATAAACTACGATCGAATTCAGATCCAATATTTATATCTTTTGTTTTTTTGATCAATAATTGAATAATATTTGGTAGTGACTCTAAGGCTGTGCCGCCAAGGACACTTTTATCAATTGGAACAGATCTCCATGTTAATAACTCAAGTCCAGTATTTGTAATTGCTTTTTCAAGAATAGACTTGGATTGATTAAAATTTTTCTCATCACTTGGCATAAAACACATAGCAATGCCGAGATTACCTTCTCTAATATCATCAATGAAATTCGGAAATTCCGATGCTAACAATTCAAATGGAATTTGTATTGTTATCCCTGCTCCATCACCAGAAGTTGAATCAGCTGAAACAGCTCCTCTATGTGTTAAATTTATAACTCCTTCAACTGCTAATTGGACAATTTTATGACTTTTAATACCATCAATAGAAGCAACAAAACCCATGCCACATGCATCATGTTCTTGTCGAACATTATAAAGATACTTGCCATCTGCAATATCTTTTACTGATGCAAAATTTTTACTTAACATATCTACGTTCCTTGCCATTATTAATATTAAAATAAATGAAAATTAATAATATACGTTTCATTGTGTACTAGGTACGCAATGGACGTTTCAATAGTATCAAATGTTTTTAATTTTCTTGCAAGCAAGAAAATTAAAAACATTCCACTTCATACATGTTTATTCTAAATCAGGTTCTGCTCTTTGTTCCCAAATTATTTTACTTGCAACTAATTCTTCAATCATTTGATCGCTTAAACCTAAAGTATTTTGCAAAATACTCTTAGTATGTTCTCCCATATCAGGCGCAGTACCTTGTATCATAGCTGGAGTTCTAGATAATTTAATAGGGCTATTTACTAATTTTACTTTCCCAAATGTCTTATGGCTAACTTCAGTAAACATATTTCTAGCATTTGCTTGTTCAGACTGACTTACTTCTGGAATAGAATTAACTGGACCACATGGAATATGCATTGGTAATAATAAATCTATCCAATCATCTGTTGTTTGTTTTTTAAATGCTTCATTTAAAATGGGTTCTAAATCACTATGGTTATCAGTGCGACTTTCTGCTGTTTTAAATCTATGATCATCAATTAATTTGTCTAAGCTTAGAACAGAACATAATAAATTCCACTGTTCAGGAACCCCCCAAGATAATGCAACTACAATCCATCCATCCAAAGTAGGAAATGCTTGAAATGGAACAGCTGTAGGATGTCTAGTGCCTAGTTTTTTTGGCTCTTCGCCAGTCAAGTGCCATCTCATAAATGCATTTTCCTGTAGAGCAATTTGACAATCCATCATTGAAATATCAATAAACTGTCCTTGGTTAGATTTATTTCTCTCAATTAAAGCTGTTAAAATTCCAATAACACAATATATGCCTGCTCCTATATCACCTAGGGAAGTACCTGGCCTAATTGGAGGTCCGTCTTCTTGGCCAGTAACAGAGAGAATTCCCCCTGAACCTTGAGCAATTACATCGAGCGCAGGTCTATCTTTCCATGGTCCTGTTTGTCCATATCCTGAAATTGCCGCATAAATAATTTTGTTATTTATAGACTGAATTTTTTCAAAAGAAAGGCCCATTTTATCCATGACTCCAGGAGTAAAATTTTCAACAATAACATCAAAATCTTTAATAAGTTCTAAGAATAACTCTTTCCCTCTTTTGCTTTTTAAATCTATAGCTATAGATTTTTTACCTCTATTAACTGAAAAAAAATATCCAGATTCACCATCAATTAATGGTCTTGTTGTTCTGCCTAAATCACCAAATGGAGGTCTTTCAATTTTTACAATATCTGCACCTAAATCACATAAAGTCATTGTTGCAAATGGCCCAGAAAGTATCCAGCTTAAATCAAGTATTTTAATCCCTGCCAATGGCCCTTTATTCGTCATAGCTATTCCTCTTTTCGATAACATCTTTTTTTAAAATTGAAAATTGTCTATATACTTGTTCAGCACGAATTGGACCAGTCCACTTATAGTATACCTTATCATTATAAATTAATAATGTTACGGGGATTCCTCTAATATTATACTCTCTTGAAAGTAAATCATCAGGATCTAATAAAATTTCAAACGTAGCTTTTTTTTCTTGAATAAATTTTTTAATAAGAATAGGATCCTCGGCAATATTAACTCCTACTACAACTAAAAATGATTCTGGATTTTTTGGATCAAATATATTTTTGCCACTAGCCCATAACGTCTCTAAAGCATTAAATTCGACTCGACATGGGCCGCACCAAGTTGCCCAAAAATTTAACAAATATGGTTTATCTTTCAAATCATCCGATGAAAGATATTTTTTCTGTTTGTCAAATAAAGTACCTGTATCAAGTCTTAAAAGATTAAATTTATAAAAATCAATACCGATATCAGTATTCAAATATCCTTGTGATTCTAAAGATTCAAGTGAATCTTTACTTGATAAACCAGAGAAAAAAACTACACAGAAACTCAAAACCAATAAGAAAAATATAATCATTATTTTTATCTTATTGGTTAATAAATTTTTACTATTATTCATATCTAACCTATTTTACTAGAGATTCAATTATACGCTGGTTTTTATTATTAAACACGCCTAATATATATTCTATATCATGAAAATATAAGGATAAAGATGATTGGTTTATTTGCAGGCACAGATAATGGTCTTTATTTTATTGAGCCTGAAAAAAAAATTATTTGCGAACTTCCTAATCAGAAAATTGAATATATTAAAACAAATCGTAATGGATTAGCTGTAGCATATGTTCAAGATAAAGGACTTTTTATTAGAGACAAGTATGGACATTGGAATCAAAAATGGACTGGCAATGTAACATCAATTAAAGTGACAGATAATGGAACAATTATAGCCGGAATATTGCCTACTGCTTTAATTATATCAATAAATAATGGAGAGACATGGAAAGAATCAAAAGGAATCAGCGGTTTCATTAATAGTGGCTCAATGCAAGGATTATCAAAACTCAATATTGAAAAAAAAATTCGTGATATTATAGAAATTTCAGGTAGCATAGCAATTGCAGTTGAAAATATAGGAATACTTATTTCACACAATCTTGGCAGTAGCTGGGTAAGAAGTTCTGATGGCATTGATACAGAAATATATAAGCTTGCTGGAGATGAAATAAATACAGAAAAAATTTATGCCTTAACAAATAGCGATCTTTATACTTCGATTGATTTTGCATTGAATTGGAAAAAAGAAATTTTTGAAAATACAGAAATCAATATTATAGATATATTTATTTTTTCAGATAAAACAAAAAATTTAATATTATTTTATGGCAATAAAAATAATGAAAAAAAACATATGCTTTATTATGTAAACCAAAAAAATAACAAAATTGAAAATATTAAGATAGATAACAAAATAAAATTTAATTCCCATCCATTAATAGTAAAATTACCAAATAGTCAAGATACCCTTTTTGCAGTAATTGAAAAAAAGATTTGGGCTACTCATAATATGGGACAGGATTGGTTAGAAATCATAGAATTAAAATTTAATATAAAATCAATAGCAGTTTGTTTTTGATCCCTACTGAAATTAGACTTAGTATTTAACTTAGACAAATTACTATTGAAGTGCTAGCATATCAGGTAGTACGATCTTTAGAATGACAAAATAAAAAGGAGAAAAAATGGCAGTTATTGAAAAGGTTAAAGAAGAGCTTATTGAAGTTAATGGGCTGAATATTAATTGTAAAAGCTGGGGAAATAGAAAATCAAAACATGCTATCATAATGCTTCACGGCTATGCTGAAACATCTAGAATTTGGGATGATACAGCTCAAGATCTATCTAGAGATTATCATGTAATTGCCATAGACCAACGAGGATATGGAAATAGTGAATACTCTAAAGAGCTTGACTACAGTCGACAAGCTCAAGTAGAAGATCTACGAAAAATAATTGAAATAAAAAAACTTACTAGTTTGTCTTTTGTTGGACATGATATGGGAGCAGCAAATGCTATTACCTTTGCTGCTGATAATCCAGAAATGATAATTGCAATGGTAATGGTTGAAGCTTCTCCAGATGTTTTAAAAAAGGGAATTGAAAATATTCGAGGACTTGTTTCAGTTGGTAATAAATTTGCATCTATCGAAAGCGCAATGGCTTTATTTAAAGAATATTTTCCTTATGCCTCAGATGATCAATTAAGGAGAAGAGTTAAATCAGTTTTAAAAGTAGGCAAAAAAGATCAATTTTTTTATTGGGATTTCGATCCTGCATTTAAAGATCCAACTGTTAGGCCAATGAATGCTAACCACACACAAAAACGTGCGCCTGATTTATGGGAACTATTGGATAGAATACAATGTCCAACTATGATCATAAGAGGTACGTATTCAGACCTTATTACGGCAAATACGTTGCAGAGAATGCATCGCAGAATTCCAGGTTCAAGAATTTCACTTATTGAAGAGGCTGGCCATGCCGTTCCAACCGATCAACCAGGACAATTGGCGTTAAATATTAGAGAATTCTTACAAAATTTATCAAATAATGTTTTTTAAGGAATAAAATGACTGAAAAAAATTTTATAAAAGAAAAAATAGTTATAACTGGCATAGGTACAATCAATCCTATAGCTAGCAATCCTCTTGATTTTTGGCAAAATTTATCAAATGGAATTAATGGCATAGATGCAGTTAGTATGTTTAAAAAAGATGATCTTCCTGTAAAAATTGCTGGAGAAGTTAAAGATTTTAAACCAGAAGATTATCTAGAAAAAAAAGTTGCAAGAAGGACAGGTAGATTTGCTCAGTTAGGTTTTGCAGCAGCCTCACAAGCTATTAAAGATAGCAATCTTATTATTAATGAAGAAACTAGAGATAACATCGGAGTTATCATTGCTACTTCAGGAGATGCATTTAATATGGGTGAAGAGTTTGACAAGCTTAATATGCGTGGTCCATCTAAAGTCGATCCTTTTATTATAACTAGGATGGGACAACACATGGCAGCTGCAAGAATTGGAAGAGAATTAGGTGTCCGAGGACCAAATACCACCATTAATACAGCGTGTGCATCTGGCACTGATGTTTTTGGTCATGCTTTTAATATTATTCAAAATGGACAAGCTGATGCATTAATTGTTGGTGGTGCTGAATCAATGATTTCGAGACTTTCACTTGCTTCTATGGGACGATTAGGAGCATTATCCAAAAATAATTCAGAACCTACTAAGGCATCCAGGCCCTTTGATATTACAAGAGATGGTTTTATTTTAGGAGAAGGTGCAGGTATAGTTATATTAGAATCAGAAACATATGCAAAAAAAAGAAATGCTAAAATTTATGCTGAACTTTTAGGAATAGGATGGTCTTTTGATGCAACTGATGACACTGCCCCAGATCCAGAAGGGCAAGCACTTGCAATAACTAGAGCAATGAAACAAGCAAACATTAATCCTCTAGATGTTGATTATATTAATGCTCATGGTACAAGCACGCAATTTAATGACAAAACTGAGACAAAAGCAATCAAACTAGCTTTAGGTGAAGAACAAGCTTATAAAACTCCATTATCTTCTACGAAATCTATGATTGGTCACCTTGCAGCTGCTGCAGGCAGCGTTGAAATTATTGCAACGCTATTGTCAATGCAAAACAACTTTATTCCACCTACGATCAATTATGAAAAACCAGATCCTGAGTGTGATTTAGATGTAGTTCCAGTAGTTGGAAGAGAAAAAAAAATTCGTATCGCATTATCTAACTCTTTTGGTTTAGGTGGGCAAAATGCTTGCTTAGCATTAAAAAAATATTAATACTAAGTGTATTAAGGGAAAAAATGAACGATAAAAAATATAATAAAGACACATCTCAAGTACAGCATAACGAAATAGATGAATTGCGGAATGAGTCTAATATTACTCATAGAACTACTTCGTCAAGTTTAGAAAAAATATTATACAAACAACACAAAGTTCTTGATCATGGTTTTGTAAGAGTAATTGATTACATGGGTGATGATAGCGCAATTGTACAAGCAGCAAGAGTATCTTATGGCAAAGGAACTAAAAAAGTTTCTGAAGATACTGGGCTTATTAGATATCTGATGCGTCACTCACATTCAACTCCATTTGAAATGTGTGAAATTAAATTTCATATCAAGTTACCAATTTTTATTGCAAGACAATGGGTCAGACATAGAACTGCGAATATAAATGAATATTCAGCAAGGTACTCAATACTTGATAAAGAATTTTATATTCCAAATAGCAGTAATCTAGGTGCGCAATCACAAAGTAATCGTCAAGGAAGAGACAGTAATTTAACAGGAGATGAAGCAGCAGAAGTATTAGGAATACTTAAAAATGATGCCCTGCAATTGTATGGAAATTATGAAAAAATGATGAATATAAAAAGTACTGGCGAAAAGATTAATGAAAATAATTTAGGATTATCTAGAGAATTAGCAAGAATGAACTTATCTTTAAATTACTACACGCAATGGTATTGGAAAATAGATCTTCACAATTTACTTCATTTTCTTAGATTACGAGCAGATAAACATGCTCAATTAGAAATAAGAGAATACGCTGATGTAATTTTAAAAATGGTGGAAGAATGGGTCCCTGAAACCTATAAAGCTTTTATAGAATATCAAATGCAAGGAGTTAAATTATCTTCTACATCATGGCAAGCTGTCAAAAATCTCATAAATGGATCTCTGCCTTCTCATAAAGATATGGGCATTTCAAAACGAGAATGGGATGAATTGAACGATCTTATAAATAATTAAAATAAATTAATGGAAAAAAATGACTAATAACTCACCTCTTAATGACGTAACAATACTTGATGCAACTGCATCCATTGGTCATTATGCAGGCAAGTTACTCGCAGATTTAGGTGCGAATGTTATTAAAATTGAATCTTTAGAAGGAGACGAGTCTCGTAAATTTTCTCCTTATTTACCCAATGTAGATAAACTTGAAAATAGCTTGCAATTTTTATTATTAAATGCGAATAAAAAAAGCATAGCAATTGATTTATACTCTCAAAAAGGCCAGGCCATTTTTGAGAAATTAATTATGAAAGCAGATATTTTATTAGAATCATGGACTCATCATGAAAAAGAAAAAATGCAATTAAGTCATAATAAAATAATGGAATTTAATTCAGATTTAATTCATGGATCAATAACTGGATGGGGCTTAAGTGGGCCAAAAGCTAATTGGGCATATGCTGATATTGTTGGTGTAGCGATGTCTGGCGTGATGAATCTATCTGGTTTTTTAGATGGCCCTCCTGAAAATCTGCCAGATCAACAAGGATATCATTGTGCATCTATTCATGCTGCATCTGGAGTTTTGACTGGATTACTTAGTAGAGAATTACATAATTCTGGTGGTCAATTAATTGAAGTTTCTATGCAAGAATCACTATCTATTGCTCAGGAAATATCTATGCAAAACTGGGATATCAGACAATTTATTCCACAACGAACAGGAGAAAGTAGTCAAGTTAATCCAATGAATTTACCAGGATTTGGTTTATATGAATGTAAAGAAGGTATGGTTTATATTATGACAACTGGTACAGCAGGGGCTGGTTTCGCTGGTTTAGTAGAAATGATGGATAAGCATAATATGGCAGGAGATCTTAAAGAAACTTCAAATTGGGAATTTATTCAAACGCAAATGAATGGTGCAAATTTAAGAAATTTACTTACTGATGATGATAAAAAAGATGAGACAAGAATTTTCTTAGATCATCTTGAAGATTTGGTTACTAAATTTATGCTTTCGCAATCTGCAAAATATATATATGAATATGGACAAGCAAATAGAGTATTAGTTGGAATAATTAGCACTCCTGAAGATATTTCACAAGATAATCATTTAAAAGAAAGAGAATGGTTTCAAGAAATCAAAGATATTAAAAGAGGTGTAACTCTTCGTTATCCTGGATTTCCCTACAACTTAAGTTTGAATCCTCCATCTCTACGTTCTGCTGCGCCAATTCTTGGCGAACATACAGAAGAAATTTTAAAAACTATTAGTGTCAATCAAGAGGAATATAAAGCATTACAAAAAGAAGGAATAATTTTATGAACAAAAAACCGCTTGAAGGAATAAAAGTACTCGACATGTCGTGGTTTGGTGCAGGACCAATATGTGGTCGTGCATTGGCAAATTCAGGAGCAACTGTCATAAAATTAGAAACTGAAAAAAGAATTGATGGTTTAAGGGCTATGGCTCCTAGGCCAAAAGGTGGTCGTGGATATAATATCTCTGGTTATTTTAATAATTACAATTCTGATAAAAAATCAATTACAATTGATCTTACGACTTCAAAAGGACATGCACTTGGATTAAGAATGATTGAATGGGCTGATATTATGATTACAAATATGACTAATCGAGCCACTAATCAAATTAAAATTGATTGGCAAACAGTTTCTAAAGTAAATCCTCAACTTGTTGCAGCCTATATGCCTATGATGGGGATGACTGGACCATATAAAGATTTCCAAGGTTTTGGAGCAATGCTAACAGCAATTAGTGGAATGAACCATCTTGCTGGCTTTGAAAGTAATAGGCCTGTTGGGGTAGGAACTAATTATCCAGACTATGTTATTAATCCCATGCATGCTTATATAGCAATTTTAAGCGCGCTTAGAGTTGCTAAAAAAAATAAAAAAGGACAAATGATTGAGCTTTCCCAATATGAATCATCTGTAGCTGCAATGGCACTACCTTTATTCGCTCATGATAACGCAAATATAAAATATCAAAGAAAAGGTAACAGAGTGGATTTTGCTGCTCCCCATGGCGTTTATCAATGTAAGTCAACAGAAAAAAATAATGATCAGTGGATTTCAATAGCTTGTCTCAACGAAAAGCATTGGAAATCATTATCAAATTTAATCAATAATGATTTTTTTACTAAAAATAATTTTTCAAATATAACTGACAGAAAAAATAATGAAGATAAAATTGATCAAATTATCAATAATTGGACACAAAAACATACATCTATTGAATTACAAGAAAAGTTGCAAGCCAAACAAATACCTGCAGGAATAGTACAGAATGCTCAAGAGGTCGTTGAAGATGAACATATGCTTCAAAGAAATTATTTTGTTAAATTAGCTCATGCTGAAGCAGGTGAAAGACTCTACGATGGCACTGGATGGCAAATGTCGAAAACAGAAATAGGAATGAATAGTGCAGCACCCTTACTTGGGGAGCATACGTTTGAAATTTGTTCTGAAATTTTAGGATTAGATTCAACAGAAATTGCCAATTTAGTTGCAGATCAAGTTTTATTTTAATTTTAGGAAACTTTTCATATGGATAATAAAAGATTAGAAGAATGTGCAAATTGGGTAGCTGAACAGGCAAGTGACCAACTTGGTGGCTTTATTCCAGCAGAACTCTTAGATTTAATGTTTGAACTTGAACCTAAAATCAGAGCTAAGAATAATGATACTGAAATGGATCACCAGACAATGTCTAAGTTTTTAATGACAGAACTAAGAAATGAAGGAGTTCCGATAGACAAAACAGGTCTAACAGAAAATATATTGCAAGAACTTTTACATTGGGAAGATGAGTGCTTAAGTTTGTCAGGTATTCCTAGAAAAATAAGATCAAATTAACTAAGGACGTAGTTTTTTTAATCTTTTAATATTTTCCAAATCAGGCCCTTTATTTTTTTTTGTATTATCTAAACTAAATCCTGGAACTTCTAAAATAAAACATAGCTTTTTAAAATAATTATTACTTAACAAATTCTTAAAACCTCTATTGCCAATAAATCCTTCTCCAATATTTTGATGCCTGTCTCTATGACTACCTAAATCCATCAATGAATCATTTGCATGTACGACGAAAATTTTTTCTTTTGTTATTGTCTTTTCAAAACTTGTTAATAAATCTTCTATAACTTGTTTTTTTCTAATGTCATAGCCTGCAGCAAATGCATGGCATGTATCAATGCAGATCCCAATTCTTTCATCATTAACTCTTTCAATAATATACTCCAGCTCGTTAAAATCACTACCAATTGAGCCCCCTTGTCCAGCAGCATTTTCTAATGCCAGTTTTATGTCAATTGGTACTGAACTAAGTATTTTTTTTAATGAGTTAATAACTTTCCTTTGAACTTTATTAAATCCTTTTCCTTTGTGAGAACCAGTATGAAGTACAACTCCTGCTGCTTTTATTTTTTCACCAAATTTTAATGCTCCAATAACAGAATTAATAGATTTTTCTAGTTGTTCACTTGAATCTGCAGCCATATTAGCTAAATAAATATTATGTATCCATACTTCTTCAATGTCACTTTTCTCTCTTAATGAAACAAACTGATCAATCGTTTCTTGACTATGTTTTGTAGGTAGCCACATTTGAGGTGGTCCAGAAAAAATTTGAATTGAATTAGCACCAATATTATTAGCATTGACTATTGCATTGCTTAAACCTCCACTAGAAGATACATGTGCGCCAATGCTAGTTTTTTTTGGCAAAATATTCTCCAATTAATATCATAAAGATAGTTTTAATAATTTCTTTATTCATAAATAATAAATAATAAATAATAAATATATCTAATTAGTATTATATAATTTATTATCATAATGAATTATAACTACAAAGTATATAGTTAAGATTTGAGATAAAAAAAAATGGCATATGCAATAGTTGAAAATTGTATTGGGTGTACAGCTTGTACAAAAAAATGTCCTGTGGAAGCAATTACTGGACTCAGAAATGAAGTTCATATAATAGATCCAGAATTATGCATTGATTGTGGTGCATGTGGGGCAGTATGTCCACCCGAAGCAATACTCGATGAATTTGGAGATTTAGCCAGAACTTTTCCAAGAAAAGAGCTCCCTTTAGCTCATGTTATCACTGACAATTGCATTGGTTCTGGATGTGAACTTTGTATCAATATTTGTCCTTTTGAAGCATTGTCCTTGACAGATGCTCCAAATAATACAGAAGATTACTATGGCGTCGCAGAAGTTATTGCTAAAAAATGCGTTGGTTGTAGGCTTTGTGAACAAGTGTGTGGATGGGGCGCGATATACATTGACCCACCAAGAGAGATGCTCAAGAAAGATATCTATCCAATTGAGGTACTGACTCCAAAATCAGGAAAAGGATTAGAAAAAACATCTAGTTAATTTCTAATCCTTTAAATTAATATACCTAAAATAATATAAAGCAGTTATTTGATGCAACATAAAATAAATATAGCAAAATTACACGAAGAAGCAATAGTTCCTCGGAAACAAACTGAATTAGCTACTGGCTTTGATCTACATGCATGTTTAAACGTTGATTCAATAACAATTAGTACGTCTCCTCAGCTTATTCCTACAGGTATTGCAATAGAAATTCCTTACGGACTTGATGTACAAATTAGACCTAGATCAGGCTTAACAGCTAAAGGAATTATAGCTGGATATGGCACAATTGATGCTGATTATAGGGGGGAATTATTTGTAACTCTATATTGCCTAGAATCATTAAAAGAATATACTATCGAAAATCATGATCGAATTGCACAACTAATAATTTCTAAGACAGCACCGATAAACTGGGAAATTGTAAACTCATTGGATAAAACTTCTAGGGGCAATAAAGGCCATGGTTCAACAGGAAGGAAATAAAACGGGAGGATAACAAAGTTATCCTCCCTGACTAACATCTACCATGCGGCGGGGGTTTCAAATGCAGCAGACGTTAGTTTCAAATGAATATTAGGGCAAATAATTATATAATTCTCTCTCGCAATGATTCGAAGTATCATTGGCTTTCATCCGACAATACATATTTATAAACAAAGGCAGCAATTACTGAACCTAAGATTGGTCCAATCCAATAAACAATATGATTATCCCAGACTTGTTCAATAAGTGCAGGACCAAAAACGCGAGCTGGATTCATGGCAGCGCCAGTTAACGCTCCTCCAGCAAAAATATCCATGACAATTACAAATCCTATTGCTAAGCCTGCAATTTGTGACGATCCTCTTTTGTCCACAGCAACGCATAAAACAACAATCATCAAGAAAAAGGTTAAAATTGCTTCAATGAGAATGCCTTCGATTATAGTTACTGAACCATTAAGTATTGGGACAGCTAATATAGAAAGACTTGCCTCTCTTACTAATAAAAATTTAACTCCTAGAAAACCAAAAAAGCCGCCTAGAATTTGAGCAATAATAAAAAGAATTGCCTTCATTGAACCAATTTTATTTATTGACCACAAACCTATAGTCAAGGCAGGATTAAAAACTGCACCAGAAACATAGCCAAAGGCGCTAACCATTGTGACAATTGCTAAGCCATGTGCTAAAGCTACAGCAACAATATTAGAGCCACCAGAAACAACAACGTATCCTGATCCAATAAATAAAAGTGCAAATGCACCAATAAATTCTGCTACTAGCTCAGGGAAAAATATTTTCTTTAAGATAATAAAAACCTTATCTATAGCCTTATTCAGGAATAATAATCAATTAATTGCTAAAGTGTCAATACATTTAAACAATTATTCATGACTTTTAAAATATTCAATAATTATAAATTCAATTATTATTTAAAAAAGAATAATTATGATGTTTTTTTTGGATAACTTGCTAGTCCAAAACACAAAGCTGCTACTACAAATAACATTGCATATAAAGCAAAGGGAACATTATATGAACCTGAATAATCAAACCACAGACTTCCTATAAATGGTCCAATGGCATTTAGTGAAAGTTGTACTGGCCTACTTATTCCTTGGATAGTTCCTATTTGTCTTCTGCCAAAATAATCAGCATAAATTGATTGTATCATTGTAAAATTTGAGCCAAAAAATAATCCATAAACAACTGCATAAATAATGCTATCTAAGAAACTATCTGCTTGCATTAGCAATAAAACACCAAAGCTCATTCCAATCATAGAGACAGCTTGTATCCACCTCATTTTTATTTTGCTACTTAAAATTCCTCCTATAAGCCCCCCAAAGGATGCTGTAATTGAAAAAATAGTTACTATAAAAGTTGCTTGAGTAAGAGATATGCCTAGATTAATTAAATAAGGAATTTGGAGAAAATTAACTGATCCTTGACCAAACAAACCTAATCCAACTCCGAGTCCAATAAACCAAAAAGCCCTTGTTTTTAAAGCTTCTCGGGTAGAAAAATCATTCTCTAATAAATGCATAGAAGGATTTTTTTCTTTAGTAAGTGGTATTTCATCGCCATCTGGTAACAAGCCCATATCTTCTGGTCTTTTTTTTATGAAAAACAATGAAGGAAAAATTCCTAGAATAATAACTAAGATTGCTAAGCTTATCCAACCAATTCTCCAAGAATTTGTTACGCTAATAATAAATGCTAGTAATAAAGGAATAGTGCCCATAGCTACTCTGGTACCTGCTGCTACAATTCCGACGGTAAGGCCTCTTTTTCTAATAAACCAATTATTTACTGCAATATATGCACCAGAGGTCATTCCAAATGTCAGAGATCTTCCAATTGAATAGAAAATATACAATTGCCAAAGATAATTTAATTTTGAAAGACCTATTAAACAAATAACCATAATGATTGAAGAAATAGTAATTACCCATCTACCTCCCCATTTATCTAAAGCAACTCCAGTTAATGGCGCTAAGGCACCTGCGCCCAGGCTGCCAAAAGTAATCGCAAGTGCAATCTGAGACATTTTCCAGCCAAATTCTTCTTGAAAAATAGATGCAAAAACTCCTAGGATTGGATTATAAAAGACAACAGCTGAGTAAGCAGATGTTGTGCAAGCAGCAACCACAATCCACCCATAATATTGAAAAGAAAAGTTAGCTCGAAAAAAATTTTTCATATAGAATTCTTGTAATAATTTGCTTGTTAATTCATAATATTCGTATAATCTACTATGATCTTACAATAGCTAAATTGATTAAAGGTAATAATGCATGCATTTATAATAATTTTTATATCTTACCTTCTTGGATCTTTTCCAACAGCATACTTATTGGTGAAGAAAATTTTTAAAGAGGACATACGAACAATTGGTTCAGGAAATCCTGGAATGATGAATGTATTAGACAATTACGGTAAACGATACGCATACTGGGTAGGCATCATTGATATTCTAAAAGGCATTATAGCAATATCAATATCCTTACTAATTACTCCAAATGAAATTATTGCTGTTTTAGCAGGATTAATTGCAGTTGCTGGTCATGACTTTTCTATTTTTTTAAAATTTAAAGGTGGAAATGGCACTGCTACAGGTGCAGGCGCAGTACTTGCGCTCATGCCAGTTGCTTCAAGCATTGCGTGTCTTACAGGCTTATTTGTAGGAATCCTAGTAAAATCTAGAAGACTGGGCGGCAATACAGCTATAATATTAATCCCAATACTAGGATTTTATTTAAATGTATCAAATATCTTAGTTATAGGAAGTATTCTAATCTTACTTAGCATTGTATTAAAAGTAATATTTTTTGAAGGTTTTTCTCTCTATCATCAAAAGAACAAAAAAGTGAAAAAAAAGCAGTAAAAAGCATGTTCTCCTCTATATATGAGTCTCCGACTGAAATATTGATAAAAAAAGAAATTAACTCTAATAATGGCAAGCTGTCTTTTGCACAATACATGGATATTTGTTTAACTAATTCTAATTCAGGATATTATTCTACAAAAGATCTTGCATGGAATCGATTTGGAGATTATCAAACTTCACCAGAAGTTCATTACTTATTTGGATATCTTTGGGCTCAACAAATATATGAATGTTTAATCAATATAGATAAAACAAAAACTATTGATTTGATAGAGATTGGAGGAGGCTCAGGTGTCTTCATGGCAAACATAGCAAATTGGTTAAAAAATAAAGATGAGCATATATTTAATAATATAACAATTACACTAATAGATGTAAGCAAAAAAAGGTTGTCTAACCAAAAACAACTCCTAGAGTCATTTAATATAAATGCTTCTTATATGACTCTAGACGATTTTATAAATTCTACAAAAAAAAATAATGGTGTGATAATAACTAATGAATTCTTTGATTGCTTGCCAGTCAATTTAATAAAACAAAAAAATAATACTCTATATGAAATATACGTAGTAACATCTGGGAAAAATAAATTAGAATACAGTGAACAATTATTAGAAGATAAAAAAATAACAAATTTTATAGAAAAAATGAATTTAAATTTATTTAATGATTGCATTGTTGAAATACCAATTAATACTTTTAATAAAATTCAAAAAATTGCTGAAAAAATTAATTCTGGTTACTTTATTAATATTGACTATGGTGATGTAGCGTCAAATCTTATTCAACCTTGGAGAAAACAAGGGACATACAAGGCAATTACTAGGCACATGATTGAGGACCCACTTGTAAGGCCAGGAGAAATAGACATTACAGCGGATGTCAATTTCTCTTTATTGCAAAAAGCACTAGAGGAAAAAAACATGATTGTTAATCCAATAATTACTCAATGGGAAGCATTGAGTAATTTAGGAATTTTTGAAATTTATAAAAATAGTAAAGATATCAATGTATTTAATAGCGCAGAATATTTGAATATTAAAAAAGCAATAGAGACCCTCACCGAACCAGAAAAATTAGGTAAGATTAAAGTACAAATTGCCTCAAGAAGTTGTCCAATTAACAATTTAAGTTACTTAAGAAAATTAATATAAATAATGAATAGTAAATTGCTAACCATTAAGGGAGAAAAAAGCCTCGATGAACTAATTAACGGTAAAAAATTAATTTTAATATATTTTAAAGAACACCATACTCCTCTATGCACCATTCAGGTCTCAGCTTTCAAAAAAGAAGCTCCACTATTAAATGCATTGAATATCAATACAATTATTGCATCCACGGATTCTATAAAAGATATAGCAAATTTTCAAAATGATCTTGGCGCATTTCCATTTCAAATTGCTAGTGACTTTAATGGCAGCCTAGCTAAAGAATTGAATATTTATGATATAAATGAAAAAAAATCTAATAGAGCAATTTTTATCTTTAATCAAAAATGTGAAATTATATTTAAAAATACATTTTATCAACCGGCTAATTTTGACCAATTTTTAGAAATTTTCACATTTTTAGAAAATATTTAGTGATAAATTATAACAATGGAACCCAAAAACAAATATAGTCAAACATTTCTTAAGCATTTCAAAAATCCTAAAAATTCAGGTCGATTAAATGATGCGTCGACAACTGGATATTCTGCAAACCCAATATGCGGAGATACATTAGAACTTTTTTTAAAAATTAATAAAAAAAAAATAATAGAAAAAGCAACATTTTTATCGAATGGTTGCCCAGCTACCATTGCAGTGGCTTCTATTACAACCGAAATGATTATAGGCAAAACAATAGCATCTGTTTTATTAATAACAAAACATGATATTGCTAAAGCAATTGGAGGACTACCTAAGTCAAAAAATCATAGTTCAGTTATTGCAGAAGATGCTATTAAAACAGCCATAAACTCTTGGAATACATAATGGAAACAATTGGCTTAATATTATCTGCTGGACAATCTTCAAGAATGCAAGAACATAAGGCATTATTGCCTTGGTTTGAATGCACATTAATTGAATGGGAAATTGTTCAAATGAAAAAAGCAGGAATACAACATATTTTTGTCGTTTTAGGATATGAATCAGAAAAAATATTCCCAATAATAAAAAATTATAATATCCATACTATTATTAATAAAACTTGGTGGAAAGGAAGAACAAATTCAATAGTAACTGGATTAACAAACATAAAATCAACATTGATAAATGAAACAAACTATAATTTATTAATACAAAATGTTGATCAACCTATTAAATCCAATGACTTAAAAATACTTATTGAAGCTTCACGAAATTCAATATTTGATATTATACAGCCAACTTACAATAAGGAATTATGTCACCCTTTAATAATTAATAAGGATCATTTTAATAATTTACTCAACATTGAAAAAAATAAGACAACCCTCAGGGATTTTACAAAAAATTATCAAATAAAAAAAATAAAAATAAATGCTCAGTATTTACAATATAATCTCAATACACCAGATGAATATAAAAAAGCTTTAGAAAATTTTAAATAAATATAAAAATATTATTAAATATTTTTAATAGCAGAAGATAAAAATGTGCTAAAATTTCTTCGTAACAGTTTGGAAATTAAATGATTTATGGTACAGGTATTTTACGATCAATGCTCGTCACTTTAAAACACGCGTTTAGAAAACCAATCACTGTCCAGTACCCAGAACAACATAGAAATGTCTCTAAAAGAGCCAGAACAAATTTACTTTGGTTTGAAGAAAGATGCACTGGTTGCTCTACTTGTGCACAAGCTTGTCCTGATGGATGTATTTTAATAGAAACATCACCTAGAGAAGATGGAACATTAAATATAGATAGATACGAAATAGACTTTAGAATTTGCATGTATTGTGGTTTATGTACTGAAGCTTGCCCTTATCAAGCCATTCAATCTGGAGGCAGATACGATGACGCTGTCTTCAACTTTGAAGATATGTATAGAAATAGAGACTCTCTTTCTAAAGAATCAAGGCAATATCTTGAAGAAAATGATGGATATTATCCAAATGGACAGAATCAAGATTCAATTAAACCATTGCATACTTCAATACCAACAGCAAGATCAAAGACGAAGCCAGCTGGACAAGATGGGCCTATTGGACCACACCATTTACCAATTAGAAAAAATTAATATCTGGAGTTATAGAAATTGACTAATATAATAATTAATGGCAATCAAGTTAATGCAGAGGCAGGCAGGCCACTGGTAGAAATTTTAAAAGAAAATGGCTTTCCTATAACTAACCTTTGCTACATCGATGGACTGGATCCTTATGCTGGTTGCAGAACATGCGTAGTAGAAATTGAAGGTGCTAAACCTACGTCTATACAATTATCCTGTACTACAAATATTACTGAAGGCATGGTTGTAAATACTGAATCAAATAAAACAAAAGAAATTAGACAATCAGTAATGTCATTCATTACAACAAATCATCCTGACAGATGTTTAACTTGTCATAGAAGAGTCCATTGTCAACCTGGTGAAATATGCCTAAGAGATGATGTTGTAACGCACCGATGCCTCACATGTGCAAAAAACTATCGATGTGAATTACAAACTGCTACAGAATTAATTGATCAAGGTGAATGGAAAGAACCATGGATTAATGAAGAAAGGACATACTATGAAACAACTCCACCAAAGCCAGATAGGACTAATCCATTTTTAGAATTCGATCCTCAAATGTGCATTTTGTGCACGAGATGCGTTAGGGCTTGTGCTGATATTCGACATACTGGGGCAATATCCTTAGCAGGTAAGGGTTTTGAAACAAAAATTGCATTTGGTGCAGGAGGCCAAGTGCATGAGTCTAATTGTGATTTTTGCGGTGCATGCATAGATGTATGCCCTACGGCAACACTAATGGAAAAGCCGAACAAATGGAATGGCTTGGCAACAGATTGGACTAATTCAGTATGCAATGGTTGTTCAATGAATTGCACCATTTCTTATGGTATATCAAATAATGGCGAACCAGTTATCGTAAGACCGGTATCAATCAATAAAACTAGTCGAGATCAGATTTGTGTAAGAGGAAGATTTGGTTATTCAGAGATTAATATTCAGGATAGAAATTTTAAACCTTATGAACGCATTGGTGACAAACTTGTTTCAAAGGACTTAAATACTGCAGTAGATTCAGTTGCAAAAAAATTAAAAAATGCCATTAAAAAATATGGTCCTCAATCAATCGGAATAATTGCATCTCCTTTTTCAACAAATGAAGATGCGGCATTTTTAAATTTTTTTGCAACTGATATCGTCAAAACAAATAATTTAGATTACATTGATGGAGAAAATTATAGAGCCATAATAGACACTTGGGAGGGAATTTCTAAACATAAGAAACTCCCTGCAGATTCAATTAACTTAGATAAATCAAAATTAATTATTGCAATAGCCCCAGATCTAGAAGAGTCACATCAAATAACATCATTACGGATCAAAGATGCAGTGACTAATAACAATGCTACATTAATTCTCATTTCGCCTAAATGGGGTGAGCTAAAACCATTTGCTAAATCATGGATACAAATTAAACCTGGAGATGAAGCAATTTTATTAGAAGAATTAACTCAGTGTCTTTTAAAAGACACTGATACATTCATTAGCAAACTTGAATATATAGAAAAAACATCCTTGCAAGATGTTTTTTCTATATTAAAAAAATTTAAACAAGATCGAAATCAGCAAAATGAATCTACAGACCTTGCAATTGTTTTTGCACCACCAAATTATTATGTTTCAAATACAAAAAATATTTTAATTAATCAAGCTGAACAAATTGGAAATCTAGCTACTGCCCTTATTAATGAACAAGCAAGTAACTCGATTTTATATCTTCCAAATGAAGCCAATGTCGTTGGTTTGGACGATATGAATATTAGGCCCATTGATGATGGTTTAAATTTCAATGAGATGATCGATGGTATCGGAACAGGAAAAATAAAATGCTTAATCATACATAATGACAATCCTTTAATAAGGGCGTCTAATAAAACAAAAGTCAAAAAAGCACTCCAGCAAATAGAAACATTGATAATCATTGATTCAACTATCAATTCTGCTAGCAAAATAGCTCACTTTCTATTACCTGATTCACCTTTTTATATGAAAGAAGGCACCACCACTAATACAAGCAGTTATATTTTCAAACATAACTTTAATCAGTCTAATTTATTTAAAAATGAAAATATAAATATTAATATGAAAAATATAATGATAAAAATTGCTCAAAAAATTATAGAAAAAAATAAAGACTTATCTTATTCAAGTGAGCAACAAATAAAAAAATTAAATAAAAATTATTCTAAATATCCAAATTTTATTTCAGGTAATTATAGAGCAATCAATAAAGAAAATACATCCTATCGCTTGTCTTCAATATCTAAGAAAAAAATGCTTAGCTATAATGCAAGTAATGAAACTAGCTTGCTTGTTGCAAAAACTCTCTTTACTTCCAGAGAACTAACATCAATAGGTTCATTGCAATCTGATGCTTTAAATAGAGAAAGCAAGGGAATGATGAATTCAATAGATGCAAGTAATTTAGGCGTCAATGATAATGAAAAAATTATTATTTCTACAAAAGAAAATAAGATGGAATTAATAGTAAATGTTTCTGATCAAATAATTAAAGGAACAATTTTTGTACCTCAATACCTTAATGAAGGAGAAATCCTATCATTCTTAAATCAAAACAAAAATGAAATTAACATAATAAAGAGTAAAAATTAAATTTATTTCTTTAAGAATAAGGAACCAGTACTGAGCAACTTAAGATTATTCCCTCTTTCGACAATTCTTTTTCCAAATATGACTTTACCATTGCAGGTATTCGAAGATAGGTATAAAAGTCTAATTAATGATTGCTTGCAAACAGAACAACCATTTGGCGTTATCTTTATAAAATCAGGCAATGAAGTCGGTGATAAAATTCCTCAAATACATAAAATTGGTACTGTAGCTAAAATTAAAAAAATGATTACAGATCAAAATTCCCTCATTCTGTTAGAAACAATTGGAGTACAAAGATTTGAAATTCTTGAAATCATAAATAATGATCCTTATTTAACTGCTGAAGTTAAATTATTGGAATCTATAGATAATAACACTGACATTCTATTCGAAGAAATGAAAAATGAATTAGATGAATTTCTAACATTTAGTGAAATAGCTAATGGAGGCTTTACTAAATCACATAATCTTCCAAAAAATCCAGGTGATCTAGCTGATAAAATCGCTGCTAGAAGCATAACCTTTTGGAACAAAACAAACTTACAAAAAATATTAGAGCTTTTAGATACAACCAATCGCTTAAAAGAAACAAAGCCAATTATGAAATCATTATTGCAATTTGCTAAACAAGAAGCTAATGAAAAGATTAAAAGAATGAAATCAAGATCTATATATTTAAACTAAGATTAGTCTAATTCGTATCCAGATTCAGTCCAAGCATCATGTCCGCCTTCAACATTGTATAAATCATTAGTGAGACCTGCTGCAATGGCAAATTCTAAAGCAACCGCTGACCTTTGTCCTGATTTACAAATAAACAGAACTGGTTTATTAGTCTCTATTTCAGATAATCTATTAAAAGTTTCCATATGAGGAATATTGATTGAATCAGGAACATGTCCCTCTGTATGCTCGTCAGCTTCTCGACTGTCAATGATTTGAACATCACCTTTTTCAATCATTTTTTTTGCTTCATGCACATCTATTTTTTTAAATGAACTGTCTTGACTAGAATTCATAATATTTCCTTCTTAATACCATAATTTGTTGAAATTCTAGGATATTTAAATCAGAATTAAAAGTAAAGGTAAATAATAAATATTTTATATTTAAAGAACAAAGGACTACTAATGAAAAAAATTTTTATTACTAGAATGCTTCCAGAAAAAAGCTTAATTGATGATTTAGAAAAATACTTTGATGTAGATGTTTGGGGAAAAGATTATCCACCATCCTATGAAGAATTAATAATAAGAAGTAAAAATTGTTGGGGATTATTAACAATGTTAACCGAAAAAATTGATAAAAATTTCATCAATAAAACACAATCATTAAAAATAATTGCCAATATGGCAGTGGGCTATGACAATATTGATATTGCTTTTGCAAAAAAAAATAATATTGTCGTTACAAATACTCCTGATGTTCTTACTAATTCCACAGCTGAATTAACCATTGCATTAATTTTTTTAATGTCTAAAAGATTATCTGAAGCAAATCTTGCTATTCATAAAAAAGAGTGGAAAGAATGGAATCCAACATGGATGCTTGGTAAAGACATAAATGGATCGACTTTAGGCATTATTGGTCCAGGAAAAATTGGCTTTGCTGTAGCTAGCTTAGCAAAAAAATTGAATATGCAAGTAAGTTATTCTGGAAAAAAAGAAAAAAAGAGATTCCCTGGAAATTTTTTAAATTTAAATGAGTTATTAACTACATCAGATTATATAAGCGTGCACTTACCATTAAATAATGAAACAAAATATTTTTTAAACTATCAACATTTTAAAAAAATGAAATCTGATGCAATTCTGATTAATACTTCACGAGGCAAAATAATAAATCAATTAGATTTAGAGAAAGCAATTATTAATAAAACTATTGGAGGCGCTGCATTAGATGTAACGGATCCTGAACCATTGCCTTATTCATCAAAATTATTAATGATGCCTAATGTTTTTATTTCACCCCACCTTGGAAGTGCAACTAAAAAAACTAGGTACAAAATGGCCAAACTCGCAGTATCAAATCTTATATCATTTAGTACAAAAGGGCGTGCTCCAAATAAAATAAATTAAAGACACACGGACTCAATTCAAATAAAATTATAGCTACATATTTTTTGCATGAATTAGGAATAATAAAGCTAAGGATTGTTAAATTTTGGCAATGCAGTTAAAAAATTATAATAAAGTTCCAAGATGCTTTCGTCCAGGCCTAGGATCATAATTAGATTTAAAAATTTCTAATCTGTCACGCTTAATCAAATATTTTCCAGCAAACATAGTTGCCGGAATTCGCTCTTGCTTAATAAGTCTACGAAGACTTTGAGGATGAATGCCAATTTCTCTAGATGCTTGTACTAAATCCAAGTAATCATCAAAAGCTTGTTCAGCCATAAGTTAATCCCATAACTAATATAAATAACAATAATTCAAGGATATATGCAAAATGTATTTAATGGAAGCTTAGTAAACATAAAAGTAGCACCAAGTAATTCAATTAAATATTGGCATCTAATTTATGACTAGCAACTAAACTCATTGCTCGTGCTGCATCATTAAAGCTATTAAAAACAGGAAATGCTTGATCTGTAGCAAATTGTGATGTCTCTGCAGAGACATTTTCTCTAGAATTATCATCACGATCAGTCATGGTCAAAGTACTGGTTAATGTATGAATTACTAATATTACTGGCATTTTGTGTTTGTTTCTAAATGAATTTAAGAGTTTCAAAAAACTTTTAAATTCATTTACATTATCTGTATAAATTCTCGTATTAATATCAATAACTAAGCCGCCTTTAATATTATTATCTTTTCCTATAATATCTAGTATTCTCTTAAAATTATCCATCTCTTTATTTATAGTAGCTCCAGCATCAAAAGGGTTTCTGTACGAACCACCTATCACATTATAAAATTTTTCAAGTTGCTTATATGAACGATTGCTTAGCTGAGGGATTATAAAACCATGATCTTCAAAAGCATCGGTAATCGCTACAGACTGCCCTCCTGTCATAGTAATTAAAGCTAAATTATTACTCACTCTATATTTTTGATTATTAAATAAAATAGCAACATTAATTAATTCATCTAATGAGTTAACACTAATGCCGCCAGCATCTTTTATTAATTGATCCCAAATAACAGCATTTGAAGCCATTGAGGCAGTATGAGATGCTACTGCTCTAGCGCCTGCCTTACTTCTACCACCCTTCCATATTATAATTGGCTTTTTGGAACTATTAATTAGTTTTAAAAACCTTCTACCATCTTTAACTCCTTCCAAATAAAAGGCAATCATGTCAGTAGACTTATCGTTAATAAGGTATTCTAATAAATCACATTCATTGACTAGTAATGCATTGCCAAATGAAATCGATCGGGCAACATTAATGCCTTTTCTTTGAGCGCCAACTGTTACATTTACGCCATGAGTGCCACTTTGAGATAAAAGTGAGAGATTTAAACCTTTTAATGTATTATGTTCAGAAGAAAAATTTTGTGCTTGATGAAATCTCAAAGATAATTTTTTGTTATAAATGCCCATGCAATTTGGTCCAATTACCGGAGTATCATTATCTTTCAAAATTTTCATTAAATCATCTTGCAATTTATTTCCTATTTCTTCACCAGTTTCTTCAAAACCTGCAGTAAAAAAATGTATACCATTTACTTTTCTTTGAATTGCTTGACTGGCAATCAATGGAGCGATTTGTCTTGGAACAGCTACAATTAATAAATCTATATGTCCAGGAACTTCTTCTAATGATCTATAATTTTTAATACCAAGCGATTCTATGCCAGGTATCTCTTTTTCATCTATCTGTACAGAATATAATTTACCAGAATATTTATTCTGGGCTTGAAGAAATTGATAATTTGGTCCTTTTTCTCCGATAACTACAACTGTTTTCGGATTTAACATTGTATGTAAACGATTAAAATTAACTGTCACAATAATTTCCTATTTTCTTAAACAAATATTTCCTATTTTCTTAAAACAATTCTGGCATCGACAGCAATTATTGTCTTTTCATTAGCAATTATTGGATTTAAGTCAACTTCTTCTATTTCTGGATTTGCTTCAACAAATTTAGATAAATCTAATAAAATTTTTTCTAAATTTAAAATATTAACTTTGGGAAATCCTCTGGCTCCATTAAGAATCTCTTTAGATTTAATTTCGCCAATCATTTTTTTAGCATCTTTCTTTCTTAAAGGTATCAGTTTAAATGAAACATCTTTCATAAATTCAATAAAAACGCCACCTAATCCAAACATTAAAACTGGACCAAATTGCTTGTCTCTAGTAACTCCAGCTACTAATTCAACTCCACCCTCAATCATAGGCTGAAGAGAAATTCCAGAAATATTTGCCTCGCTATTTATTTTTTTAATTTTGGCCAGCATGGAATTATAATTAGATTCGACTTCTTTAAGATTATTAATTCCTAAAATTACTCCTCCGACATCTGATTTATGTGAAATGTCATTTGAAACAATCTTCATAACTAAAGGAAAAGACATTTTTTTCGCAATGCGTTTTGCTTCAGTTACATTTTGTGCCAATTCTGTTTTTACTACAGGAATATTAAAAGATTTCATTAAAGATTTAGATTCAACTTCATTTAATAAAAACCGATTCTCTTTAATTGCTGTACGGATAATTTTGTTCAATGTAGTTCTTTCTATAATAATAGTTTTTATCATACCAATAATTAATTAAAAATTATATCTATTCAATAAAAAAAAAGGTTTTAGAAATTGAACATTATTTATGCATATTTTAATCTATAATCTATAATCATGGAAAAAAAAGAAACTAAATCATTTGCAATCATTGGGCTTGGTAATCCTGGAAAAATTTATCAAAATACTAGACATAATACTGGTCAAAGCGCACTAGATATATTTGTTAAAAATCATAGCAAAAATTTTACAAGATCAAAAAAACTACAGATTGCAAAAATCACTTTGAAAAATATAAATATTTTCTGTATGAAATCTGAGGAATTTCTCAATATCAGTGGTTACGGTTATTTTCAATTGATTAAGCAAAACCAAATCATCAATCAAAATATCATCTTGTTAGCAGATGATATAGATCTAAGCCTAGGTTCTATTATAATTCAGCAGAGCAAAGCTCATGGTGGCAATAATGGTATCAAGTCACTTTTCAATCATATTAAAAAAGATCCTATTATAAAAATTAGAATTGGCATTGGCAGGCCATTAGTTAAAGGAATTCCTACTTATGAATCAGATGAAATAGCAAAATGGGTATTAAGTGAACCAAAGAAAAAAGATAAAGAACTATTAAGGCAATCTATTATCCAAGCATCATTAGCAATAGATTCAATTCTTATCAATGGCCTTGAAATAACAATGAATAAATTTAATCATAAAATATAGTTAAGGTAAGGAAAAAAATTGGATCTGAGCTACTTTATTAATTACTTAAGTAATTCAACCTCTATTGAAGAGTTTTTAAAAAAAAATATAAATTGCACTATAGGTGTCTCAGATAATGCAAAGCCACTCACTTACGCTACGATCCAAAAAATTAATAAAAACAATTTAATTATTATTACTGCAAGCGATCTAACTGCAAAAAATACTTTTGAACAATTAAAATTCTACTCTAAGAAAAAAATTATCTACTTTGAACCACATAATCATTTCCAAGTTGAAGGATCTAATTGGTCAAGAACTATAGAGCTACTTAGATTAAAAGCTTTATCAAATATTTTTTTAATCAATGATTTAAATTATGTTATCGTAATGTCAGTCAATGCTGCATTACAAAAAACCACAGCATACAAAGATTTTGCAGAAAAAAGTTTTGTATTAAAACTAGGCGATCAACAAGAGATTAATGAACTTGTAAATCAACTAGTTAATATTGGATACGACTCTGCTGATATAGTAATACAAGCAGGTGAATTTGTAAGGAGAGGAGGAATTGTTGATATTTATCCAGTAAATTCAGATAATCCTATAAGAATTGAGTTTGAAACACAAAACATTAATTCCATAAGAAGCTTTAATTCAGATTCCCAAAGAACAATTGCCATATTAGATTCTGTGATTATAAACCCAGCAAGAGAATGGCCAAAAAATGAAGATATTTCTGAGCATAAAAATACAAAATTTAGTCAAAATACAATTCTAAATTACTTAAAAAAAGACTCTACCATAGTTTTAGATGAATTAAATGAAGTAATGAATACTGCTAAAGATAATGAAGATTTTTTTGATAAAGCAAAAAATAATTTGATAAAATCTAATAAAAAATCGAAGGAAAATATTGAACCAAATATCAAATTACTAGAGTTTAAGAAAAGAATTAAATTATTTAATAATCAAATTAATATTGATCGTTGGGCTGTTGATGGTAAAAAGAAAATAAGAATTCCTATTGTTGACCAAGTAATTTTTTCTAGTTCTCTAGAACAATCATTAGAAAGAATTTCATCAATGACTTTAAAAAAAGATTTAATCCTTATCGTAAGTCAGCAAGCACAAAGAATATCAGAAATTATCAACAAAAATGAATTATCAACAACTGTGACCAACAAAATGAATCACGATATAGAAAAAGTTAGGATTCAAATATTGCAAGGATCTCTAACAAATGGATTTATAATTACAAATGATAATAGAGATATACATCTGATTACTGACAACGAATTATTTGGCTATCAATTAGAAAAAAGAAGCATAGATAATCCGAAAATTAAGCAATTAAATTTTATTAAAGAAGGTGACTTTATTGTGCATAGAGACTATGGAATTGCTCGATATATTGGAATTATTAAAAAAGAAGTTGCAAATAAGAACGAGGAATACTTACATCTTCAATATGCTGATGAAGATAAAATTTATTTACCTATATTGCAAATCAGTAAAATTACAAAATATATTGCTTCATCAAATTACATACCAAAATTATCTAAGCTTAATTCGAGTCGTTGGCTAAATACAAAGAAGAAAGTTAGTGAATCAATTAACATTTTAGCAGCTGAATTAATATCAATTTATTCTGCAAGAAAAGAACTCAAAGGTTATGCCTTTTCAAAAGATAATGATTGGCAAAAGCAATTAGAATCTGGATTTCAATATGAAGAAACAAGTGACCAAAAAAAAGCAATTTTTGAAGTCAAAAAAGACATGGAGTCTCAATTACCAATGGATAGATTAATTTGTGGTGATGTTGGTTTTGGTAAAACAGAAGTTGCACTTAGGGCAGCATTTAAAGCAATACAAGATGGATTTCAAGTCGCCGTTCTTGTACCAACGACAGTATTAGCCGAACAGCATTTAAGAACATTTAAACAAAGACTGGCTGCATTTCCAGTTAATATTGAATCAATTTCCAGATTTAAACAAAAAAAAGAAATTGATTCAATTATCAAAAAATTGAAAAAAAATCAAATTGATATTCTAATAGGTACTCACAAAATACTATCAAAAAATATTAAATTTAAAAAACTTGGACTTATTGTTATTGATGAAGAACAAAAATTTGGTGTAATTCATAAAGAAAAACTTAAAAAAATCAAACTGCATGTTGATACATTAATTATGAGCGCCACGCCAATACCAAGGACAATGTATATGGGAATTAGCGGCATAAGAGATCTATCAATGATTGAAAGTGCTCCAAAAGGAAGAATGTCTATCAAAACTATAGTTAGTGAATATTCAGCAAATTTAATTAAACAAGCAATTACTAATGAAATAAACAGAAACGGACAAATATATTTTGTACATAACAAAGTGATGACAATTGAAAGTACGGCATTAGAGTTAAAAAAACTGATACCTGCTGCACGGATAAAGATTGCGCATGGGCAAATGAATGAAAAAAAATTAGAAGAAGTAATGGAACTTTTCGCTAAGAAAGAATTTGATTTATTGGTATGCACAACAATTATAGAATCAGGGATAGATAACCCAAATGTAAATACAATCATTGTAGATAATGCTGACATGCTTGGTTTAAGCCAATTGTATCAGCTTAGAGGAAGAATCGGACGTGGAGTAAACCAAGGACATGCTTATCTATTTTATAAACAAGATATCAAGCTGAGTAATGTTGCTCGTAAAAGATTATCTACTATCTTTGATGCTAGTAAATTAGGGTCTGGATTTCAAGTCGCATTAAAAGATCTTGAAATTAGAGGTGCCGGCAATTTACTTGGTTCTGAACAAAGCGGACATATATCATCAATTGGACTTGAACTTTATACTGAAATGCTTTCTGAATCTGTTAAAAAAGAAAAAACAAATACCAAAATTTCATACGATTCTGACAACTTCTTTACTCAGATCAATATAGATTCTAAATTGCGTTCTTATATTCCAGACAGTTATATAAAAAAGAATGAGATTAAATTAGAATTTTATAGAAAATTAAGCTACTGCAATAATGACGAACATTTGACTAAATTACATAACGAAATTAAAGATAGATTTGGCACTCCTCCTGAAGAAATTAATAATTTATTTGAATCTTGCTCTATTAATATTGCTGCAAAAAAAGCTAATATAGAATCAATATCTTTAAAAAATAATCTACTGTCTATATCAACTAAAAAAACACTATTATGGAATGCAATAGAAAAAAAATATGGCAAAGATATAATTCAAAGAGGGACAAAAAAGATTGGTATTTATTTTAACTATGATAATCAAAATAAATTAAAAAAAATTAAAGAAATTATTGAAGAAATTATAAATTAAATATAATCATTAACAAGAAAGCAATCATGATAGACACTATTCTATTCGATTTTGATAAAACATTAGCATACATGAAGCCTTCTCATGAAGAACTATACATATCTGCAATTAAAGAAAAAAATACAAAACTATTCAATTTCAACATTACTAGTATTGAAATTGAAAGCGCATGGTCCAACTGGACATATGGTAACGATATTAAACATCTTAATGAATCTAAAAATGAAAAAACATATCATCAATTAAGGAAAAAAATACATACAATAAGATTAAAAAAAATTGGTGTGTCTAAAAATATTGAAAGTATTGCTGAAAGAATTATTGAATTAGAATCTGATACAAAATATTATTTCCTTTATGAAGATGTTATTAAATCATTAAACTATTTAAAATCTGCAAACTATCAATTAGGCATTGTTTCAAATCATCTATGGAATTTAGATGTAATTGTTGATAATTTAGGAATAAATAAATATTTTAAAACAATTATCTCCAGCGCACGTGTCGGATACAGAAAACCGTCAACTGAAATATATCAAATTGCACTATCACAATTACAAAGTAAAATTGAATCAACGCTTTTTATCGGAGATAATTTAAAAAATGACTATGAAAAGCCAAAAAAAATTGGAATGGATGCTATTTTAATAAAGAGAAATTCAAACATTGAATCATCAAGTTATATTAATTCATTGAATGAACTAATAAATTATACAACTCAATGAATAAATTTTTTATAATTGAGTTATGAACAACGCTGTTTTACAAAATAATAATGAAGAATCAAAATACAACTGGATAAAATTGTCATTATTTGTATTGCCAATTTTTGTGCTACTTGTTGTGTCAATATTTTTTTATCCACGAACAGACTTTTTAATACCATTCACTGCATTAATAACAAGTTTTGGTTTTTCAATTACAACTGATCCTGCTAAAAATAATAATCTTAAGAATAGTATAAATTTTCTGCCTTTTGCTATGATTCCTGCTTTATATATATTAATAGCTCCAAGTTTGACATACTCATATCTAGGAAAAGCTAGTTTATTTCAATCTTTCATTCTAAGCATGCCATGCATCATTTATATAATTGCTTTCAAAACTTTAGCTAATGTAAATAACTATCAAAGTTCAATAACTGCATTTATTAATTCAATTTTTTCATATATAACATTAATTTTATTACTAATTATTATCCAGAGATATGAAATTGAAGAAACTGAGCAAATCATATTCTTGTCAATAGGCATATTTATGATTGCAACAAATTACCTATATGCATTTAATAGAAAACCTCTAGCTAATTTTATTTCAGTAACAGCTATATCCGTTGCCTTTTTAGAATTTTGGTTCTTAATCAAATATTTTATATTATCTCAAGAAATATTAGTTATATCAGGTCTTATTTTCTTTTATTTTTCTGCAGGATTAATGAGCGCCGAACTCAATAAAAAATTAAAATTAACTATTATAATTGAATATTCAATAGTCACAATTGCATGCGCAATCATAATTTTCTATTTAGAAAACAATCAATTTTTTATTTAAGAAAATTTAAATATCTATGAAATATAAGTTGCTTGATCAATTCGTGCATCATTAATCAAATTATCATTCATAGTAAAATCTATAATCGAAGTATCTTTTCCAATCTCATTTTTGATTGCATTTATAACAATATCATGATTGATATCAGGAATATAATTAGCAATACTGCCAGCAGTTTTTATGTCCCAATCAATTCCTAAAGAATGATAAATTGGGACAAGTATTTTTTTAATAACAAGCTCATTATTAACGGATATAAAGCCTCCGATGTACATTGCATTGGACATAATTCTTTGAGCAATTCCGATAATTTTAATTTTCTTTTCTATATTAATGCTGTACTGACCTGGGCAATATTCACCCATTAATTCATCAATGTAACAATTAATACCCATGCTTTCCATTGATGATTTTAAAATAGTTGAGATAAGTTGAAAATAATAATGCATTTTTAATTTTGCTTCTTTATCGTGTATCATAAATGCAAAAGACAATGTACCTCCATGAAAGGCAACTGCATGGCCTCCAGTGAGTCGATTAACTACTTGAAAATTATTTTCTTTTGCTATCTTGACTGCATTCTTATATCCTGGATTCCTAATATCTGATGGTCCAAAAGCAATTTGTTTATTATTTGTATATATTCTTAATAAAGATGTGATTTCATTTTTATTAACCTGACTTAATAATTTTTTTGAAATAGAAATATCAAAACCAGGATATTCTTCATTTGCAAATTGCTCTTGAAGAAAAAAAAGTGGATTAGGAAGCATTTTTTAATTTTCTTTTCTATATCTTTTTTATTGAACTACAAATATTTCTCATTCTTATATATAATCTAATCCTATTATAATTAAAAATAAATATGCAATAAAACTATTACGTACTCTAAATGCATAGACTAATGCAAGGTATTATGGCTCATATTATTGAATCTAAAGAAATTCCAATCGGACTCGGTCCTTATAGTAATGCTATCAGCATTAATGACTTTATTTTTATTTCTGGAACGCTAGGGTTCAATAGAAAAAAAACAACCGCAGGAATGCAAGATGGCAAGCCGACTCTTACTCCTCAAATCGATCAAATATTTAATACTTTTAAAGGTATCTACAAATCACTAGGAACAGATGCTATAAATCTGCTAAAGATGAATGCCTACTTATCATCCTGGGATCAATATAATAACTTATCATCATCTTTACAAAGTCATCTCAGCAAAATGCCAGCAATCTCTGTTAATGGGCATGGCTTAATCAATAATGGATTTCTTGCAGAAATTGATTGCATTGGAACGACATCAAATAATATCAAGGTAATTAAAATTCCTGGTTTTACTCACTTTGCAAATGCACCAGCAGCTATTCAAATGGGTGACTATATATTTTTATCTGGATTTGCAGGAGTAGACAAGAATGGCAAAGTAGTAAAAAAAGGTGATATACAAGCGCAAACTAAACAAGCATTGGAATGGGTAAAAATTGCCCTTGAGCAGGCTGGGGCAACGCCAAAAGATGTTGTTAAAAATCACACAACAATTGTGGATTGGAGAGACTTTGATCAATACAACGCAATTTATGCAGAATTTTATGGTGAGCCTTATCCAACAAGAGCATCTATACAAGGGACCCTTTCAGATCCAGACAAGTTGATAGAGTTTGATGTTATTGCAATTATCAATCAAAAAAAACAATATGTTGATACAGCTATAAGAGGGCAATACCAAACTAATATTAATAGAAAAAATGTTCACTTAGATAATAGATTAACCCCAGGAGTTGCTCCCCATTGTGCTGGTATTAGAACTGATGATTTTATTTCAATCTCTGGGATGGTTGCTACTGATCTTGATGGAGAATTAATTGGACCCGGTGATATTAAAGCGCAAACTAAAGCTATTATGGATGGCATAACTTATGCTCTAGAAACACTAGGATCAACTTCAGATGATATTGTAAAATCAATTGTTTCACTTGTAGATTGGCGTCACTATGAAGAATTTAATAAAATATATGAATCATATTTTACTCCACCATACCCAACCCGAACTGCATTTCAAGGTGGATTAGCTCAATATGGTTTAATGATAGAGATAGAAGTTTTTGCAATACCAAATGCTAAAAAAATTGGTACATATATAATTGGAGCGTAATTAATGCAATCTATAGTTTGTTATAAAACAGGGGATCCATCAGTTTTAAAGCTAGAAAATACTCCTGACCCAATATGTCATCCAAAAGGCATAATTATGCAAAATAAAGTAATTAGTATTGAAGGAGGAGATATAAGGGCTCGATCAATGGGACCAATTGGGAAAACACCTTATATTATTGGATATCAATCATCTGGGGTAATTATAGAAGTAGGGAATGAAGTAAAAAAATTTAATATTGGTGATAGGATTGTTGCAATGAGTGGCAAAGGATCGCATGCAACATTACGATCTGTTCCAGAAAAAGCAATTTGGCACATTCCAAATGAATTAACTTTTGAAGACGCAGCATGTATTCCAGTTACCTACGCAACTGCACATGATTGCTTATTTGAATTTGGGAATGTACAAGATGAGGATACTATTCTCATACAAGGAATATCTGGTGGATTAGGATTAGCTATATCTAGCTTAGCATTACAAAGGAATATTACAATAATTGGAACAGTGTCTGATCAAAGTAAAGTTCTTAAACTTACTAAAATGGGAATACAGCACGTAATCACTCATTCTCACAATGATACCATAAAATTAATAATGGACATCACTCAAAATAATGGAGTTGATCTTGCCATTGACGCTGTTGGAGGCATATCGCTTGAACAAGCAATTAATGCAACAAAATACCGTGGTACTGTCATTTCAGTGGGTAATGCCAGTAGAAGCAATAATAAAATTGATGCAAGTATTTTATTAAGAAAAAATTTAAATCTGCAAGGCGTATTGCTTGCTGCAGAACAATCTAAAAATTTTGATCGTGTTTATAATTTAGTTGATAAAATGTTATTACAAGCCGCAACAAAAAAAATAAATATACAAATAGATAAAATTTTCCCATTCTCAGAGGCAAGCAATGCTCACCTATATGCAGAATCGCGAAAAGCTATTGGTCGAGTTCTTATAAAAATTTAGATATCCCATTCGTCTAATTTTAATAGAGGTTCTTCAAAGGGATTCTTCACCAACTGTTTTAATTCTAAAGCTTTCTCATGTAAAAAATTTGAATCAGGCACTACTTGTCCGCCTTTATCTATTAAAGCTTCTTGAATTGAATCATTTTCATTGTATTCAAGTTTTGGTTTTTCAATCCATGGATTAATATCGCTATAAAACATTGACAGATCAAAAAGTTGTTTTTCTTTTTTTCGTCCAAATATAAATTGTATGCTTGTTGGTAAACCAGATGCATTAATTGATTGAGGCATGGAAATTGTTGGTAATCCAAGCAAAGATGAAAGCCTGTGCAAGTTGTGCCAATTATTACCTACGTCAAATGGTCGATCACGCATTGCAGAAAATCCATCAACAATATCTGTTGCGCATGTTGCTGTTGTTGGAGCTATAATAAAATCAATTTTTTTAAAAAGGGAGTGAATGTCTTGATTGATTATTCTTCGAGCCTGCATAGCTAAAAGGTAGTCTTCGACTTTATTTGATTCACCAGCCAGTAATAAAGATCTTAGCTGAGGAGAATAACGATCTGGTGAATTTTTAACAGCACTACTGTGAGCAGCACCAACCTCTGATTTCATAATTACTGATGAAGTAAGTGCTGCATAATCAAGTGAAGGTATGTTATCTTCTACAATCTCTATACCTGCATCTTTAAGTAAGCTAACACCATCTTTTATTGCTACTAAAACATCATCATCAACTGATCCCTCAATATGTTTCCAAGAAATAAATCCTTTCAGTTTAGAAATTTGAGCAACATCACTTGAACTAGATCCTGAATAAATTTTTTCATTTAATGACGTAGGATCTTTAACATCATGCCCAGCAATAGTTTCATAAATAATTTGTGCATCAATAACTTCACGAGACATAATTCCTACATGATCTAGTGACCATGAATTTGGAATAATTCCATGTCTACTTATACGTCCGTAAGTACCTAGCATGCTGACAATGCCACAAAAAGAAGCTGGTCGACGCACAGATGCTCCTGTCTCAGTCCCTAGAGCAGCAACACACATTCCTGATGCAACTGCAGCAGCAGAGCCACTTGAAGACCCATTTGTAGTCTTTAAATGATTCCAAGGATTTCTAGCAGCACCATATCCTTCTGACCATAAAGATGCGGCAATAGCATATTCATGCAACATAGTTTTGCCAATTAATATTGCTCCTGAATCAGATAATTTGTTCCAAGCTGTGGCACTATATTTTGTTATATTATTTTTAAGTCCTGGTGAGGCAGCTGAAGTTGGTATATGAGAAGTAAAAATATTATCTTTTAATGCAATTGGAATACCATGTAAAAAACCTTTATATTTACCTTTTAAAATTTCTTGCTCAGCAATTACTGCATGTTTTTTTGCTTCTTCAGCGCATACAGTAATATATGCTGACAATAAAGGATTTAGCTTTTCAATTTTTTCTAAATATATTGCCAATAATTCAACGGGAGAAATTTCTTTATTTTGTAACAAGTTTGAAAGATTTTTTATACTGTTAAATGAAATATTATTATCAATCAATTTTTTCTCTTCTTAATTTTTTTCCAATTACATATTAAACTATGTTTATAAAAATGATACAAAAAATATCGGAAGATAGGTAAAAATGCTGACTGACAAAATAGCTATTGTTACTGGTGGAGCAGATGGAATTGGCAAAGCAATTGTTCAAGAACTTGCTCAACAGGGAGCAAAAGTTATATTAGCAGATAGAAATGTAATTCTTGGAGAACAAGTAACAAAAACTTTTAATGATAACAAGCTAGATGTAGAATTTCAAAAAATGGATATTTCAAAGAGCATAGATGTTATTAATTTTTTTAAAATAATTAAAGAGAAATTTGATGTTTTTGATATTCTAATAAATAATGCAGGAATATATGTAAAAACAGGAAAAGTAACTGAAACTTCTGAATTAGAATGGAATTTATCTATTCAAACAAATTTAACTGGCACTTTTCTTTGTTGTAAATATGGCATCCCTCTCATGGAGCAAAAAGGTGGCTCTATAGTTAATATTTCATCTGGATCAGGTATTAAAGGTTCTTACAATGCTGCAGCATACGGAGTAACGAAAGCAGGAATTATTCATTTGACAAAGACTGCTAGCCTAGAATTTGCAAATAAAAATATTAGAGTTAATTGTGTTGTGCCAGGATTAATTGATACACAGCAATCAAGGGGCAGCACTGGCAGTGCAGAAGCATTTAAAAAATGGGAAGCCGGTATTCCTATGCAAAGGGCTGGCAAAACTAATGAAATAGCACCGTTAGTAACATTTTTATGTACCAATGGTGCCTCTTATATAACTGGATCAGAATTTCAAATAAATGGGGGAAGTTTAGCTTAATGAATAAAGAATTTATCACAGAAATAATTTCTAGAGCAGTAAAAGATTATGGCTTTCGTCAAGTTGTGTTATATAACATTGAAGGCATAAATGAATACATTGAAACTACTGAACAAATACCATCAGAATTAATAAAAATAATTGAAAAAAAAATCAATCCCGCGCTTTCTGAGTTGCCAGTGCCAGTTGAGCCAAAAGATCAAAAAGCTATTATTAATGATATTTTGTTTTTACTCAACGATTCAATAGATTAATAAGCCTAGAATAATAATTCTGAGATTCATCATTTTTATCCATAAAATCAACTAAAGCGTACAAGGTTTTCATAACATTATTCATATTTTTTACATCATGAACTCTTAATATATCAGCACCAAGTAAAAAAGAAAAAAGATTGAATATTAATGTAGCATCCAATAATTGATTAGATTTTTGTGAAGTACCAATACCTAGCATGTCTCCCAAAAATCCTTTTCTTGATGCAGAAATAAGGATTGGTTTTTTTAACTGTCGAAGTTTATTCAATGAATACAACAATGATATATTGTCCTGAGTTGATTTACCAAAACCAAATCCAGGATCTATCCATACTTCATTAATGTCATAATTCTTAAGATGATTTATTTTATTTTTTAAATAATTAAAAATTTCAACATCTACATATTCGTATTTCTGATTTACTTCATAATGTTTTTTGGGAATGCCTCGCATATGCATGGCTACAGCAATCACTTGATTTTTCTGTAAAATTTCTATCATTTTTTCATCACGAAAACCTGTTACATCATTATCTATAGATGCTCCAGCCATAATAGCTGATTCAGCTACCTCATGTTTCCAAGTATCTATGGAAACAATAGCGCCTAATTTAGAGATGCCTTTTACTACTTCTTTTATAATCCCTACTTCTTTTTCAATAGAAATATTTTCAGATAAAGAACTAGTAGAATCAGCTCCGATATCTATGATATCAGCTCCATCGTTTATTAATGATCTTGCTCTTTGCACAGCATTGTCCACTGATATCACAGAATTAGCCACAGGAGAATCTATAGAAAGATTTAAGATACCCATTAATAATGGTTTTTTAGAAGTATCATACACATTGTTATTTATTTTTAAATTCATTATATGTAACAAGCAATTTATTTTACTTACCCTTTTCAATTAAACTATACAATGGAATATAATAATAAATAACAATACGGTTAGAAAAAAGGATATTATAAAATATGGATGACGCTCTTATTATTGTAGAGATCAATGAAAAAAATACTGCGATATCCATTGCTAATACAGATGGTTCAATAACGCATACTGAAAAATATAGTTTAGACATTGCTGACATAACTCCAGAAACATGGTCATGGGAGATTGGTGGCTTAATTGCCAAAACTTTAGGCCTAGAAAATGAAAAAAGATCATCTAAAGCAATAGTCATATCCTTTCCAGGATTCATAGATATGATGACTGGTAAAATTATATCTAGTCCATTTAATAAAAAATTAAATAATTTTTCTATAACTAATGATTTAAAAATTAATATAGACTCACCCATTAGTGCAGAAAGCAAAATTAAAAATGCTTTAATTGGTGAACATTGGCAAGGAATTGGACAAGGCGTACATAATATTATCTACATAGATCTTAAGGATATGTATAATGCTGCATTGTTAATCGATGATCAAATTATTCATGGTGCAAATTTATTGGCCGGAGAACTTGAAATACCAGAATCAATAAAAACAATGCAGCATTTAGGCGGTGAGAAAATTGAAAATATTATTAAACGAATAATAGATCTTGCTATCATTATTGATTCAGAAATGATTATTATTGATGCTAAAAAAAATAATATTGATGCTATTATTTCATTAATGAAATCTTTGATTAAAGAAAAAAATTATCACATTAAAATAGAAAAACCAATGCTTGAAGAAAAAAGTTCGCTAATGGGAGCAATCAAAATTGCACTAACTTTAAGTTTTGAAAATACAGATTAATAAAATATTCATTGATTCAAGAAAAAAGTAGGCACAGATTGCATTTTATGTTGATTTTGATTATTGAATTTTTGATAAATTTTTAAATCTTTTCTCTGTTGAATTGACAATTGATCAAAAGGCATATTCAATCCATTTTCCATAATCCATTCTAAAGAATTATAACTTGTGCCGATTTGATTTTCGTCAGTTCTTTCATCATCCCATAATCCATCTGTGGGAGGAGCTTCTAATATTTTTTGATTGACACCCATATACTTTCCCAGGTTATATACTTCTGTTTTATATAAATCTGCTATAGGAGCAATATCAATCCCTCCGTCTCCATACTTAGTGTAAAAACCTATACCATAATCTTCGACTTTATTTCCAGTTCCAACAACAATTCCAGAATTCATTGATGCAACATGATACAGGGTTGTCATCCTTAGCCTTGATCTTGTATTAGCTAATGATAATAAATATCTGTCTTTATTTTTGATATTGTGATTATCTAAAGTAAGTTTTAATAATTTAAAAACATCTGATAATTCAATTTTCAATAAATTTACATTCGGAAATTTATTTTCTAATTCTTGTAGATGTAAATCTGATAAATTTTCTTGAGATGGAATTTGGTTAATTGGTAATCCAACTATATACACGTCTACGCCTGTCTCTGCGCAGAGATAAGATGTAACAGCAGAGTCAATTCCTCCTGAGACACCAATAACTAAAGATTCAATATTATTTGCATCTATATAGTCAGAAATCCATGTGATTATATCAGTTTTTAATTTTTTATAATTGTTGATTCTATCCAATATTTCGAACCTTAAAAATTATCTAGTACAAAAAAATTTATTACCTATTAGAAATACTTGGATCGTAAATAAATAACGAAACTAATGCTAATAAAATACATGATGCTAAAACAAAAGCAAATGTAAAAATTTTAGAAATTAAAATATCTTCAAATTTTAAATGCATGAAATATGCAACAACAATAACAAATTTAACTCCTGATAAAATTAATAAAATTGGAACTAATAAAAAACCAATATCAATATAAGAAATAATTAATTCAAGAAAAGTTATGACAGTTAGCAATAATCCAATTTTTAAATACTGTTTTATAGTTAAATGGTTATTATCTGTATTATGTTCATTGTTCATAACAATCCTATCAAATTTCTAATATGGCATCAAATAAACTATTGTAAATATGATAATCCATACAATATCAACAAAATGCCAATAAAGACCAGCTGTTTCAATATGAAAACCAGTCTCTTTTCCTAAGCTGTTTCTACGAAAAGAACCAAAAAGCAAAGAAATTAATATAATTACTCCTATGCCAACATGCACACCGTGAAATCCAGTCATCAAATAAAAAGACGCCCCGAATTGATTTGTACTCAGTCCTAAGCCTTCATGTAGAAAGTGTCTAAATTCATAAACTTGAAATAGAAGAAAAGCAATTCCCAATACAATTGTAGACAACAACCAACCTTTCATCATCTTTAAATTGTTATTTTGTGCACCATATACAGCAAGCACCATCGCAACACTGCTCATCAACAAGACAAATGTACTAGCAGAAGTAAGAGGTATATTTAAAAGGCCATGAAAAAACTCTCCATTAACAATTCGATCGGTTGGATAAGGTGGGTTCGGTATATTGCCTTTAAAAATTAGGTAGGTTGAAATTAGTGCGCCAAAAAACAAGCAATCACTAGCAAGAAAAATCCACATTAATAGTTTTCTACTATCTATTCCAGTAACTGAATGAATCTGTTCACTCATTTTTACTCCCTAATTTGTTTAATCAGTTGGCTCTAAAACCCATCCCCAAATTCCATAAAATGCTAACAAAATTCCCATAAATGAAATAACTAACGTACTCAATAAACCAATTCCACCAATTAAAAGACCTATAGAGATCAATAAAGGATAATAAGAAGGAGGAGGTAAGTGTATATGGGCTTCTTTAGTGTCCTCTTGAACTATATTATTATCTCTATTATACCACAATGGATCCCGTGCTCTGACTATCGGTATTACGTCAAAATCATGTTCAGGTGGAGGCGAAGACGTAGCCCATTCTAAACCTGGAGCATCCCAAGGATTATCAGGTGCATTTGGTTCAGTTTTATATGCTTTCCATACGGCATAAAGAAAAACTAACATTCCAATTGCAAGCATATAAGAGCCAAAGGTTGCAACTTGGTTCCAAGTATCCCAACCTAAGTCAGCATCATATCTATAGATTCTTCTCGGCATGCCTTGAACGCCAAGAAAATGCATTGGGAAAAAAGTAAGATTCATTCCTATAAAAAATAACCAAAACTGCACTTTCCCTAATCCCTCATCAAGAAATCTACCAAAAAACTTTGGCCACCAATAATAAAATCCAGAAAAAAGTCCAAAAACAGCTCCACCAAACAAAACATAATGAATATGCGCTACAACAAAATAACTGTCTTGCTGTTGAGTATCAATTGGTGGAGATGCATGCATGACTCCAGATATACCACCGATTGTAAACAAAGCTAAAAATCCTATTGCAAAGAGGTTGGCAGTAGTAAATCGAATGCTACCGCCATACATAGTGGCAATCCAATTAAAAATTTTAATGCCAGTTGGAACACCAATCGCCATTGTTGAAGCTGAGAATACAATTGACGGAACAGGTCCTAATCCTGTTGTAAACATATGATGGCTCCATACTGCAAATCCTAATACTGCAATTGACATGCCAGCAAATACAATTGCAGAATAACCAAAAATAGGTTTTCTAGCAAATGTTGGAAGAACTTCAGAAACTATGCCCATTGAAGGAAGAATTAATACATATACTTCGGGATGGCCAAAAATCCAAAAAAGATGTTGCCATAATAATGGGTCTCCTCCACCCATTGGATTAAAAAAATTTGTTTCAAAATTTCTGTCAAAGTATATTTGCACAAGGCCTATTGTCAAAACAGGCAGAGAAAGTACAAGTAGCCATGCTACTACAAAAATCATCCAGACAAAAATTGGAAGTCTAAACCAGCTCATACCTGGTGCTCGAAAATTAATAATAGTAACAATAAAATTTAAAGATGCAATTGTTGAGGCAACGCCAAGAAGAATAAGCCCTACGGCATAAAAATCCATTGACTTACTAATTGTGTACGCTTTTTCAGTCAAAGGAGCATAAGCAAACCAGCCAACATCAGGAGCTTCTCCAAATATCCAGCTTGATGTTAATAGCAGTGCGCCGGACAAAAACGTCCAATATGATAGAGCATTCAATCTAGGAAATGCCACATCTCTAGCTCCAATCATTAAAGGAACTAACCAATTAAAGAAAGCAGCGCCCATTGGCATAACGCCTAGAAAAATCATCATTAAAGCATGCATTGTAAATAACTGATTATAAGTATTAGCATCTATGATTGTCCCATTAGGTGATGCAAGTTGCGTTCGAATTAATAAAGCTTCAAAGCCAGCTAAAATAAAGAAAATAACTCCACTTATTCCATATAAAGTACCTATTTTTTTGTGATCTACTGTTGTTAACCAAGCCCATACGCCTGTGTTACTCTCTTGCTTAGCATGCAAAGGGATGGCTGTCGTCATTTATAAACTCCTTATTATTAGCTATTTTAATTCTAGTAAATAAGCTACGATTGCTTCAATTTGTTCAGAAGTAAGATAGTTTTCATATATTGGCATCCCGCCAGTTCTTTCACTAACTCCAGGTTTCATTTGACTAGGATTAGATATCCACTTAATCAAATTTTCTCTATTGATATCGTATCTGCCTGCTGCAAATGTCGTTCTGCTTGCTATATGAGTTAAATTGGGCGCAATCATTCCCATTGCTGATGTCCCTTCTATTTTATGACATGTTGCACAGCCCAAAGCAGTGCCATTATCAGTTATAAATGCTGGATTTTTTAAAACTAATTCTTCGCCTTTTTTGGCCAATTCACTTATAGCTGCATTGGCAGATTTTTGCTGTAATAAAACCCATTTATCAAAATCCTCTTGCTCATCAACAAATACTCGAAACAACATATTTGCATGAGAAGTTCCACAAAATTCAGTACATTGGCCTAGATATGCCTCTTCTCTAGCTTCGTTTGGAGTAAACCACATTTTATTTAAATGACCAGGAACCATGTCAACTTTGCCGCCTAATTGCGGAATCCAAAAGGCATGAATTACATCTGATGAAGCAAGGTTAAAATTCACTGCTTTATTAACAGGGATATGAATCTCATTTGCAACTGTAATATCATGATCTGGATATTTAAATTCAAACCACCATTGTTTACCAGTGACATCGATTTGCATAGCATTCATAGGTGCATCAGATTTTATTTTTGGAATTGCTGATGCAGTTGGTATAAAAATTGTTAATAAAATTAAAATTGGAATTAATGTCCATATGATTTCCAATTTTGTATTACCATGAAATTGTTGAGCTTTTCTATCTGGTCGTTCACGAAATTTAATAGATACAAAAAGAATTGCACCCATAACAAATATAAAAACTACTACTGCAAGCCAAAAAACAAGAACATAAAGATCTTGAATTATATTAGCCATGTCAGATTTTGGGTTAACGGTTGTTTGAGGATCAGATTGCCATGAGGAGCACCCAGTTACAAACAAAAAAGTAAATGAGGCGCTAATTAATTTGAATATTTTCTTTAACTTCAACTATTTAACCTTAATTAATAAAAACATTTAAAATAAAAAGACTCATATGATATTTTGAAGGATAACATTCCATAGGTCAAATAAAAAATGATAGTAATTTTAAAATTGAATTATTGCTACTTTTTACAATTGTGTGATTATTTTAAACTAAATGTATGACAGAATAAATATTAATGTTAAATAAAAAAAATGTTTCTATAACCAGTATCATATATGCAATAATTGCAATTACCATTCTTTCAATTTTTTGGATAGCAATAATAAAAAACACTCCTTCTGTAATCACAATACAAGATAAACCAGCACCAAATTTTGTTTTTAATACAATTGAGAAACAAGAAATTAGTCTTGAAAATTCTAAAACCAAACCCATCTTTATATATTTTTGGGCTTCATGGTGCGCTAATTGCATAGAAGAAATGTTAATTATTGAAAAACAATGGCGATTATATAAAAATTTGGACTACATTTTTCTAGGAGTTAACATATTTGACACAAAAAAAGATTCAATAAATTTCATTAACAAAAATGGCATCACATTTCCAATTAGCAATGATAACAATAATAACTCTGCTATAGAATTTGGGTTAATTGGCATACCTGAAGCATTTTTTATTTCAAAAGATTCAAAAATTAAAAATAAAATTATTGGACCATTTAATGAAAATGCGTTAAAGATAGCGTTAGAACAAATTAGGTTCTAAAGGAATATACAATGAAAATTAATTTTTACGATGCAAAAAATCAATTAATTTTTTTATTAATTTTTAGCACTATACTAATTATAATTTTTGCTGTTTACTCTGCCAATAATGCTCTATCTTATTATATGACTCCGCAAGAATTTATAGAAACGCAACATAGCAATAATTTAAGAATAAGAGTTGGAGGAAGAGTGGTTGAAAAATCAGTAAAATACAATGATCTTGGAATTACAAAATTTGAAATATTTGATGAAAATAACATTAAAATTTCTATAATACATGATGGCGTTTTACCGAGCTTATTTGGTCCTAAAACATTTATTATTGCTGAAGGATTTGCATTAAATAAAAATCAATTGAAGTCAAGATCAATTATCGTTAAGCATGAAAATGAATTTTTAACAGACCTTGAAAAAGCTGATATATATGTTCCAGATTATCCTAAGTAAGCTATGTTTAATATTCTTTCAGCAGTAGGTTTTACAGGAACTTTCTTGGCTCTTGGATTATCTATTATAAATATTTCATTATACTTTATTCATAAATTTAAAATTCCCTATATTGAGTCTTATCAAAAAAAAATAAAAGATAATAATTTTATATTTTCCATGATGAAAATAAACATATATTTAATTAATTTATGCTTATTCATTGCTATTGCATGCTTATATATAGCGATTCTGACAAATCAATTTAATATTAGTTACGTCTTCTCTGTGTCATCAATAAACTTAGAAACAAAATACAAATGGGCAGCATTATATAGCAGCCAAGAAGGCTCTTTGTTACTGTGGGCATTCATTTTAAGTACTTTTATACATATTTTTGTTAGGACATCTCTCAATAAATTTCATGAATTACAACTGAGTATTGTTAGCATTTTTTCAATCATAATAATGCTAACATTAATTCCACTCGTTTTATTTACAAGCCCATTTGTGCTTTCTGCAATAAATCAGATTGATGGCAAAGGATTAAATCCTCTTTTAATTGATCCTACAATGCTTATCCATCCGCCGATTTTGCTAAGTGGATTAGTGTCAACTGCAATTCCTTTTTCAGTAGCTATTGCAACAGGAATAGCTACTAAAAAAGGAATTGCAGTTACATGGTCTGTTGTAATCAGAAAATGGATCTTGGTTTCAATTTTTTTACTCACATTAGGTAATATACTTGGGGCCTGGTGGGCATATACGGTGCTTGGTTGGGGAGGTTTTTGGGGATGGGATCCAGTTGAAAATAGTGCGATATTGGCACTTTTGCCAATGATAGGACTTCTACATGCAACTTATTTACATCAAAAAAAAGGAGGATTTGAATACATTAATCTTTTGTTAGGAACATTAGGTTTTATTTTAGCTATTTTTACTACATTTAATGTTAGAAGTGGTGCTATTGACTCAGTTCATTCTTTTGCTGAATCTGACATAGGGTTGTATTATCTAATTTTTCTTTCTGTCTTAGTAATCCTAAGTATTTATTCTATAAATAAAAATGATTTTCATGGCTCTATCAAAATCACTTCATTGTTAAGTAAAGAAAGTGCAATAATAATAAATATATTTATTACTACCATGATTATGCTAGCAATTTTATCTACTTTAATTTTACCAATAACATTCGAAATGTTAAAAGATCAAAAAATAATTTTAAGTCCTGATTTTTATAATCAAACTATTGGTGCATTAATTTTAATTTTATTAACTGCTCTATCTATATCAAGTTCTTTACCTAAAAAATTTACATCTAATAAAAAATCAATTTTAGAAGTTACTCCAATATTATTATTACTATCAATCTTTTTATTAATAGCAATAATAATAAACATAGACCAAATTTTAATATTCTTGGCATTTGCTAGCTGTATCGGAATATGTTACGGATCAATTATCAGTATTACAAGAATCAAATTTAAAAAAAATTACAACAAGAACAATCTTCATATTCAATTATTTATTAGATCGTTAAGTAGTCATATTACTCATATAGGCTTAGCTCTATTTGCAATTGGAGCTATATCAGCAACAACTTTTCAAAGTCATAATCAATTTACTATTGCTCCTGGTGAATCATACAATATTGGTCAATATTCTTTTAAATACAATGCTTTGAGATCAAGGAACCCTAACAAAAATGGAATTGAAACTGAAGTAATTGCTGATATTTCATTATTTAAAAATAATAAATTAATAACTTCTCTTTTTCCAGGCAAGAATTTCTTCACGTCTTTCCCTGCTCAGCCTGTTGCAATTGTTGATATAGATCGCAGCATCATTCAGGATACTTATATATTTTTACAAAAATGGGATAATAATCTTAATACTCAATTCCATATTTATATAAATCCATTTATCAATCTTTTATGGCTGGGAGGATTATTATATTTACTCGGAACAGGGATGGCATTATTTGAAGAAAGCGTAGTCAAAAATGAATAGAGTAATTTTTAAAATAATTTTAATATTTAGCTTTGTTTCAATTATTGGCATATCAATTTTATACACTGCTAATTCATCTCAAAAAAATATAAAAGATGGCCGAGTTTCTATAGAAATAAAACGGACCTATGAAATTGAATCGCAAATTCGATGCCCCTCATGCGGAGGCATTACTTTAGATTTATGTGAATTACCAATATGCAGAGAAATGAAAAAGGTAATCGCAACTCAAATTGAAACAGGCTTGTCAAATAAAGAAATTATTAATTTTTTTCAACTCAGATATGGTGATATCATTATTAATCGAACAAATAAGTTTGTTTATATCTTTTTCATTTCTTTTTTTATACTTTCTATAGTCCCAATATCATTATTCATGAAGAAAAATAAATTAATTAAGTAATACTTCAATGCAAATCCTAAATCTGCTCACTAAACATATAATGATAATACTTACATTATTATCATTCATGTATTCTTTTAATATAGCAATGACAAGCGCAGAAAATGATATATTGTCAGTGACTGGAAAAATAACAAATCAAACTAATTCAAAAAAATTACCAACTGAATTAAAAATAAATTTATATTCAATTACAGAAAGTGGTGAAAAATACGAGCAAGAAACAGTAGCAAAAAATGGCTACTTCATTTTTTTCATTAAAGACAATGAAGAATCTATATATTTTTTAGAAACTATTTATCAAGACATAAAATATGCTAGTGATTTTTACAATAAAAAAGAAGCAACTACATCAAATATAACAATTGATATCTATGAAAAGGATCAAAGTATACCTAACTTAGAAATCATTGTATCAAAAATTACATTAAGTAAAATTAACTACGACACTAAGCAACTATCATTTATTAGAGAAGATATCTTACGAAATCACAGTTCTTGGACCTATTATAATGATAATGTGTTGCCTACTTATCAAATTAATTTATTTGATAATACCTTAAGTGCAGTAGGAAATATTGGATCAGGTGTTTTTTATAAAGATATTAAAATGTTAAATGTCTTTATGCCAGTTAAGCCAGGTTTGAATTCGATTTCTACAATTCACACCGTACAAATGGAAGAAAAAAATAGTTATAAATTAAATTATACTAGTAATTACAGAACAAAAATTTTAGAAATAATGGTTCCAAAAAGATTTTCAAAGATTATTAAATATGATGACGGTTTTTTTTATCAAGGAAATATTTCAATTCAAAAAGAACAATTATCAGTATTCAGAAGAGAAAATATAGAGAGCAATAAATCTACATCACTAATAATTAATAATATTTTTAATAGTACTCGTGCTTCTTTTCTAGAAAATAAACTGATTATTGTAACCAGTTTATTTTCTAGCATAGTTATAGCAATAGGTGTTATATTAACTATAGGAAAATCTAAGAATAAAACACAATTTAAAAGTAAAAACATTGAATAAAAATAATATTATTTCAATCAACAATTTGTATAAATCATTCAGTGGCCAAAATGTACTTCGAGACATTAATTTTAATATACAATCTAATGAAAAACTTGCTTTGATAGGAAGTAATGGATCTGGTAAAACAACTCTTCTTAAGATTATTTCTGGTATTCTTCAACCATCATCAGGAACAGTATTTTATGATAATATAAATATTCACATTCCTAGCTCAAAAAAACCATCTATAGGTGCTGCTTTCAATGAATCTATGCTTGATGAAAGAATGACAGTAATGGAAAACCTTCAATTTTATCAATCAATGATAAGCGGTGATAATGATTCTACTGAAATCTCTCTACTGTTAAAAACTTTTAACATAAAAAATTTAAATAATGTATTAATTAAAAATCTTTCTAAAGGTATGAAACAAAGAGCAGTGCTAATACGTGCATTATTAAATCAAGAAAATCAAAGCTTACTGCTTCTAGACGAACCATCAAATAATTTAGATATTGATGCTAAAGAAATCCTATTAAAAAATGTACTTCAAAATACTAAAAAAACTATCATTGCCGCAACTCATGACATACAAAATATAAATAGATGGGCAACCTCAGTAATAGAATTAAAAAATGGCAGAGCAATTTTAACCAACTTAAAGAATTAATCTTAAGCACAATTTAAAGAAAGATATTAATAATGAAACAATTAACTATACTTTTCAAAAAAGATATTTTTCTATTTTGGAGAGATACAAGCAGTTGGATTGCAGGACTTGCCTTTGGTGTAATTTCAATTATTCTTTATGCACTTGCCATTGATATATTTATCTTAGAGATTCAGTTAATTTTACCAGGTTTAATGTGGGTTACATTTCTTTTTTGCGGCATATTAATTACAAGTAATAGCTTCGAAAATGAACTTAATGAAGGCTTTATAGATGGATTAAGAATTATGAATGTCCCTATGGTTTTTATAGCTATAAGTAAAATTTTAGTAAATTTTATCTTTATTTTTAGTACTGAAATGGTATTAATATTCATTTCAGTACTTTTTTTTAATATAGAAATAAAATCTTACACCATGTTAATTCCAATTTCTTTCATTACTCTTGGGTTTGTATCTTTATTAACATGCTTGTCTCCCATAAGCTATAAAGCTCCAACTGGCACAATTATAACGTATATATTCGGCATACCGCTATTAATACCATTAATTTTAGCTGCTACTAAGATTACGTATAGTTTATTTGGAATTACAGTATTAGAGAATCATTGGCTATTACTGGGAATTCTATTTTCTTTTTGGCAAATTATAATGAGTGTAATACTTTTTCAATTTATAATTAACGAATGACAATGATTAAAAAAATTGAAGATAGTTTACAAAATTTCGAAGACTCCTTTATCTCTAGGAGATTCCTTCCTGTTGCATCTCTTCTTCTAATTATTTGCTTTCTTATGAGTGCCTTTATTATCGCGCCAACTGAAATTGTTGAGGGAGATGTCCAAAGAATTTTTTACTTTCATTTACCTGCTGCCTTAGCTTCCTATCTATGCTTTGCCATAACATGTTTATTTTCAATATTTTTTTTGTGGCGTAAAAAGCAAATATATACGCATTGGGCAAAAGCTAGTGCACTTGTTGGAGTAATATTTACAATAGCTTGTCTATGGTCAGGCATGGCATGGGGCAAGCCGATATGGGGAGTTTGGTGGACTTGGGATGCTAGATTAACGAGTACCCTCATATTATTATTTTTATATACTGGATATCTTCTTATTCATTCATTGGATCCCTTTAGTGAAGGAAGAATTGCAAGACTAGCATCCGTTGTTGGCATTATTTCTTTTTTAGATATTCCTTTAATAAATATGTCTGTAAGATGGTGGAGGACGCTGCATCCTCAACCAATCGTGCTAGCTCCTTTAAATGAAAACAGGTTACCATCAGACATGTTCGCAGTATTACTAATAAGTATTTTTGCTATAATATTGTTTGCAATATGGTTAATTAGCATTAATGCAAGAATATTTAAAAATGAATTTTTGATTAACATGTTGTCTAAAAAAATTAGTGCCGGAAGTGATTAAATGAATAATCTTTTTTATCTTTTTATTGGCTACACTGGTTTTTGGATTATTATTTTTAGCTTTATTTTGTATATGAACAATAAATTAAGAGACACAGAGCAAAAGTTAGCAGATTTTGAAAAATATTTTAAAGATTTGAAAAAATAATAATGAGCCTCTACAAACAAACTATAAAGTTAATTCCTAGTTACATCGCTTTAACTAAACCAGGAATTATATGGCTTCTTCTTGTAACGACTCTTCCAGCGATGATTTTAGCAGCAAATCAATTTCCAGATTTTAAGCTCGTTTGCTACACATTAATTGGTGGTACATTGGCTGCAGGTGGAGCCAATTCAATGAATCATTATTTTGATCGAGATATTGATAAAATCATGATTAGAACAAGTAACAGACCTCTGCCAAATAACATTTTTCCTGATTCACATGCATTGATTTTAGGAATATTATTAAGTACTATAGCAATTATTTTTCTTTATTACACTGTTAATCCTTTAGCAACTTTTATTACATTTCTATCAATATTTTTTTATGTAGTAATTTACACAAGCTATCTTAAAAGACGTACAGTTCAAAATATAGTCATTGGTGGAGCTGCTGGCTCTACTCCACCAATGATTGGATGGATTGCTGTAACTAATGAAATTTCAATAGAATCAATAATGCTTTTTCTTATTGTTTTTTATTGGACACCTGCTCATTTTTGGGCACTCTCCTTACTAAAAGAAGCGGATTATTCTAAAGCAAATGTGCCAATGCTTCCTGTTGTTGTTGGCAAACAACAAGCTTGTAAAATGATTTTATTATATTCATTAGCATTAATATGTATATCAATTATTTTTGGAATTATCGCTCAAACAAGCTGGATATATTTTTCAATTGCAATGCCAATCAATATATTGCTCTTAAAATATTCCATTGTGTTGCTAAAAGAATATTCCGATCAAAAAGCAAGAAAACTATTTCTTTTTTCAATTGCCTATCTTGTATTCCTATTTGGAGGAATGGCAGTAGATGTGCTTTTATCTAATTTACTTTTTAATTAGATACATCCACAAGCTTAAAATTCACATTGCCGCTTGGAGTTTCTACAATGATTTCATCTCCTAGGACATGATTGCTCACTGCAATTCCAACAGGAGAATCAATGGATATCTTTCCATTTCCTGGATCAACTTCAGAAGGAATGACTAATTCAAAAGTTTGTTCAGATTCTTTTTGTATATTGAGTAATTTTATTGTTGAACCAACATGTGCTTTGCCTTTTTTTTCATTAGCATTAACAATAACTACGTTTCGTAACTGTGATTCAATGTTACGTATTTTTGCTTCTAGCAGGCCTTGAGCATCTCTTGCGGCATCCAATGGTGCGTTTTCTCTAAAATCTTTATCTTGCATGGCAATTCTTAAAGATTCAGCAATTTCAGGTCGTTTTGCTTTAAGTTTTTTTAATTCAGCTTCAAACTTCACTAATCCTTCTTTTGTAACAAAGTAAGCATCAGAATTATCTGATTTAACCATTTCTACCTCATTCTTATATAAAATAAATCAATTAGAATATTTTTTGTCTAAAAACATAGATTGACTATTTACATCATACATGAAAATACTATTTATATTAAAGTAGTATATAAAATAAAAAAAGAGGCAAATGTGTTTAAAAAATTACTTCGCAATGAAATATCAACATTAGGAATAAATTTAAATGAAGAGCAAATTATTAAGATGGTTGAATTTTGTGAGTTAATTAAAGACACTGCCTATAACCATGGCTTTACAAATATTTATAAGCCAGAAGAAATATCATCAAGGCATATTGGTGAATCATTATTCCTGCTCAATATAATTGATAGATATTATACCTCTAAGCAAAAAAATATTTCTTTAATAGACATTGGAACAGGTATAGGAGTGCCAGGAATCCCAATTCAGATTGCAAGTGACAATATAAAGTGTTCACTATTAGAGCCAAATAAAAAAAGAGCAAAATTTTTAAATATAGTTAAAGAAAATACAAAATTAAAAACAATTGAAATAATTAATAACCGTGCTGAAAACATTGGGCAAATGAGTACTTATCGTTCAAAATTTGATATAGCTATAGCTAAAGCAGTTGCTCCCTTAAATGTACTACTTGAATATGCTATCCCTCTATTAAAAATAAACGGTCTCTTTTTTGCACCAAAAGGAACAAATAGTAAAAAAGAAATCTCTGAAATAAACACATCCCTCACTTTGCTTAATTGTGAGCTAATAGAATCAATTGATATAGATACTAAAACAAGTAATCAAGAACAAGTAATCATAATTTTTAAAAAAATTAAAGAAACGCCTTTAAAATATCCTCGTAGAGATGGTGTACCTGCAAAAAAACCTTTATAAATATAATATTTATAATTTTTATATAAAATATTAAGTTTTTATACGTTTATTTTATTAAGCTATGCTTATCATGTGGGCCTGTAGCTCAGCTGGGAGAGCGCTACACTGGCAGTGTAGAGGTCGGGGGTTCGATCCCCCCCAGGTCCACCATACTCTCTTTTCTACAATAGTTTTACTTAAAATAGGGAGCATGGAGTGGTTTCAATTTTTAATCATGATCTCCGCCAAATACAAATTTATAATACATGCATCGATTTAAATAATAAGCCTGATAGGTTTTTCATTTAAAAAAGCCTCGATATCCTCAAGAATTTGAGAATAGAATTTTTTCATTAGCTCGATAGTTCCATAGCCTAAATGCGGAGATAGGAGCAAGTTATCTAATTTTATTAATGGACTTTCTAATGGAAGAGGCTCTTTGTTGAATACATCTAAACCAGCTCCTGCAATTATCTTTTTTTCTAATGCATAAATTAATGCAGCTTCATTAACAATTTGTCCTCTAGAAGTATTGATTAAATATGCATCCTTTTTCATCGCCAATAGTTCAGTGGAATTAATTAAATTCTCTGTTCTTTCTGACAACCTAACATGCAAAGACAATATGTCACTAATTTTACAAAGTTCATTTTTTGAAGAAACATAAGTAACACCTTGAGATTCAGTAAATGATTGATCTAAATTTTGACTCCAAGCTAAAATATTCATGCCAAAAGCTTTACCAATATTTGCAACCTGCAAGCCAATTCTTCCTAGTCCAATCAATCCAAGGTTTTTACCATAAAGTTCTCTAGCTAAACCTTGTTGCCATTTATTTTGAAAAATATTATTATGTTCAGGTACTATTCTATGCGTTAAACCAAGAATTAATGCCCATGTTTGTTCTGTAGTAGAAATGCCGCTTGATTCTGTTCCACTTACAATAATTTTTAACTCATGAGCTGTATGTATGTCTATAGCTGCATTAGCCATTCCAGAAGTAACAATAAATTTTAATTTTGGCAGTGATTTTAATACCTCTCTATCGATTATTGTCCTCTCTCTCATAACTGCAAGAATATCAAAATCTTTTAGTATTTGAATCATATTTTGTTTATCAAAAAAATGTTCATGAAAAAAAATAACTTCGACTTCATTTGATAGCTTGCTCCAATCAGCCAATTTTTCAGCATCAGAAGTGTAATCGTCAAGTATTGCAATTCTCATAAAAAAATCCTATCTATAAATTAGATTAAGCGTATCTCTATCTTTTATTACCAACGAATTATTATCTAGAAGCTCGTTTAAATAATTAGTACCGTATTATATATATTTTAAACCCAGGCCAACTTCATCAATGAAATGTTTTAAATTATTTGTAACTTGAAAATAAGGCAACATACTAGAAATAAAACAACGCATTAAACTATCGATGCCTAATTTTGCAGAAGATTTAAATAATAACTAAATCGCATATAGTCCTAATCAGTCTAAAACGTTCTTTAAGCATTCTATTGCTTCTTTGTGACACTTTACTATTATTTTTCATCCACTGGAGTGCCAGCAACTAAAGCCATCATTCCATTTAATTCTTTAGGATGAATAAAAATTTGCTGTGCTATAGGGCTATCTTCGCCTGCATCATTAATTAATTTTATCGACATTTTTCTTAAGCTTGCAACTGTTTGAGATGGATCATCATTATTCATTGCAACAAGATGCACTCCTTCGCCAAATTTATCTAAAGCTTTTTGTACTGGTCCAGATGCATCAATGGGGGCAATAATTTCAATAAATGAATCATCTTCAAACTCTATAACCGAAGTATCAAATCCTAAATCTTCAAATTTATGCCTTTGTATTAATTTTCCACCAAGTATGCTTAAATATTTTTCAGTAGCTGCCTCAATGTTATAAACCCGAATAAAGACACCTTTAATTCCATTAAACATTTTCATTCCCTTCATAAAATATTTATTTATTTTCTGATGGTTCTACTCTAACATCTGGTATCCAATTTAACCAACTAGGAAAGTACCAATTCCATTTATCAGCTAATGCCATAGATGCTGGTACAAAAATCATCCTAATAATTGTCGCATCTATCAAGACAGCAATTCCTGTTCCAAATCCCATTTGCTGAAATGCTGATAAATCTCCCATTGCAAAACCAGAAAAAACCACAATCATGATTGCAGCAGCTCCCGTTATTAATTTACCAGTTCTTTTGATTCCATGTGCTACAGCATCTTGATTATCTCCAGTTGCATCAAATCGTTCTCGAATTCGACTTAAGAGAAAAACTTCGTAATCCATTGAGAGTCCAAAAACAATAGTGAATAAAAATAATGGGACCCATGCCTCAATGCTTTCTACTTGTTGAAAACCAAAAAAATCAGCACCATAGCCTCTTTCAAAAACTAAGTACATCAAACCATACGCAGAACCAACTCCAAGCATATTCATAATTACAGCCTTAATCGGCACAAATATAGATCGAAATACTACTAGTAATATAAGAAAGCTTGTAGACAATACAAAGACAAAAACAATAGGCGTGTACTTATTCACTAATTCATAAAAATCTTGATATCCGGCACTTTGACCACCGACCAAAATATTTGATGCGTTAACATTAAATGAATTTGGAATTAATTTATCTCTTAAAAATTTTACCGAATTAGTCGCAGAACCGCTTGTTGCAGAACCCAAAGGAGCAACCGTTAATACAAAGGCCTCTTTGCTATCAGTCGTTTCATAAGCAAGAATAGGGCCAAATGCTTTACTATTAATAATTTCTTCATTCAATCTAAGAAAACCAGCAAGAAGTGCCTCTTGTTCATTATTTTTATTTTCAGCAACTATCAAAATTGGTGTAGTAATTCCACCAGAAAGAAAAGTTTCATCTAGTAATTCAAAAGCGATTCGCGCTCTATTATCTTCTGGAAGTGTTTCTACCCCACTTGCACCAATCGTGATATTAAAATATTGCACGCTTAAAAATACTAAGATGATAGCCGGAATAGCAATGCCGATAATTTTAAATTTCATTACATTCACAGCAATTGCTGACCAAAATTTACTTTCTTCTTTATATTTTTGAGAAAGTAAAGGAATTTGCAATCGATTAATATTGTCACCTAATATAGCAAGTATTGCTGGCAAAAGTGTTAATGATGTAAAAATTGCCATAATTACTACAATTATTGAACCAAGGCCTAGGCTTCTAAAAATATCAGTAGGAACTATAAACATACCAATTAAAGATACCATTACAGTAAATCCTGAAAATAACACTGCTCGCGAAGATGTTTTGCTTGCATTAAGAATTGCATCTACTTTTTCAACCCCTTTAGAACGTTCTTCGCGAAATCTATCCATAATAAAAAGTGCATAATCAATGCCAACTGCCAAACCAATCGTCAAAACAATATTTGCCACAAAAATATTTAATGGATAAAACCTTGAAATAATAGCACAGATTCCAATTGTGACAACAATTGCAATAAGGCCAAGAATCATTGGTATAACAGAAGCAACAAAAGCACCAAAAACTAACAACAGCACGATTAATGCGAACGGCATGACGGCAATTTCACTAGTTAAATCTTTTTCAGCTACTTCTTCAAAATTTAAATTAATGGAAGCAAATCCAGAAGTCAGTATTTGAAAATCTTTGTTCTCTTCATCGAGCTTATTTATGAGTTCGACAAAAGGTTTTGCAGTTAACGATGAATTTTGATACGTACCTTTAAGATCTACGGGAATAAGAGTAACCTTATCGTCTATTGAAACTAAACTTCTTAAATTAGTTTCATAAAAATTTGTAACAGATTTAACACTTGATTCTAAATAACGAACTTCATCTGTAATAGTTAATACCAAGTTCTTAAATGATTCGTTATTAATTGTTTGATTGTTAGTTGAAGAAACAATAATGTTTTCCGCCAGAGCAATGCTTTCTCCTTGACGAAAATATTTAGTATATAAAGAAAGTGCCTGTTCTGATTCAGGTTCTGTAACAAATCCTTGATCATTTTCAGTATATTCTCCTATTCCAGAAGCAAAAAAACCACCTACAAAAAATAAAACTATCCAAAATAAAACAACAAAAAATTTATGTCGAATTGAAAAATTAGCTAAAGATCCGGTGAACCCTAAGTTATGCATATTGTTCCTGACTTAATAAGTACTCTCATATATAAATATATCTTAGCCATATTAGGCTTACAAACAACTAAAATTATCATTCTAAATATTAAAAGAACCTATTTAAAATAAACATATTGTAATTAATTGAAAAAAAATCGTTAATTTAACAATAAATAACTATCAACCAATCTATTATTTAGAGAATATAGAATATTATGAGTGAAAAAAATAATAAACAAGAATACAATCCAGCTCAAATTGAAGAATTCTGGCAAAAAAGTTGGGACAAAGATGGCATTTACAATATTCCTGATGTTATTAAAGGTAAAAAAAATAGATATCATTTAACTATGTTCCCTTATACTTCTGGAGATCTTCATATAGGTCATTGGTATGCCATGGCTCCATCAGATACTTTAGCAAGATTCTATAGAATGAAAGGTGACAATGTCCTTTTCCCAATGGGATTTGATGCTTTTGGTCTTCCGGCTGAAAATGCTGCAATTAAAGGAAAAACACACCCTAAAGATTGGACCGATCAAAATATTATTAGAATGAGAAAACAACTCAAAAAAATGGGAGGCATGTTTGATTGGAATAGAGAAGTAAACACTAGCTCTGAAGAATACTATAAATGGACTCAATGGTGGTTCTTGCAACTCTTAAAAAATAACCTTGCATACAAAGGCAAAGCATTAGTAAATTGGGACCCAGTTGATGAAACGACTCTTGCAAACGAACAAGTTATTGATGGACGTTCAGATAGGTCAGGTGCATTAGTTGAACAAAGAGAAATGGAGCAATGGTTTTATAAAATAACTAATTACGCCGAAGAATTACTTAATCATGACAATTTGAATTGGCCAGAATCAGTAAAAGCAATGCAGAAAAATTGGATTGGTAAATCTGAAGGAGCTGAAATAAAATTTTCAATTCTTAAAAATGATAAAGATATTTCTAAAGAAATAATCAATGTATTTACAACTCGTCCCGATACATTATTCGGAGTAACTTTTATGGTTCTTGCTCCCGAGCATCCATTAGTTGATCAAATAACCACTAGTGATTTTTCAGATAAAATTACAAAGTACCGTATTGATACTAAATTAAAAACAGAAATAGAACGTCAGTCTTTAGTGAAAGAAAAAACGGGCGTATTTACAGGTGCTTATTGCATTCATCCATTAAGTAAAAACCATATACCAATTTGGATATCAGACTATGTGTCCCCAACTTATGGGACAGGAGCTGTTATGGGTGTACCCGCACATGATGAAAGAGACTTTCAATTTGCAAAAAAATTCTTACTCCCAATTATTCAAGTTGTATCAAAAAATACCAACATAGCTACTGAACAATTAACTAATGCTTTTACTGAAAAAGGCGTACTCATTAATTCACAACAATATAATAATCTAGATTCAGATACTGCAAAAGAAAAAATAATTGATTGTCTTGAAAATGAAAAAAAGGGAGTGAGAAAAATACAATACAGGATGAGAGATTGGCTAATTTCAAGACAAAGATATTGGGGAGCACCTATTCCAATAATATACTGTGATAACGATGGATGCGGTATTGTACCGGTACCAGAAGAAGATTTACCAATTACGCTTCCATACAATGTAGAATTCCTGCCAACCGGCAAATCTCCGTTATCATTAAATGAAGAATTTGTAAATACAACCTGTCCAAATTGCAAGAAGCCAGCTAAAAGAGAAACTGATACTATGGATACATTCATGTGTTCATCTTGGTACTATATGAGATATGCTAACCCAAAAAATAATACAAATATTATCAGTAAAGATGCGGAAAAAAATTGGTTGCCAGTAGATCAATATACTGGCGGTGCCGAGCATGCCACCATGCATCTTTTGTATTCAAGATTTTTTTACAAAGCTGCACGAGATATGAAAATACTAGAAGATAATGAGCCATTTACAAATTATTTTAGTCAAGGACAAATCTTAGGCACTGATGGACAAAGAATGTCCAAATCTAAAGGAAATGTAGTTGCCCCAGATGCACAGATAAATAAATGGGGTGCAGATGCTTTTCGTTCATATTTAATGTTCTTAGGACCATGGGATCAAGGAGGACCATATGACTTATCTGGAGTTGTTGGAACTCATAGATGGCTTAACAGGCTATGGCAACTTGTGCTATCTAAACCAATCAAAAATAAAAAAATTGCTAAAAAAACAGATCAAATAAATAAAATAAATCACTCTACTCTTAAAAAAGTTACATTAGATATTGCATCATTTAAATTCAATACAATGATTGCGGCATTAATGGAATTAACAAATGAACTATCAACAATAAAAGAAATAAATGATGACGATGAAGTTGCATGGGACAAAGCAATAGAATATTTATGTCTAATGATTGCTCCATCATGCCCTCATATCGCTGAAGAATTATGGCATTTATTAGGAAAAAATTCATCTGTTCACTTAAATAGCTGGCCAATATTTATAGATAAATATACAAAATCAATTACTCAAGTAATCCCTATTCAAATTAATGGAAAATTAAGAGCTGCCATTGAAGTTTCTGTTGGTATAGACGAATCAACCATGTTATCGCTTGCACAAAAAAATAAGAAAATTGCTGGTTATGTTCAAAATAAAAATATTTTAAAAGTAATCTACATTCAAGACAAATTATTAAATATTGTAATTACAAATTAATGTATTTAAGTTAAATTATTTTTCATCATCAAAATTATTTAGCGAGTAATCATCAACAACTTTATCTTCATTGATGTTGCTATCATTGATGTTGCTATCAACTTCTAGGAGATCGTTCTGATCGTTCTGATCGTTCTGATCGTTCTGATCGTTCTGATCGTTCTGATCGTTCTGATCGTTCTGATCGTTCTGATCGTTCTGATCAGGGCGATCCCCTAGTACTTCTTCAGTATTCATTAATAAAAGATCTTGTTCATTTTGCTGTTTTGCATCCTGTACTCTTTCTAATTGTTCTAAACCAGTATGTACAGAACCAACAAATGCTTGTAGTTGTCTATCAAGTCTTTCTAGTAATTGCTTAGCATAATTATCAGCAGCACCCATTTCTTGATGAGCCAAAACTCTTGAGTCCTCAATACGTTTTTTGATTTCAATGTTTGCTTGACTAATTCTTTCTTTTAGATTATTTTCACCTTGCTGAATTATAATATCTGCTTTAGTTCTTGCAGACTGAATAATTTCATGATCATTAATTAAATTATTAGCCTTTGATTCGGCACTAGACAATATAATTTTTGCATCTTCTTTTGCATTTCTCAAAATTGCATTTTTTTCAAGAACAATTTCATCAGCTTCTCTAACGTTATTAGGAACTGCAATTCTTAACTCATCTATAATTTCAAATAGTCGATCTTTTTGCACAATTACTCTATTAGCCATTGGCATTTTTTTTGCTGTAACTAATAATTCTTCTAATTGATCGACTAAATGTAAAAGATCCATGCTTATTAAGCTTCCTTATTTAAATTTTTTATCTAGCATCTTAGACACAGATAAAGGAACATATTTTTTAACATCCCCACCAAAACTAGCTAATTCTCTAACTCTGCTAGCACTTAAAAATAAATTTTCAAGTGATGTGATAAAAAAAATAGATTCGATCTGTTGTGCCATATCTCTATTCATTAAAGCCATATCAAATTCAGTAGTAAAATCAGTTACTGCCCTAAGTCCTCTAATCAAAACATCTACCTCTAAATTTTTAGCAACATCTATAGTTAATCCATCAAAAATTTGTACTTTAATATTTTTAATACTTTTGACTTCATTTGAAAACATTTCAACTCGTTCTTGTGGTGTAAAAAGATTAGTTGAATCACTGCCTGCAGAAACTGCTACAATTACTTCATCAAATATTTTTGAAGCTCGTCCAACTATATCTAAATGGCCATTTGTAACAGGATCGAATCTACCAGGATACATTGCTACTGTCATTTAAATTTCCAATCTACTCTTATAAACAACTAGCCATTTTTAAATCTGCATATAAAAACTTATAACAGAGTCTCCATGCCTTCTATTGATTCTTAGTCCTAGTCCACTAATTTCCTTTGGTGCATAATCTTTATGGAAATGTTCTATAACAAAAATCACATTATCACATTGTGATAAATCTCCTAAAGATTTTTCTATACTAGTCCATTTAGTCTCATCATTAAAGGGGGGATCTGCTAAGATTAGAGTTGATAAATTATTTCTTTCATATTGCCATTTACCAATTAATGCATTTTTAACTCTAGCTTTATGTATAAAACCAGTACTTAGTAAGTTTTTTTTTATTAATTTACATACGTTTCTATTGGATTCGATAAAAAGACAATGATCCGCGCCTCTAGATAAAGCTTCTATACCAAGCAATCCACTGCCTGCATAAAGATCAATAACTTGATTAATATTAAAATCAAAATTAGAAAGGATACCAAATAATGATTCTCTGATTATTTGTGCGGTCGGCCTTGTTATTCTTTTGTCTGGTAATTTTAATCGTTTGCCTTTTGCAGTTCCTCCTGTAACAATAAGCAATTTATTTCCTTAAAATAGTTTAGTTTCCTGCAGGTCCAGGAGGCCCACTTGGCATTGGTCGATAGTGGACAACTTTTAATTCATTTATAATATCGACTTTTTTATCTACATTGGCGACATTCATCTCAATATTAACTTGTTTTATTTCTGCATTTTCCTCTTTAAGCATTAAAGTAATTTTTGGTAAGCTATTCATAATTTGATCAATAAATATAGCAATGCTCTTTGCAGAAACAACATTAATTAATGATTCAGTTAGAAGAAAATGTTCCCCATCAGAAACATTTAATTGTATTTTATAAACACCTGGTTCTTTTGGCGATCTCCATGTCGTATTTTTGCCATCATTGTTTTCAAAATTACCACCAGATGTAGTCCAATTTAATTTCACGTAGTCATCATAGGGAGAAACCAATTCTACTTCAGTTGTAGATAAATATTTAGTTAAAATGGTCCAGTAATTATTTGTATGATCATCTAATTGATTTGTATTAAAAACCACTCCTTTAAAATTATACTTATTAGCATAATGCAGTTGAAATCTTAATGAAAAGCTGTTGTGAAACCAAATTGTTCTTTCACTATTATTTAGTTTATATCTATAAGTAACAGATTTCGATTTTGAATCCCAATAAATGTTATTAGGAGCTTCATTCAATGAATTTAAATTTTTTGCTTTTAATGTGATTGGAGAATTTGGAATAACTGCATCTGTTGAAATCAATATGTCAAATTGAGTAGCAATTTTAAGAGCATCTAATATAGATATTGATTCTATGCCATTAATTGATCTTTCTTTAGAAATTGAATCTATTACTAAGTGCAAACTCGCATTATTCATTTCAATATTATGCAAGTTATCCATTAATATATCTAATTCTTCATAGTGCTTAGACTCTTCATCAGAAGTATGTACCCATATCTTATTAACAGAACTTGCTATATTCTTCCAATTAAAAGGTCCTTCGTTAAAATTATGATACGTAGGTATTGAAACAATTAAATTAGTAAAATTGGCTTTTTCCTTAGCATCAGAAAGTCGGCTCAAAAATAAACTAAAAGCATCGCGGTTTTCATTTTTTAAATTTTGATAATTAATGTGTATTCCCTTGGCACCATATTTTGTTGCTTCAAGAATTATATTTTGTATATGATTATCAATTCTATTTGAATCTTCTAAAATAAAATTTATTATTTCACTAGCTCTTTTATCATTGGCAATTAATCCGTAATCAAAATTTAATTCTGAAAAATCTTTATTAGGATATAAATTTTTTAATACTACTGTTCCGTCAACTCCAGAAATATTTGGTGTTGCCATAAAAATACTAGAATTATCCACTTTAGGGACACTTGATATATCGCATGCAGGACAAAAATCTACGCTTAATTCCCTAATTCTCTCTGGCGCAGATATAACTAATATATTATCTGGCAAATTGTTAATTTTTGCTGTAGCAATTTGTATGTCTTTATCATTACTTATTACTGCTTCAGATAACCTTATCCATTGTCCATCTAATTTATTGTAATAATAAAAGAAAGCTTTTTCTTGATTTTGAATCGAGGATATTAATCTTAAACTTATAGAAATTTTTTTACCAATTATATCAGGATCTAAAACACTAATATTGTAATAATTGGATATTAGAGAGAATTCAATAGGAAGAATCGATGGCAAATCTTCTTTTGTAACCTTGTATTGAGGAGTATCATTTTCTTGACTAGCGCTTGAAGTAGAAAAATTAGTAGGCAATATATTAAAATAAATTAAAGCAAGAAAAAGAATCATCACAAAAAGAACAAGGATGTTTCTGCTTTTTTTCTTTTTCTTATTCTTATCATTATTAAAATTATATTCATCAAAAATATCTTTATTAATTAAAGATTCAGCATTATTATCAAATTGATTATCCATCAGATTTCCAAAAATTAAAAAATATTCAACTAAAACATGTTTACTTGAATATTTTATGCTTATTTACATTTAATTGCATATAGAGTTAGTATACATTAACGTAATTAATATTAATGAATCTACGCTAAGTTAATTATTAATATAGTATTAATAATTTTTAATAAAAATATACGAAAAAGAGAAAAAGTATGCCTACTGAAGAGGAACTAATTAACATTAGAAAAGAAAAAAGAGAAACCCTTTTAAAAAATAATAATCCATACCCTGCAAAAGTAAAAAAACATACAAAAATTACTGAAATTAGATCTAATTTTCAACAAAATACCATAAATAATCAATATGTAATTAATGGAAGAGTGATAGCAAAAAGAAAAATGGGTAAAATTGCATTTATTGATATTCAAGATGGATCAGACGTAATGCAAATACAGTTGAGTAAAGAAAAATTAGGTACTATATTTGAAATCATCAATCTGATTGATCTAGGTGATTTTATTTCAGTTAATGGATCTCTTTTTAAAACAAAAACAGAAGAATTAACTATTGGAGTAGAAGATATTGAAATTATTAGTAAGGCCTTGCGACCTCCTCCAGAAAAATGGCATGGGGTAGTTGATCCAGAGATTCGATATAGATCCAGGCATTTAGATTTAATTTCAAACAAAAGATCAAGACAAATAGCCATTGCATTCTCAAAAACAATACAATCAATCAGGAATTATTTACACAGCAAAGATTTCATTGAACTTCAAACTCCGATTTTGCAAGAAAATGCTGGTGGAGCTGCTGCAAAACCATTCATTACGCATCACAATCAATTAAATCAAGATTTATTTTTAAGAATTTCTTTAGAACTCCATTTAAAAAGATTGCTAATCGGAGGATTTGAAAAAATATTTGAAATTGGTAAAGTATTTAGAAATGAAGGCATTTCCTACAAGCATAATCCAGAATTCACTCTTTTAGAATCTTATGAAGCTTATGCTGATTATAACGATGTGGCTAAAATGCTTAAAGAATTAATACAATTTTGTGCTCAAGAAGTTGTAGGTAATTTAGAAATTAAAAATGGAGATCATATTATCAATTTAGCAGGTGAGTGGGAAAAATTAACATACATAGATGCATTACATAAATTTGCTGGAATAGATTATTTAAAAATTAAGGAAGACAAAGACTTAATTAACAAAGCAAAAGATCTAGGTATTCATATAAGCAAAAATCCTTCTAGATCAATAATTTTAGATGAAATTATGAAAAAATTTGTTGAGCCTAAACTTATTCAACCTACTTTTATCTTTGATTATCCAACTGAAATATCTCCTTTAGCTAAAAAAATTGATGGAAATGAAAATTTTGTAGAAAGATTTGAATTGTTCATATTGGGATATGAATTTGCAAATGCATATTCAGAATTAAATGATCCAATAGACCAGCGTGAAAGAATGACAGAGCAAGCTATTAAAGCTAAAAATAAAGATGAAGAAATTGAATTAATTGATGAAGATTTTGTTGAAGCACTCGAATATGGAATGCCTCCAGCTGGTGGATTAGGAGTAGGCATTGAAAGACTTGCCATGTTGCTTATGGGAGAACATTCAATTAGAGAAATTATACTATTCCCAGCAATGAGAACAAAAGAAACTAATTAGGCATAAAGATATGTTGCAACATTATACGGCTTCAACATATCTTGTTTTTAATAAATCCATCGCCTTACATTGGCATAAATTAAATATGTGGTTGCCACCAGGTGGGCATTTATTAAATGGTGAAGAACCTTCTTTTGCAGCTATAAGGGAAGTAAAAGAAGAGACCGGAATTGATGTAAAAATTATTGATATATATAAAAAAATTGATAGATATAAAATTAAAACAATGGCACCTAGTCCAATTTCAATAAAAATTTATGAAGTTTCAAGAAATTTATTTCATCCTAAGCATACACATATAGATTTCATCTATTTTGCCAAACCAGAATTTCCCAATAAAAAGTTATTTGAATACTCTTCTAAAAAGTTCCATTGGTTTAACCTAGACGCAGTAAAAAAAAATAAAGGCTTTGAAGTAAATGGGGAAAAACAAAAAATATCTAAAGATGTTCGAGCGTTGTCCATTGCTGCAATTTTAGCATTGGAATAAAAAATGTTACCAATTAAATTAATTAGAGAAAACCCTCAATACATCAAAGAAATATACAAAAAACGTAACTATAAATTTTCTATAGATAAAGTAATTAAATTAGATGAAGAAAAAAGAAATATTACTTTTCAAGTAGACGATCTTAGGGCAAATAGAAGACGGTCAACAAAAAATATTAGTTCTAATATTAATCAAAAAGAAAAACAAGAAATTATTGATTCACAAAAAGAAATTTCTGCTCTAATTCATACGCATGAGGAATCATTAAGAATAATAAATGAACAATTAAATAATTTACTTTTAGAAATGCCAAATATTTTAAGCGATGACGTTCAGGAAGGAACAGAGGAAGACGCACAGATTATTGAAGAAGGTATTGGGCATCAAGTAATTAAAATTAAAGAAAATGCTAAAGTTTCAGATGTTCCCCTAAAGAATTCTTATCCTACAGTTCCTGAACATTGGGAAATAGGTAAAGAATTAAAAATCATTGACTTTGAAAGAGGAGTAAAAATTTCAGGTCAACGATTTTATGTATTAATGGGTGATGGTGCAAAATTGCAAAGAAGTTTAATTTTTTGGATGCTTGAAACCCATACTGAAAGAGGTTACTCAGAAGTTTATCCACCTGCATTAATCAAAGAAGACATGTTGTATGGCACTGCACAGCTTCCAAAATTTGGAGATAATTTATATAAAGATATTGAAGAAGACTTATGGCTTGTTCCTACCGCAGAAGTACCAGTAACTAACTTGTATCGAGATGAAATTTTATCATTTCAGTCAATACCGATAAAGCACGTCGCGTATACTCCATGTTTTAGAAGAGAAAAAATGAGTGCTGGGAAAGAAGTAAAAGGCATTAAAAGAGGCCATCAATTTGATAAAGTTGAATTAGTAAATTTTTCTTATCCAAATGAATCTGCCAGTTTGCATCAACAACTACTACAGGATAGTTTATTTATTGTTAAAGAACTAAATTTACATTATAGAGTTATTCAACTTGCAGCATCAGATACTTCATTTGCATCCTCAAAAACTTATGATATTGAAGTGTGGGCATCAGGATCAAAAGAATGGCTTGAAGTTTCTTCAGTATCAAATTTCCTTGATTTCCAAACTAGAAGAGCTAACATTAAATTTAAAGATGAGCTAGGTAATAACAAATATTTACATACACTAAACGCCTCTGGCCTTGCTTTACCAAGAACTCTTGCAGCCTTAATGGAGCAAAATTATAAAAATGGTTCAATAACTGTTCCGGAAGTATTGATTCCATTAATGAAAAAAAATTCAATAAACTAATTGCTAGTATTGACTATATTAGAATATATGTTCTAATATAGTCAATACTAGCAATTAGGGGTAAAAATGTCACATCTCATAGTTTTAATTATAGGAATCATACTAACTAACTTAATGAAAGAAATACATAAAGAATTTTATGATAGAAAAAAAGATATAATAACAAATAGGAAATTGAATAAATTTAGTATACGGCCATCTGGTATTTATTCTAACCGAACATAAAAATAAATAGTTATGTAACTAAAACTCTAATTGTACCACCACTTCTTTTCCATGTTCTAATTTGTATATTTTTAATACCTGTAACTCTTGCATAATCTTTTGCTCTAGCTGCGTATCCAGTAGGAACAAAAATATATGTAGTAGATTCTTGGTTATCAAGTCTTGCCCATACTCTTTCAGCTTGCTCACGGGTTACAGTTTCTGCAGATTCTATTTGAGCTATTAGTCTCGGATAATTACTAGGCTGTTCAGCAACAATGATGTCTGGATAAATTCTGCCACCTAATCCTCCTACGATTTCTATACCAAGCTCAGGATTTGGTAAATTAATAAATGTTTTTAAAGAAGGGTACTCATTATTTGGATAAGCAAAACTATTTAAAGCAATTTGTTCTATAACTGACTCTATTTCAAGTCTTCTAGATTCTTCACTTCTACGCCAATCAGTAGGCTTGTCTCTCCATTTTAAAATATCTCTATTTCCCATTGCTGAAAATTTTGCTAAAGAAATACCTTCAAATCTAAAAAATAATAATAAAAAAATATTACCAATAAAAAAACATAAAATTGTTATAATGCCAATTTCCAAATTTAAAAAACTTGCAATGATTGGTCCAGGAAATAGCCAAGAAAAAATAAATAATAATACAAAAGGAACAATAGCAAGTATAGAAGCTGGAGAAGGTAACTGTTGATTACTAATTTCAGCACTCACGGCCTCTATTTGTGTTGGTGCAGAAATAGAACTAGCAGACACAACAATAGGCTTTTCTTTTTGTGCATCTTTTTCATTTGCACTACTATCTTGGGATATTTCTTTTTCAACACTTGTTGTCTCAATTAATTCAGGTTCTTTTTTAGTTTC
>QGNP01000003.1 GCA_003228125.1 Chloroflexota bacterium | reverse complement strand
CCTAAAAATTATCTGGAGAAACCGTGAAAATTGATGCATCTCAGCTTTGGGAAGACTCTCTAAAGTCTTTATCTGAAGCAATTTCTAGTCCCAACTATGATACCTGGCTTAAGGGAACTATCGGACTTTCTTTTCAAAAATCATCGTTAATAGTAGGTACAAGATCAGAGTTTGTAAACGAATGGCTAGAAAGAAGATTAAAACCACTTATTTTAAAAACAATCGCAGAAATTTCTGGTGAATCACTTGATATCGTTTTTAAAACCATTCCTCAAGAAAACGAAAACAAACTAGAGGCTGTCGCCCTAAAGCCCGTAGACACAACCAACATTCATGCAAAAAATAGCGCTCGCTCATTAGAAAAAGAGAAAAGGGAACACGAATTAAAAAAAGAAAAAATGCCACTACACAAAAATTATACATTTGAACGATTTGTTGTTGGTGCTGCCAACAGGCTCGCCTTTGCTGCCTCTCAATCAGTTTCTGCGCAACCAGGAAACGAGTTCAATCCTTTGTTTTTATACGGAGGACCAGGCCTAGGAAAAACACACCTTTTGCATGCAATTGGTCATGCCGCAACAACTAAAGGCCTTAATATCGCCTACCTTTCAGCTGAACAATTCACAAACCAATTAATATCATCCATCCAAAAAAGAACACAGAACAAGTTTAGAAACATCTACAGAAAAACAGATATTTTATTAATTGATGACGTTCAGTTTATTGCTGGAAAAGAACAAACCCAAGAAGAATTTTTTCATACGTTTAATGAACTATACGAAGCAGGCAAACAAATTGTTATTTCTTCAGATAAAAACCCAAGTCAAATTAATCATTTAGAAGAGAGACTGAGAACAAGGTTTGAATGGGGAATGATTGCCGACCTACAAGTGCCCGACGTAGAAACTAGAACTGCAATTTTACAAGAAAAAGCTAAAGAGCATCAAATTCACCTAGACAACAATATTTTATATAAAATTGCCCATATGTGTATTAACAATGTTCGCGAACTAGAAGGTTCTTTGACAAGGCTTGTGGCTGTTTCAAAATTAACCGGCGAAGACATAAGCGAACAACTCGTTGAGAGCACACTTAGGCACTTACAAAAAACCACTCTTTTTTCACCGCCATCTATTGATTTAATTATTGATGTAATATGCGAATATTATAATTTAAAAAATATAGATCTTTTTTCTACAAACCGAGAGAAAAGGTTCGCATACCCTCGCCAAATTGCCATGTATCTTTTAAGAGAAATAGGAAATATATCTTTAGTGCAAATAGGAAGATCTCTTGGCAATAGAGACCACTCTACCATACACCATGGCTGGAGAAAAATGGACAAAGGAATGTCTATAGACAAAGAAATTGGTCGAGACATATCTAACCTAAAAGAACTTATTGAAAGAAAACGAAACATAGCTTAAAAGTTATAAACATACTTAAAAATTAACAGTGTATACACTGTTAATAAAACAATATTAATTTTTTTTAACAAAAAAACAAACAAAATTATAAAGAGATATACACAAACATTCCCCAATAGACCTAAACTGTTATATGGTAGTTATCAACGTACTAAACACCCCTACTACTACTACTATATAAATAATAAAATATATATAGATTATTAAAAGAAGAAGATATGAACAAAAAAATTAACATTTTCATTAAAGCAGGTAAAGGAGGGAACGGAAAGGTTTCCTTTAAAAGAGAACGGAAAGTCCCAAGAGGAGGACCAGACGGAGGAACAGGGGGGAAAGGTGGGGACATCCTGATAAAGTTTGTGGCAAAAAAGAACGACAACGTACTATCCCTACAAAACAACGATACCTTTCAAGCAAAAAACGGCAATGACGGAGAACCAAACAACAAGAACGGTCATTCTGGTGAAGATATAATTATCTCTATTCCAAGTAATTATAATTTATGGGAAGTTGATAAAGTTGGTAACAAAACAAAAATTTTATCAAAAACCAAAGACACTTATATTAAAATAGCTAAAGGGGGAAAAGGCGGTTGGGGAAACAGTAGTTTTGTTTTACCCAACAGACAGGCACCGAGATTTTCTCAATTAGGCCAACAAGGAGAGATAAAAAATATAGAAATAGAACCAGCCACGGATGCTGACGTGCTGATTATTGGCGATGTTAATTCTGGTAAAACAACGCTAATTAACGCCATAACAGGTTCTAATGGTTTAACGGCCAGTTATCCTTATACAACCACGTCACCTAACAGAGGTTCTTATGAAAAAGGGAAGGTTTTTTTGACTTTTATTGATTTACCTAATAAAAATATTGACGAGAATTATTTTAAAAATGCCAAGCTTGTTTTATTGATTTTGAATGAAGAAAAAACCAGTGATTTTGACTATAGTTTTTTTACTACTCCTTTGAATCAAAAGATTCCTTGTATATCTGTTGTTAATACAATTACAAACAACAATAGTTCTGACTTTATTCAAGGAAAAACAAGCAACCCTGACGTTGTTTTTAAAATAATTTCTTTATTGGAAGCAAGAATTAAAAAAACTAAACCTGACACCCAAAACAATAATAAAGAAGAACCATTGGTTGTTAAAAAACCACACGTACAGAAAAAAAAATATGTTCTAGAAAGAAACCCTGAAGGACAGGCAGTGCTTTCTGGATCTACTCCAGAGCTTTTAGCAGAAACATTTGATTTTAATAACAGTGAATCAAGATCAGAGTTTTTTAGGCGAATGAAGTTGTTGGGCGTAAACAGGGATGTGTCACGACTCAATGTGCGTAATCATGAAATAGTTTATGTTGCTAATAAAAAAATAAGATGGCAATTGTGAAGGTAGGTTATTTTGGGGGCTCCTTTGATCCCCCTCACTATGGTCACATTCAAATGGCAAGTTTAGCAATAAAAAAACTTAGTCTAGACTTGTTGTATGTTTGTCCAACGGGTGCTCCTTTAGGTGTCAAAAAAAAACTTGCTAATCCACGTAGTACGAGGCTTAAAATGGCTCAATTGGCTTTCAATAACAACCCCAAAATAAAAGTTATTGAAACAGAGATGCTGGATAAGCATTCTTATACTTTTAACACTTTAAGTAAGTTGTTGTCGGAAAATAAAGGGATTACTGAAATGTTTCTTATTATGGGAAGTGACGCTTTTGAAAAAATTATTAATTGGAAAAACTACAAAAATCTGTTTGAAATTGCACAAATTGTTGTTTTTCAAAGAAATAAGTTAAATAATAAAAATTTAAATAATTTTGATTTTGACATACCCAAAAATGTGATTTTTTTTTCTGATAATATCCCTCAAGTGTCGTCTACTGAAATAAGAACTATGTTAGCTCATGGTGAGCCCGTTGATCTTTATGTGCCCACTGCAGTAGTAAAAATTTTATTATCTTAGTAAAAAAACCTACTCTTTTTCAGGTGGCTTTCCTATTAGAACAGTATATCTTTTTATTAAAGGAAAAAGAAAAGGCCTGATATGAACCTCAGTAAAAAAGCTAATGTTTTTTTTCTTAGTTACTTTAAAAATGTCATTAACATGGTCTCGATAATTTATTTTTTGTTTAAACGGATACCTCCTTAAAAAACTTACTTTTCTTTTGGGCCAGTTAAAGTCCCAAAGTAGGGCCACTCCTGACGGTTTCATTATTCTGTATATTTCTGTTAATAAAAACTCTAAATCTTTTTCATTTAGGTTGTTGATGACATGCTCACAAAGAATTAAATCAAAGAGATTGTCTTTAAAAGGGAGAAGCTTTGTTTTTGTGGGAAAAAAGTTGAATTCTTCGATTTTATTTTCTTTATTAATTGTTTGCTTAAAAAGAGCGACAAGATTTTGGTTTTGATTATGTATTATTGCTATACGTGATTGCTTATCAATTCTCATTTCTTTTGATATTCTGAGAATAGCACCGTTGAAAAAAAAGTTACCTAACTTTGAACGCAATAATTTCAAAACCACTTGATCAACTTGCATGTTTTTGTTCACTTAACAGAGATTTTTTTACTATTGCTAGCCTAGTCCTAGAAATAGTAAAAGCGAAGTGATAATGTAGATTATATTCTTTAAGAAAGCGCTTTATGAGAAAATATATTTTTATAACTGGAGGCGTAGTGAGTTCCGTCGGCAAAGGAATAGTTAGTGCATCTTTGGGTACATTGCTAAAATCATCTGGTTTTCAGGTATCTGTTTTAAAATTAGACCCATATATTAATGTAGATCCAGGGACTATGTCTCCATATCAACACGGTGAGGTTTTTGTTACAGACGATGGAGCAGAAACTGATTTAGATCTTGGTCATTATGAGAGATTTTTAGACATTGAACTAGGCTCAATGAATTCAGCTTCTTCTGGTCAAGTTTATGAGGAAGTAATTCGAAAAGAGCGAAGAGGTGATTATTTAGGAGGGACAATTCAGGCCATTCCTCATGTCACTAGTGAGATAAGAAAAATTATAAAAGCAGCCGGTGAAAAAAATGATGCTGATTTTGTTCTTGTGGAAGTTGGAGGTACTGTTGGTGACATGGAAGGACAACCTTTTTTAGAAGCCATAAGTAGGATGCGTCATGTTTTAGATCCAGCAGACACACTTTCAATCCATGTAACTTTACTTCCTTATATTCAATCGACTAAAGAATTAAAAACTAAGCCAACACAACATTCAGTCAGGGAGTTACGTGCTTTTGGTGTTCAGCCAGATATCATCATTACTAGAGCAGATAGTCATGTTAGTGAAGCTTTACGAGAAAAAATAGCACTATTTTGCAATTTAAACAAAGATTCTGTAATTCCATTAAAAACAGCTGATTCGATTTATGAGGTCCCAATTATTTTAAATTCGGCAGGATTGCTTGATGTGGTTTTTAAAACGATGATTTTGTCAACAAAAAAAGCAGACCTTGAATTATGGAGAAATTTTGTTGCAAAGCTTATAAATTTAAAACACAGCGTTGATATAGCTCTTGTAGGAAAATATACAGAACTTGAAGATGCTTATTTATCTATCAAAGAAGCATTAATACACGCTGGGGTTTATTACGAATCTGATATAAATATTTTATGGATTAATTCTGAGAGCTTAGAAAATGACGAAGCAATAAATATTATTGGTAAAGTCGATGGTATTCTTCTGTGCCCTGGTTTTGGCAACCGTGGTATAGAAGGAAAAATTAAAGCAGCTGAGTATGCTAGAATTAACAAAATACCTTATCTTGGTGATTGCTTAGGTATGCAAGTGTTAGTGTGTGAATTTGCGCGCAATGTTGCCGGAATGATTGGAGCAAACACTACAGAACTTGATCCTAGTACTCCTTTTCCTGTTATTTCTTTGTTATCAGAACAAGAAGAATTAAAAAATATGGGAGGAACAATGCGACTTGGAGGTTATGATTGTCAACTTGTTGCAAACACAAAAACTTTTGCTGCATATGGCAAGGATGTAATTCGAGAACGACATCGCCACCGATATGAATTTAATAATACTTATATTGATGCCTTAGAATCTAATGGACTTATTGTATCCGGCAGAAGTATAGAAGGAAATTTAGTTGAGGTTGTTGAATTAAAAAATCATCCTTTTATGATTGGTGCCCAATTTCATCCTGAATTTACTTCTAGGCCAAGCAAACCTAATCCTTTGTTTAAGAGCTTTATTAAAGCAGCCCTAAATTATAAATTAACTACAAAAAATCAGGATGTTAATAAAGTAGAATCAAATAACTAATTTAGTGAAATATTATTAGTGATGTTATTTAATAATATCAACTTGTTTATTAATAAAATGATTTGTAAAATCAACCTATCCTAAATGTACGCGAATTAAATTTTTACGAGTGTATGTTATATTTTCCCCATAAATGACATTAAGTAAATAGTAAAATTGGATAGATTTTTTAGAAAGGCAATATATATTTATGACAGATGTAAAACCAAACAATTTAAGAACCAAGACAATGACGAGAAAAAATCAGCGTCATAAAAATGATTCTGACCTAGAGATTAATCCTGATATTCCTACTATTAATGTTTCCGATTTACAAAAAATACAACGTACTGAATTAATTGCTTTTGCAGAACGAAGCAAGATTGAAAATGCTGATAGTTTTTCAAAACAAGAACTGATATACAGTATTCTTAAAGAACAAAGCAACAAAAAGGGAGGAATAATTGCAGGTGGAATTTTAACAATAGTTGACGATGGTTTTGGTTTTTTAAGAAGTGATAAATTAATCCCTGGACCAAGTGATGTTTATGTTTCGCAGTCACAAATTAGAAGATTGGGATTAAGAAGCGGAGACTTTGTTGTTGGATTAGTCAGAGCACCAAAAGAACAAGAGAAATACTATGGTCTTTTAAAAGTTGATACTGTAAATAATATAAGCCCAGAACTAGCAAGAAGAAGGCCAAACTTTGAAGACTTAACGCCTATTTTTCCTAATAAAAGGATTAAATTAGAAACAACTGTTTTGCAAGATAGTCTATCACAAAGAATTGTTGATATTTTTTCACCTATTGGCAAGGGCCAAAGAGCCATAATTGTTTCTCCACCAAAGGCTGGAAAAACAATGCTTTTAAAATCTATTGCTAATGGCATAACGACTAACAATAAGGACATTCATTTAATGGTTCTATTAATTGGAGAACGCCCTGAGGAAGTTACAGACATGAAGAGATCTGTACAAGGTGAAGTAATTGCATCTACTTTTGATGAACCAGTAGAAGATCATACTAGGGTCTCAGAAGTTGCATTATCAAGAGCAAAAAGACTTGTAGAGTCTGGTGTAGATGTTGTTATTTTAATGGACTCCATTACTAGGTTGGCTCGAGCATATAATTTAGCAATGCCAACAAGTGGGCGAACCTTGTCAGGTGGAATGGATCCTATAGCTTTATTTCCACCTAAGAAATTTTTTGGTGCAGCAAGAAACACAGAAGAGGGAGGCTCTTTAACAATTGTTGCTACTTGCCTTATAGAGACTGGTTCAAGAATGGACGATGTTATTTTTGAAGAGTTTAAAGGCACTGGCAATATGGAAGTCAGATTAATGAGAAAATTAGCTGAAAAGAGAATATATCCAGCAATTGATGTTCTTGCTTCTTCAACAAGACGAGAAGATTTGTTATTTTCAGAAGAAGAATTAAAATCTGTTTGGTTATTAAGAAGAATGGCATCTATGCTTGAAGAAGCTTCTGGTGATGCAACCGAAAGAGTGTTAGATAGAATGAGTAAGACTGAAAACAACGACGAGTTCTTGTTAACTTTAAAAGAACAAAAAGTATAAATTGATTTGGTATAGTAGTGATTAAATTAATTAATGTACTTAAAAAAAAACAAGTTAACCTACGCGCAATCAATCATGTAGCCATAGCTTTATTTTTTATTTTATCGGTTTTAGTTTTTTACAAAATTGATATTAAAATTGCTGATGCTGTGGTTAATCTAGAGCAACAAGATTCACTACAGTTTCGATCCTATGCAATGCCTGACTATATTCAAAATAGCAATTTGGAAGCAGTAACTACTACCAATACAACAATTAGTGGAACAATTAAACAGTCAATAATTTTAACTGGAACTGATGAGACTCAAAAAATATATGATAATATTTTATCGGATCAAAGAGATGTAAATCTTTTAAGTAAAAACATCAAGTTTAATCAACCAAATCAGATACCTAAATATTTTAGATATGAAGTACAATCCGGTGATTCAATCAATCTTATTGCAAATAAATTTAGCATTGATGCAAATTATATTTTTTGGAATAATATACATTTAACAAATCAAGCTGACTTAATTCAAGTCGGTGAAATGATTAGGGTGCCATCAACAGAAGGCGTGTTACATGATGTTAGTTTTGGGGAAACACTGTCAGAAATTTCTAATAAATACAATGCTAAACCTGATGATATTGTAGATTTTGCAGCAAACAATATAAATGATCCTAATTTTATTGAAGAAAACGTGACTATATTAATAGTAGGTGGAAAACAAATTAAAGAAAAAGTTGATGTTTTTGAAATTGCAGCAAATAATATTGTAAAAAAAGAATCATCAATAGCAGGCTTTGTGTGGCCATCAGACGGGCCAATAACATCACTAATGACTTGGTGGCATGCAACTGGCATAGACATAGGGTCCCCATATAATTCTCCTGTTGTAGCAACAAACGGAGGAACTGTTATTTTTGCTGGTGGAGATCCTTGTTGTTCTTACGGATTATATGTAGACATCAGACATCCTGGTGGCTATGTTTCTAGAGTGGGACACTTAAATAAGATTTGGGTTAATGTTGGACAAGCAGTACAAAGAGGTGAAATAGTTGGCCTTACTGGATCAACTGGTCGTTCCACAGGACCACATGTGCATTTTGAATTAAGGCGTAATGGTCAATTACAAAATCCACTAAATTATATTCCAAGAACAAATCTAACTTTTTGTGACTTTTGTTAGTTTTATTTTTTATTTAATATAATTATTTTAGATGTTTCAATGAGTTCATTTTTTTTAATAGAAAATTTATCAATATTTTCTTCAACTGGAAGAGCAAGATTTTTGTTAAAAACAGAGAGAAAAGATTTATCAGTCGTATCGTTAATGTTGTAATTTAAAGGAATGATGATTTTTGAATCCAAGGCTCTTGCAAATTTACTTGCTTCGGCTGGATCGTCTTTTTTAGGATTATTTAAGGAAACAAAAGCAATATCAATATTGCTTAACTGTTCAGTTTTTGTTAATTGTTCTAATGAAGTTATATTACCGATATGGATCATTTTTATTGACTCAGCTTCATATATATATGCGTTTATAAGAGATCCTTCATTTGTAAGAAAAGGGAAGCCTTGTATGTGTACACCGAGTTTTTCAAATTCGCCTGGCGCATCAATGATTAATGGGTCTCCTTTAATGCCTTTAAGAAAAGAATGAGTTGGTTCATAGGAGGTAATTGTGACTATGTCAGCCAAGGGCCTCTTCATGTCTTCATCTGTAGTTTTGGGACAAGGATCGCATATTACTATTGCCTTGTTGGTTTTTATTCTAATCGCAGATTTACCAAACCAAGTGACATCCATTTTATTCCTTCGGGTTTTTGATTTCATTCCAATTAATTAATGCTGATCCCCAATTAAGGCCTGCACCAAAAGCAGTGAACAATAAAGTGTCTCCTTTTTTTAATCTGTTAGAATAATATGCTGCATGCAGTGCTATGGGAATGCTTGCAGCTGAAGTATTTCCAAGGTTTTTAATATTATTAAAAACTCTATTTTTATCTAAAGATAAATTGCTTGCTACAGCATTTAAAATACGTTCGTTTGCTTGATGCGGAATACACAAACTAATATCATCAATAGATTTACCCGTCTTAATTAAAAGTTCTTTTGCAATTGATGTCATAAAATTAACTGCATTTTTAAAAACATTTGGACCATCCATAATAATCTTAGCATCTTCAATAAGCGAATTTTTTATGGAAGCAGGTCCGGTTGCAAACAACAAATCTCCCTGTGTGCCATCTGAACCAAAAAGGACCCCCAATAAGTCACTTTTATTATCGCTATGTTCTATAACCACTGCTCCTGCTCCGTCACCAAACAATATACAAGTGTTTCTGTCTTGCCAATCAACGAGCCTTGTTAAGGTTTCTGAGCCTATAATAAGGGCTTTTTTATAATTTTTGTTATCTAATAAACCATTAGCTATTGCTAATGCTGTGAGAAAACCATTGCAAGCTGAATTAACATCAAAGCAAACTGCTTTTTTTGCCCCAATAATCGACTGAATTCTATTTGCTGTTGATGGAAACATGCCATCAGGTGAACACGTAGCGGTAATAATTAAATCAATATTTTCCGCCAAAAGGTTGGCGGATATTAGGGCTTCATTAGCAGCAGCAGCACCCATTGTACTGGAGGACTCGTTGTCTGCAACTTGTCTTCTTTCAGCAATTCCAGTTCTTTCTAATATCCATTCATTAGAAGTGTCTACAGTTTTCTCTAAATCAAAATTAGTTATTTTTTTTTCAGGAACATAAGCACCTATGCCGCTTATTGTGATAGATCCCATTGTTTGCTCCAATAAATTGAGTAAAAATATCTTATCTTAAAAAAATAAAATAGTATATAGATTTTATTATTAGGATTGACCCTAGTGGGTATTTTATTATAAATTATTATTTAGCACTCAAAGGTAGAGAGTGCTAAATAAAGGATCAGGATTTGTTGTCACATAGAAGTAATGTTTTATTAGGATTAGTCATTGATCAGTATTTAACTACTGCTAGTCCAGTAAGTTCAAATTCTATTTTTCAGTCAAAAACATTGTCTGTTTCCTCGGCAACAATTAGAGGAGAATTAGCAAGATTGGAAGATGGCGGATTTATTACACACAAACACACATCTTCAGGAAGAATTCCTTGTGATTTAGGCTATCGTCATTATGTTAAAGACATTATGAGAGAGGAGCCTCCTAATTTTAAGGAAAGATTTACTATTGAACATCAAATGCATCAAGTACAAGGAAACATAGACAGGAGAATAGCAATTACTGCATCAGTGTTAGCTGGACTAATAAAAAACGCTGTTGTTATAACTAAAAAATATCAACCGTCTGCGCTTGACGATATTAAATTATTTGACATTCTTCCTGGCCGAATATTAATTTTAGTTGTTTTTGTAGACGGGGTAGTAAAAAAACAATTAGTAGACAAAAGAACATCTTTTATTATCAGAATGACTCCAAGCATAGAAAGCCTAAATAAATTAATTAAAAATTATTTTTTCAATAGAGAAGCTAACAAAAAAATGGAATTTGTGAATGATAGTTTAATTATGACTATTCAGTCTGTTATTTCTGGAGAAGAAGAAGGTATTATCAATGAAGAAATTATCATAGAAGGAGCAACCCATTTAATGGCCCAGCCAGAATTTGAAACAAAAGAATCTATGTTAACTACTTATGATGCTTTAGCTTCACTAAAATATGAACCATTTACTATACAAAAAACACATAAAAAACAAAGGGTAAGTGTTTCAATTGGTGAAGAAATACCAAAAAATCAATTTAAAAACTTGAGCGTTGTTTCTACTGATTATAAAATTAGAGATGCAGCGTCTGGGAAAATTATGGTTATAGGACCAAAACGAATAAGTTACCAAAAGGTCATTCCTTTAGTTAGATACGTATCTAACTTATTGTCAAATTAGCAGGAGTAATTGTTATGGAAGAAAATCAAAACGATGACATAGAAATAGATGATGATAACCAAGAACCATCTATAGAAAGCGAATTAGAAGATTGTAATAATCAAAAAATGAGAGCAGTTGCGGACTATCATAATTTAAAACGCAGAGTTGATGAAGAAAGAAAAGAGAGGCATAGACAAATTACTAACGATGTCATTGGAAAGTTTTTACCAATATTTGATGATATTGATAGGGCCTTGTCAAGTATTGATAAAATTAGTAAAAAAAAGGTAGAAAACAATGCGCAAAATCAACTAACAGAAGGAATACAGTTAATAAAAGAAAAATTTTTATATACCTTAAGCGAGGAAGGAATAGACGAAGTCGACACAAAGATAGAATTTGATCCAAACTTACACGAAGCCATAGGATATGCAAAAGGCAAAGAAGGAGAAATTATAGAAGTTGTAGAAAAAGGTTTTTGTTATGAAGAGGTGGTGATTAGGCCTGCGAGAGTTGTTATAGGTCAAAAAGAGAAATAATAGTATTATTGTAGAAAGGATAATAAAATGGGACACGTGATAGGCATTGATTTAGGGACAACAAACTCTGTTGTAGCAGTAATGGAAGGAGGAGAACCTAATATTATTAGTAGTATAGAAGGAGGAAGAACTATTCCTTCAATAGTGGCTCTTGGAAAAAATGGAGAAAGATTAGTAGGAACATTAGCTAAAAGACAAGCGGTAACCAATCCAGACGGAACTATTTATTCTATTAAGAGATTAATGGGGAGAAAATTCGATGATAGCGACATTAAGTCTTTTACTGAAATTGCACCCTTTGATATTGTCGAGCAAAAAAATGGTGATGCTGCAGTTACAATGGGGGAAAAAAATTACTCTCCACCAGAAGTTAGTGCAATGATTTTACAAAAACTAAAAGCCGACGCTGAAGCCTACCTAAATGGTGAAGTTACTGAAGCAGTTATAACTGTTCCTGCTTATTTTAATGATGCACAGAGACAAGCAACAAAAGACGCTGGTCAAATAGCAGGGCTAGAAGTTTTGAGAATAATTAATGAACCAACAGCAGCGTCTTTAGCATATGGATTGGATAAAAAAGACGATCAAAATATTGCCGTATATGATTTAGGCGGAGGAACTTTTGATGTTTCAATATTAGAAATTGGCGATGGAACATTCCAAGTTAAAGCTACCAATGGAGATACCTTTTTGGGCGGGGATGATTTTGACAATATCATTATTGATTTTCTTGTTGATGAGTTTAAAAAAGAGCAAGGAATAGATTTATCAGCGGACAAAATGGCACTACAAAGACTAAAAGAAGGAGCAGAAAAAGCAAAAATAGAACTTTCTTCAGCTCAACAAACAGAAGTTAACTTGCCATTTATTACAGCTGATGCGGCTGGACCAAAACACATGGTCATTAATATTACAAGAGCTAAATTAGAGCAACTTGTTAGTGAACTTGTTGAAAGAACTCTTATTCCTATGAAAAAAGCATTAGATGATTCAGGATTAAAAAAAGAGGAAATTAATGAGATAGTTTTGGTTGGAGGCATGACTCGTATGCCTTTAGTACAAGCAAAAGTATCAGAATTTTTTGATAAAGAACCTAACAGAGGAGTTAATCCAGACGAAGTAGTTGCAGCAGGAGCCGCTATTCAAGCAGGTGTTTTAAAGGGAGACGTTAAAGACGTATTACTTTTAGATGTTACACCACTTTCATTAGGAATAGAAACATTAGGAGGCGTGTCAACGTCTCTTATTGAAAGAAATACAACTATTCCAACTTCAGCCAGTCAAGTATTTTCAACTGCTGCCGACAATCAGCCATCTGTTGAAATACATGTATTGCAAGGGGAAAGATCTATGGCAGGAGACAATAAATCACTTGCCAGATTTATTCTCGATGGAATTATACCAGCACCTAGAGGTGTTCCACAAATTGAAGTCGAATTTAATATTGATGCCAATGGTATTTTAAAGGTTTCTGCTAAGGACAAAGGATCTGGTAAAGAGCAAAATGTTACTGTACAATCATCTTCAGGTCTTTCTGACAAAGAAGTAGAAAAAATGAGATCAGATGCTGAGAAATTTGCTGATGAAGATGATAAAAAAAAGGACTTAGTCGAGGTTCGTAATCAGGCTGAATCATCCATGTACCAAGCAGAGAAAACTATAGCTGAAAACAAAGACAAAATAGACAATGATTTAATAAAGAAAATAGAAGACTCCATTGCAGATTTAAAAACTGAGTTAGCCACAGAGGATGCGGGGAACATTCAGTCGTCCCTTGAAAAACTAATGTCAGCAATGCAGGAGGTTGGGCAAGAAGTTTATGGTAGTCAGGAAAACCAGGCTGAGTCTACTGATGAGTCTACTGATGAGTCTACTGAGGAGTCTACTGAGGAGTCTACTGAGGAGTCTACTGATGAGGAATCACAAGACAAAGACACGGTAGATGGAGAATTTAGGGAAGTTTAAAGGAAAAAAAATGTCTGTAACCGATAAAGAATTATATTCTGTTTTAGAAGTAGACAAAAATGCCTCTTCAGAAGAGATAAAAAAATCTTTTCGTAGATTGGCTATGCTTTATCATCCAGATAAAAATAAAGAAGATGGCGCAGAAGAAAAATTTAAAGAAGTGTCTTTTGCATATAATATTCTTTCTGATGCAGAAAAAAGAAAAAGATATGATGCCCATGGCATTAATGGAGTAGAAGGAGATTCTTCAAATTATTCTGATTTTAGTAATTTTGGAGGTCTTGGAGATATTTTTGATGCTTTTTTTCAAGGAACAGGTCAACAACAGCAATCTAGTTCTCAAGGGACAGATATTGAAATTGAATTAGATATTACTCTAGAAGAAGTACACACTGGAATTAAAAAAATAGTTGCGTACAACAGAAATATAGCTTGCTCAGCCTGTGGTAATTCAGGACAAAAAAAAGGAACGAATCTAGGAACATGCCAAGATTGCAACGGGACAGGAGAAATAAGGAGAGTTGAAAGACAATTGTTTGGGCAATTTGTTAATGTCATGAGCTGTGGCCCATGTCAAGGACAAGGCCAAATAGTAACAGATCCGTGCACAGAATGCAGTGGATTTGGGATAAGACAAGACGAAACAAATAAAGAAATTGATATCCCCCAGGGAGTTAGAACTGGACAGAGAATGCGCATTTCTAGTTATGGTAATTCTGGTATTAGAGGAGGAGGATCCGGAGATTTATATTTAAATTTTATAGTCAGCGAGCACAATGTTTTTAAAAGAGTCGAAGACAATTTGATATATGAATTGCCTGTTAGTATCGCAAATGCTCTTTTAGGTTATCAAGATGAGATACCTTTGATTAATGAAAAAGAAACATATTCATTAAAATTTAAACCAGGAGTACAACACGGAGAAATTTTTAGATTGAAAAATAAAGGAATGCCAACATTAAACAGTAAGCACTATGGAGATTTATTAATAATTACAAACATCATTATACCTAAAAAAATTAGTAAAGAAGAAAAAAAGTTAGTGGAGCAATTAGGGCAAACTCTTAAAATTAAAACTAAAGAAATTCCTGAAGAGATCTCTGTATTAAAAAAATTTGGCATTAAGTTTGAATAAAATTTATGTTGCAAATTTTTCAATAGAAGAAAAAATATTCTTAATAACAGATCTTAAAATTGTCCATAAACTATTAAATGTTCTCAGATTAACAAAAGGTGCTTTATTTATTGTTTTTAATGATAATAAACAACAGTATATAGTTGAAATAATTGACCACAATCATGGCTCTATTAAAATAAAAATCATCAATGAATCAAATAGCATGAGCATAAGTAATACTAATGTAATATTAGCAGTTGCATTTCCTAAAGGGAAAAGAGGTGACTGGTTGGTAGAAAAAGCTACTGAATTAGGTGTAAATAAAATTATTGTTTTAAGGACAGACAGATCTATTATGAATCCTGGTCAAGGCAGAATTGAAAAATGGCAGAAAATTGCCATACAAGCAAGTGAACAATGCGGCAGGACTGATATTCCAAAAATAGAAAGTGGCAAACTGGAAGATTTAAATGGAATTATTATGATTGCTGTTACTAAAGGTGGCATTAATATTGAGGAAAGCTTAATTAAAATTGACGTTCAAAAAAAAGACCTAACTCTTAACTTTTTGGTTGGTCCAGAAGGTGATTGGAGCAAAGAAGAAGAAAAAAAATTAATTCATGATGGTGCTATTCCAGTTTCTTTAGGTAAACGAATCTTAAGAGTAGAAACAGCTGCTATAGTTGGGATGAGTATAATTTCTTTATGGATTAACTCTGAAAATTAATAAGAATGGGAGAAGACATTTTTTGTCCACATTAAAGGATCGGTATGCGTTCCCCAAACTGTTACTTCCCAGTGTAAGTGTGGCCCAGTAGATGCACCAGAAGAACCAACGGCCCCAATGAGGTGGTTTTGTTTAATTGCTTCGCCAGCTTGAACATATGCATCATTTAAATGAGACAAACTTGAAACAACACCAGACCCATGATCAATGTAAACAGTTAGACCACGAATAGGAGAATTGCCAACCCATTTAATAATACCAGGAGCGGGTGCAGTAACGTCAGCTCCGGCTCCTGCTGCCAAATCCAATCCTAGATGAAAAGAGTTAACTGGTTGATTGTTATAAGATCTTCCCACTCCAAACATTGTAGAAATATCTCCTTTCGCAGGCATGTTAAATTTATTTATCCAATACTGACCTACTGAAAAACTCGTACCGGTCTGAGATCTGATTAAAGAGTCTTTTTGTACTGCATTTTCTGAAAAAGAAGAGCTAATGATTGTATTTGACAATTTGATATAATCAAAACCACGGTCTTTTTTAAGAACTAGAATTTTTTTTACTAATTTTTTAGATTGATTAGAGGGCAGTTGATTTATAAAAAATAATTCATGATCACCTGGTTTAGCGGACAAAGGAATAGCAATATAAGTAGAAAAAACATGTAAGCTTTCCTCAAATAAAGGAAAATTTTTACTAAAAATTCTTATAGAAGCTTTATTGTCAATGTTGCCTATGACCGAGACTTTGATAAATTCACCAGTTTGCACGATACTTGGTTCAATTTTAAAAATTTGGGATGCTGTGTTTTGTTCAGATGTTTTAGTGGTAATCGGAATCTTCGATTGATGACTTATTGTTTGAGGTTTTTGTTCTGTAATAATTTGTGATTTTATTTTTATTGGTGATGGTACAGTTTTATTTAAACGAATATTAAATAAATCAGCATTCTGAAAAAGTAGCCAAAAGACTGAGGAAAGTATAAAAATTATAAAAATGAATCTTGTTAACACGATATCCTAAAAGTTAGTTTGTATTACAATAAGTATATTTTATCGCGAAGTTTGATTAAATGCCCTATGAAAAATTATATTGCAGAAAGCGAAGAGTCGATTATACCTTTTTCATAGATAACCTCCCCTAGAACGCCAAGAAGAATTTTAATATCACGAACAAGGGCTTCGTTAACAAGCGAAGGAGAAATAAAAAGTTTGTTATTTCTCCCATTTAAAAGATTTATGTGCAAATAAACAGCAGTAGAACCTTTGTTTAAATTGATCATATCAATTAATCTGTTCATTCTTCTTTTATCAGCGATTGAATCTTTTGTTTCGTCCATGTAAATATTGAGAGCTTCTTTATTGATGTTCGATTTGTCTAATTGATTCAAGCTACTAATATTGTTTTTTGAAGGATTATTAACATTAATTAAAGAATTTTTTTTTGGAGAACTAAAATTTTTATTTATAGTTTTTTTATTAATATCTACAATGGTTTGGCTGTCTCTATCATAAACAGAAACAGAATTTACTTGTTTCGACAAGCCCCGTGAACGATTTTGGATGAGCAGTTCTAATAGAACAATATTGCCTGGAACAAGTAAGCTTTCAAAAATTTGTAATTTTTCAGGCCATATAACTACTTCTATACTGTCTGTTAAATCTTCCAAAACTAAAAGAGCAAATTTTTTATTATATTTAGTCATTCTAAAATCTATAGTTTTAAGAACGCCGCCAATTTTTTGTGTCACATTTGAATTTTCAGTCATTAAATTAGCAATATCTGATGAAATATAATTAGCCATAATAGCGGATGCCTTTAAATAAGGATGGCTAGTAAAGTAATGTCCGGTAAGTTCTTTTTCCCAGGCACCAAATTGATCTTTGCTATAATTATTTTTAGTCAATTCTAATATTGGCAAAGGCATAGATTGCTTGTCTCCAAATAAATCAAACATAGAAGTTTGACCACTGTCTCTTAATTTTCTTTCGCTATTGCTTAAGTTGATAATTTGGTCAATGCTATCAACTATATTTCCTCTCTTTTCAAGAGAGTCCAAGGATCCGCTTTTGATTAAAGATTCTAAAACACGCTTATTTACTACTTTAGTCGAAGAACGACGAGAAAAATCTTCTAAGGATGTATATAAATTGTTATTGTTGCGATCTGTAATGATAGATTCAGCAGTTGAAGAACCTATGTTTTTAATGCGACTTAATCCGAACCGAATACACAATTTGTCTTCGTTGTTGCTTTCTATGGAAAAATTGCTCTGAGATTTATTAATATCAGGAGGTAATATTGCTATGCCTAGTTTTGTGCATTCAGTTAATGTGGGCGTTATTTTATCTTGGTTGTTGCCTAAGCTGCCCTTAGATACAGACAGCACTGCAGTCATAAATTCTACTGGATAGTGTGCTTTCAAAAACGCTGTTTGATACGCTATAGTGGCATATGAAAAAGCATGGGCTTTATTAAAAGCATAGCCAGCAAAAGGTTCAATAAGATTAAAAATATCTTCGGCAAGATTTTTGTCGTAACCATTTTTTAACGAACCACTTATAAATCTTTCTTTTTCTGATGCCATGACAGCCGGTATTTTTTTCCCCATTGCTTTTCTCATAACATCAGCTTGTCCCAGAGAATAACCTGCAAATACTTTCACAATTTGAAGTACTTGGTCTTGATATGTTATTACTCCATATGTCTCATCTAAAATAGGAGCTAAGTCGCTATGAAGGTAATTTGCTTGAGATTTATTATGCTTTACATCAATATAATGAGGAATTTGTTCCATTGGACCAGGCCTATACAAGGCAACCATAGCAGCTATTTCAACTATGTTTCGGGGCTTAAGTTCTTTAACATAGCTCCTCATTCCATTGCTTTCCATTTGAAACACTCCAAATGTTTGAGCATCAGAAAACAGCTTAATTGTTTTTGGATCTGCGTCTTTAAGATTGTCAATATCAAGATCTAGCCCTTGGTTTTCTTTTATAAATTCGAGAGCTTTTTCTAGAATAGTCAGGTTAGCTAAACCTAAATAATCCATTTTTAATAATCCTATATGCGCTATTTCAGCCATAGCAAATTGAGTAGTAGGAACAATTTCACTGATGTCTTTTTGCTTATTAGATGTTGGTCTTTGTAAAGGCACAATATTTTTTAATGGTTCAGCAGAAATGATAATGCCTGCTGCATGTGTACTGGCGTGACGAGCTGTGCCTTCTATGCCTAAGGCATTATTAATTAAATTTTTAATTACTTGATCTTCTTTGTAGAGTTTGTTTAGCTCTGGTACAATGTTTAATGATTCATTGATTGTTATGTTAAGTGTATCAGGAATAAGCTTTGCTATCTTATCGACTATGTCATATGCCATACCAAGTGCCCTGCCAGCATCTCTGATAGACGCCCTTGTTCCCATTCTACCAAAAGTGATAATTTGAGCTACGCGATCGTGCCCATATTTTTCAGCTGTATATTGTATAATTTCGTCCCTTTTATTATCAGGAAAATCAAAGTCGACATCTGGCATTTCTTTTCTTTCGGGATTTAAAAATCTTTCAAAAACTAAATTATATTGAGTCGGTTCAATGTTTGTAACGCCAAGACAATAAAGAACTATTGATGCCGCAGCTGACCCTCTTACGCCTATTCTAATTTTTTTATTTTTAGCATATTGAGCTATGTCATTTACTATCAGTATGTATTCGATAAATCCAGTATCTTCAATAATTTTTAATTCATATTCCAATCTTTTTTCATGATTTGAATTGAGGTCTGGATATCTATTTTTGAGACCTGCTTGACATAATTTTTTTAGATGCTGGGTTGGGGACAATCCTTCTTCAATGTTAGTTTGAGGTAAAAGCGTTCTATTAAATGTTAGATCTAAGTTTATCTGATCGGCGATTTTTTGTGTGTTTTTTATAGCTTCTGGTATATCTTTAAATGTTTCTTGCATTTCTTTTTGACTTTTTAAATAAAAAGTATCGCCTTCTAATTTGAATCGCTTAGGATCGTCTATTGTTGTATTTGTGCCTATACAAAGAAGCAGGTCATGAAAATCATGCTGGTCTTTGTGTGTATAGTGTGAATCATTTGTTGCTACTAATTCAATGTTATTTTTTTTTGCTATTTTTATTAGATCGGGGGTAATGCGGGAGAATTTATCTTGGCCATGTTCCTGTATTTCAATGTAGTAATTAGATTTAAAAACACTTTTATACCACTGTATTGTTTCTGTAGCATTTTCAATGTCACCATCAAGCAGGCTTCTCATTAACTCTCCTGACGGACACCCTGACAATACAATAATTCCTTCGCTGTGTTCTTCAAGGATCTCTCTGTCTATTCGTGGTTTGTAGTAGAATCCTTCTAGGTGAGCTTTAGATGATATGCTTAATAGATTTGCATATCCAGCGTTGTTTTTTGCTAACAATGTTAAATGATAAGGGGATCTTTCGCTGGCTAATTTGTTGTGACGAGTCGTGTGTGCTACGTAGGCTTCCATTCCAATAATAGGATTTATATTTTGTTTCTTTGCTTCTAAATAAAATTCTAATGCGCCATACATTACGCCGTGGTCAGTAATAGCTAGTGCAGTCTGGCCATCTTTTTTGGCAGTAGCTATAAGGTCTTTAATTTTAGACATTCCGTCTAAAAGTGAATATTCTGTATGTGTATGAAGATGAACAAACAATTTTTTCTCTATCTATAAATAGCACATATGCTTAAGCGCTATATCATATTTTATATGTGGGATTAAGATACTAAACTATCTTTTATGAAATTTCTAGTAGTTTTATTCTTTATTCAATATCTAATTTAAAAGCATTATGCAGGGCATTAACTGCATCATTAACTCTTATTTTTTTTATTACGCAAGTTATTCTTATTTCAGAAGTTGATATTATTTCTATATTAATGTTTTCTTTCGATAGTGCTTCAAACATTGTTGCAGCATAACCTGGGGTTGATGTCATGCCCGTACCTATTACAGAAACTGACCCAATGTCATCTGTGCCCGTGACTTCGCTTGCTCCAATCTTTTTTATCATAGATCCTGCAACAATTTTTGCCTTTTGGTAGTCTTCAGTTGTTACCGTAAAGGTTACATCTGTAAGGTTGTTAGATGATGAATTCTGAACAATCGTGTCTACGGGTATGTTTTCTTTGGATAAAGGTTTAAATACCGAGGATGCTATACCAGGTTTGTCTGGTATTCCTTTAATAGTAATTTTTCCAATTTTTTCTTGATGAGCTATGCCTCTAACTTTGTTAATATTTTCCATTTTTGACTCCGATTGTATTATAGTTCCCTTGGCTTTTGGATCAAAAGTATTTTTTACTAAAATGTCAATATTATTAAAGGAAGCAACTTCTATTGATCGGGGGTGCAAAACTTTCGCGCCAGTTATTGCCAGCTCGAGCATTTCCTCATAGCCAATCCGTTCAATGGGTTTGGCTCTTTCACATAGACGTGGATCAGCAGTATATACACCTGATACGTCCGTATAAATTTCACAGTTTTTTAATTTTAATGCAGCTGCCATTGCTACGGCAGTGGTATCACTTCCTCCTCTTCCAAGCGTCGTTACATCATTTCGATCAGAAAAACCTTGAAAACCGGCCACTACTACCACGTCATTATTTTTCAATTCTCTATTTATTCTTGTTGTGTCTATGTCAGCTATTTTTGCTCTGCCATATTTATCGTCCGTTCTAATGCCAGCCTGAATGCCATTTAAGCTTATAGTTTTTATATTTAAATGATTTAAGTGCATACTTAACAACGTCGACGTGACAAGTTCTCCAGTAGATAACAGAACGTCCAGTTCTCTTGCATTAGGATCTTCACTCATTTCTTTAGATAATTCTATTAATTTATTTGTGGATCTTCCCATTGCTGAAACTATAACAACTGCTTTTAATCGAGCTTCAGTTTTTATTTTAATAATTTTTGCAATATTTTTAATTTTGTCTGCATCTGCTACAGAGGAGCCACCGAATTTTATTACAGTTATTGGAAAATTAATATTTTTATTTAACAAATTTCTAAACCCTTTTCTGCTATAGTGCATATTTTTTTTAAGCTTGTTGATTTTTTTAAGGCTACTTCCATTGATTTAACTACTTTATGTGGATTTTTGGTAACAAAGGCACCTATGGTTGGGCCTCCTCCTGATAAAAACACTCCGTGTGCTCCATTATTTAGTGCAGCTTGAAATATATCTTTCATTTCAGGGAAGTATTGGCTTCTTGGTTCTTGGTGCAATTTATCTTTTGTGGCTTCTTCTAAGAGGCTATATTGTTTTTGGCTTATTGCGTTAACCAGCATTGCTGCTCTACTAATATTATAGATTGCTGCTTCAAGTGGAATTGTTTTTGGTAATGTTTTTCTGGTAGCTTTAGTCGGCATTGAAAAACTAGGCACTAATAAAGCTACTTGTAAATCAGTTGCAGTTTTTATTTTTGTGCTTAAATATTCATCTTTTTGAGATATTGCGCTATCTTTTTTTACTATGGCTCGCAATCCACCAAAAAAAGCCGGGATGACATTGTCGGCATGCCCTTCAATTTGAATTGCTAGATCTAAAATTTGATTTTTGTTCATTGGTTGATTTAAAAATTCATTAGCAGCCGTAATGCCAGTTAAATAGCATGCAGCTGAAGTCCCTAGGCCTTTTCCAACTAATACATTTTTTGAGTATTCTATATTGATATTTGGAATATTAGTTTCTTCAAATTGTTGATAAACCGAGCGGAAGCCTTTTTTTATCATATCAATTATTGGCCCTGCATTAGTTTTTCTTTTTCCTTGACTTACTTTAAATTTGTATGTCCAGTTTAAGGCCATGCCTAACGTGTCAAATCCTGGTCCTATATTCGCACTTGTTGCTGGGGCCGCTATAGTTATTTTCATTGTATTTTTTTTATCATTTCTTCTAATTTATTAATAATAATTGTTGTTATTAAATCTTTTGGCAAATTTGCATCTACTTTTATCCATCTTTTCGGTTCTTTTTTTATTATTGTATTGTACCCTTTTAAAACATCTTCATGAAATTGCATTGCTGTTTTTTCCAGATAATCAAGTTCCTCTTTTTTTCTTTTAATTGCATCTTGAAATTTCATTTCTAGCAATATAGATATGTCAGGCTGAAGTCCATCAGTTGCTAGTTGTGTAATTTCTTTCACAATACGTATTGGAATTTTTCTTCCATAATGTTGATAGGCTACTGTTGAATCTATAAATCTATCACAAATAACTATGTAGTTTTTATGAAGATGAGGAGTAATTATTTTTTCTATGTGCTCTTTTCTTGCTGCAGAAAAAAGCAATAATTCTGTAATTGGAGCGATAGGCTCTTTTGTTTCTCTAATAATTTCTCGAACTTTTTCTCCTGTCTTCGTTCCCCCTGGTTCTCTTAAGAGAATTACTTTTTTGTTCATTTTGGTAAAATAAGATTCTATTCTTTGCGCTTGAGTAGTTTTACCAACCCCTTCACCTCCTTCTAGTGTTATAAAAATACCTTTATTAGCCATACTGTTGCTCAAGTTTCTGTTGGAGGGTTTGTTCTTCTGTTTTTTTGTTCAAATTGAGTTCTTTGCTCTTTTTTTGTTTTTCATTATTTTCTATTGTTAGTTTTGAAAGAACCTGTAGAATTTGATTTTTTGTGTTATTTCTTAAAACGTGTATAGGTATATTGTTCGCCTCTGCTTCTTTTAATGGTCCTTTTTTTCTTCTATAATATGGCCTTAACGTTAGTACTAAATCTGCATTCTTTATTTTATCTGTAATTGTGTATGGTAACATTGCCGTTGATATTACTTCTTCTATTCTATTTTTATCAATTGCATAGGGATGAATTTTTTTTAAATTTTCTATCTTTTCTGGATAATCAATAAATGTTTCTGTTCTATTAATTTTTATAGATTTTTCAATTATGGGACTAATGCCTCTGTGTTCTGGTTCAATTTCTACACCTCTTAATATTTTGTCTATGGTTGTTCCAATATCTTGATATACAGCAACGCTTGTAAATGATTGTATTTCAACTAACGTATTGAATGTTGGTGGACTTCTTCTTTCTAAAACGATTTTTTGCGTTCCTCTTCTTTTTGCTTCTTCGTCTCCTAATGTCACCGGCTCAATGCCTCCTACTAAATCACATAATGTTGGATTTTGCATTAAATTTGTAAGCTTGTTACCATGAGCTGTTGCTATTAATTGAACACCCCTTTCAGCGATAGTTCTTGCTGCCTCTGCTTCTTCTTTTGTACTGATTTCATCAATGACTATGACTTCTGGGTTATGGTTTTCTACTGCCTCTATCATAACTTTATGTTGCATGTTTGTTTTTTCTACTTGCATTCGTCGAGCATTCCCTATGCCGTAGTGAGGAATGTCACCGTCTCCTGCAATTTCATTAGAAGTATCTACAATTATAACTCTTTTTAGTAAATCATCTGCAGAAATTCTTGCAAGTTCTCTCAGCATCGTGGTTTTACCAATTCCTGGTTTACCTAATAATAAAATACTTTGTCCTTGTTTTGCATAATCTTGTATAAACTCTGCTGAACCTTCTACGCTTCTACCAATGCGTGCTGTGATACCTATTATTTTTTGTTTTCTGTTTCGTATGGCAGAAATCCTATGAAGAGTTTTTTCTATCCCTGCTCGATTATCATCTCCAAAAGGTGATAAATTTTTAGTAATTTCGAGTATGTTTCTAGCAGTTGCAGGTTTGTCAGTTAAAAAAATTTCTTCGTCCTTGAGCCGTGCTATTATTGGCCTACCTAGATCTACGATCACTTCAATAAGTTCATCTTCGTTTAATTTTTTTAATTTTTTTTGAATAGTTAGAGGAAGAATTTTAATCAATTGATTAATTTCTTTAGCTAATTCTTTTTCATTTTTCATATTATAAATATTTTACTTTATTATTGATTTTGATGCTTATGATTTTATTTTATCTATGAAGTATTGATGAATTCTTAAGTTATTGCTTAGTTCTGGATGAAAGGTTGTTGCTAAAATATTGCCATGCTCTACTCCAACAATTTCTTTATTTCTAATTTTTCCAAAAATGGCTATGTCTTTAGCTATCTTTATAATTTTAGGAGATCTTATAAAGATTCCAGGGAATTGGTTTTCTTGAATTTTAGGTATTCTCACACTTTCTTTAAATGAATCATTCTGACGTCCATAAGCATTTCTAATGATTTCTATGTCTATTACTCCTAGGGTGGCTTTATTTAAACCTGTAACTTTTTTTGCCAACAATATGGCTCCTGCGCATGTTCCCCAAACAGGAAGTCCATTCAAAATATATTTTTTTAGAATATGTGTAATTTTATTTTCGTTCATTAATTTTAATATTGCAGTACTTTCTCCTCCTGGAATAATTAAACCATCGACGCTATCTATGTGTTGGGCTTCTTTAATTAACAGAGTTTCAATTTTTAATTTTTTGAGCGCGGTTACGTGCTCAGTAAAACTTCCTTGAAGAGCCAGAACACCGATAATGATTTTTTTATTCAATTTTTTTTTCATAAATTAATTTGTTTGTTATTTTCCACGATTAGCAAATTTTTCTTTTTCATTAAGACTCATTACTGAGTTGCCTCGCATTGATCCCATTGTTTTGCGAGATGCTTCTTGTAAAATTTTTGGGTTGTCATAGTTAGTAACAGCTAAAACAATACTTTTTGCCATTAACAATTGATCGGTTTTATTTTTTGATGATTTAAAGATTCCTGAACCAACAAAAACTCCCTCTGCTCCTAACTGCATCATTAGGGCTGCGTCCGCAGGCGTTGCAACTCCACCGGCAGCAAAATTTACAACTGGTAATTTTTTAATTTTTTGGATCTCTTTTAAAAGTTCAATAGAAACTCTCATCTCTTTAGCTGTTTCTTTAAGTTTGTTTGAGTTAATTCGAGACAAAGAGTCAATCTCTCTATTAATGGTTCTCATGTGCCTAACTGCTTCTATTATGTCCCCTGTCCCTGCTTCGCCTTTTGTCCTAATCATCGACGCACCTTCTTCAATTCTTCTACATGCCTCACCTAGATTTTTTGCACCGCATACAAATGGAGTACTAAAATCATTTTTTATAATATGAAAGTCATTATCTGCAGGACTTAAAACTTCTGATTCATCAATATAATCTACTCCAATTGATTCCAGAATCTGAGCTTCTACAAAATGACCTATACGAGCTTTTGCCATTACAGGGATTGATACTGACTTGCATATAGATTCAACAAGTTTAACGTGACTCATTCGTGCTACTCCGCCATCTGCACGAATGTCCGATGGAACTCTTTCTAGAGCCATTACAGCACATGCTCCTGCTTTTTCTGCTAAAATTGCTTGTTGGGGTGTTACAACGTCCATTATTACGCCACCTTTTAACATCTGAGCTAAGCCCCTGTTTAAGTGAATTTTGTCTACGTTGTTTATCTGATGGGACTTACTGCTTTTTTTTTGTCTTGAATTTTTTGTAGGCATAGTTTTCCTTTGATTAAATTCTTGTTTTCTTTAGTATACTAATTAAGTTGCTTTATAAAAATATCTAATAGGCGTCTAAATACGAAGATAATTATATATGTTCGTATGTTAAAATATGTGAATGAATATTAAAAAGTTAGTCTTATGAAAAAAAATATACTAGGCAAGCATGTTTTTAATGAAATAAGTCTTATAGGCTTAATATCTGATACTCATATTCCTGAAGCAAAAGATTCTTTATGGCCAGAAGTTTATAATATTTTTAAGGATGTAGATTTAATCTTGCATGCTGGTGATATGCACAATATTTCTGTTTTGAAAGAACTAGAAACCATTGCTACGACAGTTGCTTGTCGTGGCAATGGTGACGATGGTAGTAGCGGAAGGCCATTGCTTGTCGAGGATCGTTATATTTCAGAGAATCAAATTATTTTTATTGACTCTCTGTCTATTGGACTTACTCATTCTTTTCTGCATGATCCTAAGTTAGGAATTAGTGCTCATCAACAAATGATTGAAAAATTTAATCAAGTTGTTGATATAGTTGTAGCAGGCGATACTCATGTACCAATTATAAAAAATATTTTTAATTCTTCTGTAGTAATTAATTCAGGCTCGCCTATTTTGCCATATAATTTTAATACTCAACTGGGTACTGTTGGTTTTATACAATTATTTAACTCACAACCAGTTGATATGTGGATAGAGGCACTTCATGAATAGAAAAAGTATTAGTTATTTAGGTCCAGAGGGTACTAATTCTGAATTTGCTGCATTTCAATATGATCCAGTCGCAGAACTTATTGCAACATCTACAATGACTGAAGCTATTTTAAATATAAAAAATGATTTGTCTGATTTTGCTATCTGTGCCATAGAAAATTCACTAGAAGGTCCTATTAATGAAGTTTTAGATATTTTGATCGACCCCAATAACGATCTTAAAATTTTTGATGAACTAGTCTTACGAATTAATCATCTTTTAGTAGGGCCAATTAATCTTAAAATTGATCAAGTTAGATTTATTTTTTCACATCCACAGGCCCTTGCTCAATGTAGAAATTCAATAGCATCTTTATCTAAGAATATGAAATTAATATCATCTTCTTCTACAGCAACAGCTGTAGAGTCAGCAATGAAAGAAAATCAATCTGCTGCAATTGCTACAAAGTATGCTGCTGATCTTTATCATGCAAAGGTAATTAAAGATGACTTTGCTGACAGTCAAGATAATTTTACTAGATTTGTAATAATTGGAAAGAATGACAATGAACCTTCAGGTAATGACAAAACATCAATTGCATTTACCGCTCAACACGATAGACCTGGTTCTTTAGTTGAAATTTTACAATTATTTTCTAATAATAATCTTAATTTGACAAAAATTGAATCAAGGCCAACGAAATCTATGCTAGGAACATATGTTTTTTTAATAGATGTTGATGCTCATTATCAAGATATGCATTTGAATGAAGTAATATTAGAAATAAAAAAAATTGCAGATTGGGTTAAAATTATTGGTTCCTATCCAAAATTTGTAGTTTGATTTTTTTTTAATTTAGAGGCTTTTATCAGCATAAGTAGGTAGAATAAATCTAATAATTTTTTATGATGGTTTTTGTAGTCAGGAAAAAAATGAAAATATTAGAGAGAGAAATTGGCAATCAAGTAGATTCTCTTTTTGAGACTGTCTTACTTAAGTTGGCCAATTCTTATGCTAAAAATAAAACAAACAAAAGTGATGCCGAGAAAAAATTAACAGTATTGCCACAAAAGGATGGTTTGCTGTCTAGAATAAAATGGATGGACGGCAATCCATATATTTATATTAGATCTGATGTACCTACTCATGCGTTACCTCATATATTTGGCACTGCGCTTTGTCACGTACATCAAAGAATTGATAACTATCCTGATGTAGTACGTAATGAATCCGAAAAGGACTTGGAAGGATCTCTGTTGGCTAGAACAACTTTAAAAGAACTTGTTTTGAGTTTAAATGCAGAAAATTTAATGAAAGATATTAAATTTAATATGAAATGGGAAAATTCCAATAGGCACCAAGGTTTTAAAGATTTGTTATCAATGCTAGACAGAGGATCAGATGATAGTTTTATTTCAAAAGGTAGTCCAGTACATCAATTCTTTGCAATGATTTATGCAAAATATTCTTTGCAGCATCCAGCTAGTATGTGGAAGGGGTTACGCAAGGACATTAATAATGATTTTCCAGAATTTCTTGAAAGCGGAGAAAATGTGGTAGCAATCATTAAAGACACTGGCTATGATGATGAGATTTCTTGCTTAAAAACACTCATCTCTATCCGTGATGAATTAAATATGAGGCCATATACATTAATTACTGATAAAAAAGACCAATCATTTTATTAATTTAATTTATTTATAAACTCTTTTGGCAGGTAGTCAGTAATCTTTTTAAGATATTGAATTTTTGATGAGCCAACATTGATATTTGTCCAACTATTATATACAGAATCATAAATAGTATTATTGCCAGGTAGTGCAAGTAAAAGAATAAAAGAAATTTTTATAATAATTACTGCTTTAACAACTCCAAATATTGAGCCTAATAATTTGTCAAAAATACCAAGAAAAATTAAATTGATGATTTTCTTCAGGAGTATTCCAGCTATATTTGCAAGAATAATTGTCGATATAAACAAACAAATGAACGACACTACCATCCCGAGACTATCATTGTTAAGTAAAAAATCAATATTTTTTGATAAAGTTAGATAGTATGTTTTTGCTAAAATTATTCCTATTACAATTCCAGCGCTTGTTGCAAGCTCGAGAATAATGCCATTACGGAATCCTTTATACGCAAACCATAAAAGAGTAGACAATACAATATAGTCAATAATATTCAATTTTTTTCCTCTTTTTTTGTTTCTTCCAGCAATTTGATACTGATAATTGTCTTTGAATATGGCCAATAAGTAATTGAAAGATTCGAATCAATTGGAATCTTCTTAAATAATGTATTTGAAATAAGAAATATTTTGTCATTGATTTTAATATAGGTGCTTCTGCCCATTGAAAAAATACCTTGACTTTTCCAGCTGTGCATTAATTCACCTTCTATTATTTGTGGTCCTAATAGTTGATCGTTAATATTAATGTAAGATTGATAAAAGCAAGATATAGTAATAATTATAAAAAATAATAAACCTAAAATTGAACCATTGTTGCCTTTTAATACTTCCAGTAGAAAAAAAATTGATATAAATAACGAAGCTATTGCTGCTGTAGTATAAAAAATAATTTCAGGATCTTTTAATAGATTAATTTTTTGGCGATCCATTGATTTTCCATGTAAAATATTTATGATGTTAGTTGTTTGGCAATCTAATTAGTTGGCCAATTTGCAGGTCGTTTGGATTGTTTAATTCATTTAATTTAATAATTTCTTCTAAAAATACTTCTATGTCGTAACCTAAAACTATAAATTTTATTGCAATTGCATACAATGAGTCACCATCTTGAACTTTATAAAATTCATATAATTCTTTTTCTACTAGAGTATCTTTTTTTTCAGATGGCTCTTCTATCTTTTCCTCTTCTATCTTTTCTTCTTCTATTTTTTTTTGTATCGGTATAATTACAGGAATAATAACAGGAACAGTGACTTCCTCTTTTGCCAATGTATCTTGACTAGTATTTTGTATAATAATTTGTTGCTTGATTTCATTCATATCTTTGATGGAATTTTGTCCCCCAATTACGAACCATATAAAAAATACAGATCCAACTAGTAATGAAATTAACGATCCTTTGTATAGCAGTATTTCGTTATTATTTATTTTGGGACTAGAGCATTCCTTGCATATAACGTCGCCGCAATCACTGCAAAAGGATCTATTGCATGATGCGCAGTTATTTCTTGCTTCTTGGTTACAAAATGAACATATCATGATATTTATTATTCATAATTTCTTACTGTATTTTTATTAGCAGTGATAATATAGTAATAAATGACTGATTTTATTGCAACTCTACTGTTGCTCCAGCCTCTTCTAATGCTGCCTTAGCTTCATCAGCATCCTTTTGTCCAATATTTTCTTTTACTGCCTTAGGAGCACTTTCTACAAGATCTTTTGCTTCTTTAAGACCAAGGGTCGTGAGCGATCTTACTGCTTTAATAACATTGATTTTATTCGCACCAATTTCTTTTAGTATTACTGTGAATGAGTCTTTTGCAGTTACAGCATCTGCATCTGTTGATGCTCCACCTGCACCTGCAGCAACAGGAGCAATAGCGACTACGCCAAATTCTTCTTCCATTGCTTTGTTTAGATCATTTAGTTCTATAATTGTCATTTCTTTTATAATACTTAAAACATCATTAACTTTGTCTGCCATTATATTACCTTTCATATATTTTAATTAACCATTTTAAACACTTGCATCATCTTTATCAGCAACTGCTTTATCAGCAACTGCTTTATCAGCAACTGCTTTATCAGCAACTGCTTTATCAGCAACTGCTTTATCAGCAACTGCTTTATCAGCAACTGCTGTTTCTGGGTTGTTGGCTACTTGCTCAATTCTTGACTTGAGTAGTAATTGAAATTTGCTTGTCGTACTAGTACTTAAATTCATAAATTTCATTAATGGCATGACTAGCTGTGCGCAAAATTTTGCAAGTAGTGTTTCTTTTGCAGGAATTTTTGAAATTTCTTTTATGTAGGTTGCGTCAACTATATTGCCAAAATAGAATCCTTTATTTATTTTAAGTGCGCCTTCATTAGCTTTTAAAAAGTCAAATAAAACTTTTGTTGGAGCGACTACATCTTTTTTTGTAGTAATTATTGCTGTTGGTCCATCAATTAATTCGTTTAGTTCGTCTCTTTTAGAATTTGAAGTCGCAATTCTAAAAAGAGTATTTTTTATAACATTAAATTGCCCATCTACTTCTCTTAAATTATCTCTTAACTCTTCTACTTGAAATACTTTCAATCCTTCATAATTTATAGAGATAGCAGCCTCAGCTTCATTAATGATGCTAACTAATTTTGTTACTTGGTTCTTTTTTTTATCTGAAGTCATTATACTTTCACATTCTTTCTTTGCCAAAGAAACTAGCGACTTGCATAACAAAAGGAAATTAATTTATTAATTTACCTGTATAGGAAATTAAATCTTTGTAGATACCTATAGTCTTTGGCGTTTTTACAATTTATACTTTTCTTTCTTTAGTTTCTACTATTAAAAAATTTATTCTGCTTTATTCTGATTTAATTTTATACCTGGTCCCATACTAGAACAGATTGTACTTGACTTAATAAAACTGCCACCTTTTGCACCTGACGGCTTATTTTTACTAATGGTATCCATTATACTTGAGAAATTTTCTAACAATTGTTCATTAGAAAAAGAAGCTTTTCCTAAAGTGCAATGAATAATATTAGCTTTATCTAACTTAATTTCCACTCGTCCAGATTTTGCTTCTTTGATGCCATTTGCTATATCATTTTCAGCAAGGACGGTGTTGTTTTTTGGATTAGGCATGAGTCCTTTTGGTCCTAATATTTTTCCTATTTGCGCAAGCTTGCCCATCATTCCTCTTTCTGCAATTATTACATCAAAGTCAGATGCTTTTGTCTTAAGTTCCTTTATCAAATCTTCTCCTCCAACAGCATCTGCTCCTGCTTCTTTTGCTTTAGCAGCAGCCTCTCCTTCAACAACAACGGCAATTTTTATAGTTTTGCCAAGACCATTTGGAAGCGCAACAGAAGTTCTTAATTGTTGGTCTGCGTGCCTGTTGTCGAGACTAGTATTTATGTGTAATTCAACGGTCTCATCAAATTTTGTATTTGCATTTTCTTTAACAATTTTAATTGCTTCAATTGGGTTATAAATTTTTTCTTGATCTATTTTTTCAAGAATTTGTGAGTATCTTTTACTGATTTTGTTCATTTTGCTACCTCTATACCCATTGACCTAACTGTGCCTTCAACAATTTTAATTGCAGCATCTATACTGTGTGCATTTAAATCTGGCATTTTAATTGTTGCTATTGATTCAATATCTTTTTTAGATATAGTTCCGGCTACTAAACGTTTAGGAGTAGCTGATCCCTTTTTTATTTTTGCTGCCTCTTTTATTAAAGCAGAAACTGGAGGTGTTTTTAAAATAAAAGAAAAAGTTCTATCAGCATAAATAGTTATTTCTGCAGGAATTATTTGTCCTTTTTTATCAGATGTTTTTTCATTGTATTCTTTACAAAAATCAACGATATTAATTCCATGAGGCCCTAATGCAGTACCGATAGGTGGAGCCGGGTTTGCTGCACCTGCTTGAATATGCAAGTTTATTTTTGTAGTTATTTCTGCCATTATTTACTCCAAATTTATTGTTTTTCAACTTGTAAAAAATCTAATTCTATAGGTGTTTCTCTTCCAAACATTGAGATCATAACTCTTACTAAACCCTTATCGGTATTAATTGATTCTACATTACCAATAAAGTCACTGAAAGGCCCACTTGTAACTCTTACTGCATTTCCAACTTCGAAGCCTACTTTTATTTGCGTAGGCTTATGTTCCATTTGGTTTAGAATTTTATCAATTTCGGTAGGGTCTAATGGGGTTGGTTGTGCTTTTTTATCTGGGTTTTCAGCTGCAAAACCAGTTACTGCCGGTGTATTTCTTACAACGTACCAAGAATCGTCACTCATTTCCATGTGTACAAGCACGTATCCAGGAAATAAATTTTTTGTAATCGTTTTTTTTTGACCATCTCTTATTTCAATTTCATTTTGAGTTGGGATAACTACTTGAAATATTCTATCAGTCATGTCCATGGATTTAATTCTTTGTTCAAGGTTAGCTTTTACCTTTTTTTCATGACCAGAATATGTTTGCACAATATACCAATCAGCATTTGATGTATCTATTTTTTCACTTTCTTCTTGTAAATCGTCTATTTCTGCAGACTGATTATTTTCGTTGCTTAGAGCTATTTCTTCATTCATAGTATTCCTAATGTCTATAAAATTACTTTTTCTACAACCCAACTAAAAACAAGATCTGCAAGTCCTAAAATAGCACCAAATAACAATGAAACTAGAACTACTACATATGTTAAGTGACCGATTTCTTTCTTTGGTGGCCAAGTAACCTTTCTTAATTCGTTCCATGTTTCTATAATCCATCTAGGTTTTAGTATTGAACCCTTTTTTCCTTTTTCTGAATTTTTATTCAAGACTCCTGTATTATTAGGAATACTTGCTCCAGTAGACTGAGGCTTATTTGCTGATTTTTTTTGTTTTTTTTCAGCTCTTTCTTGTGCTCTTCTTAGTTCACGACTCAATTTGTCAGTCTTTCTAAATTTTAGATTTCATTTTTGATTATAATATATTTATAAAATTTAACGTGTTTCTCGATAAACTTTATGCGATCTACATTTCGGACAATATTTTTTTAGTTCAAGTCTGCTTGTAGTATTACGCTTGTTTTTTTTAGTATGATATGAACGATCTTCACAATTTCCGCAAGCTAAAGTTACATGTTCACGATCGTCTTTTGCCACACTAAGCCCCTTAATTTAGGATATGAAATTATTGAATAATTATTCAATAATTTCAGTCACTACTCCAGCTCCAACTGTTCTTCCGCCTTCTCTAATTGCGAACTTTAGTCCCTGCTCAATAGCAACAGGTGTTATTAATTCAACTTCAACTGTTTGACTATCTCCAGGCAACATCATTTCTGTTCCAGCAGGAAGATTTATAATACCAGTCACATCTGTTGTTCTTACAAAGAATTGCGGCCTATATCCATTCATAAATGGAGTATGTCTTCCGCCTTCTTCTTTTGAAAGCACATAAACTTCACCTTTGAATTTAGTATGAGGCGTTATTGATCCAGGTATACAAAGCACTTGACCTCTTTCTACGTCTTCTCTTTCAAGTCCTCTTAAAAGACAACCTACATTGTCTCCGGCTTGTCCAGAATCAAGAAGTTTTCTAAACATTTCAACGCCTGTTACTGTTGTGCTTGTTGTTTCACGTATTCCTACAATATCAACTTTTTCACCAGTCTTAACAACTCCTCTTTCAATTCTGCCAGTTACAACTGTGCCTCTGCCTTCAATACTAAAAACGTCTTCTATAGGCATTAAGAAAGGTTTGTCAATTGGTCTAACTGGTTGAGGAAAATCTTTATCAACTGCAGCCATAAGTTCATAAATTGGAGCGTATGCAGCATCGTTCGCATCATCAGGAGCTTCTAATGCCTTTAAAGCCGATCCTCTTATTATTGTGACGTTGTCTCCATCAAAGTCATATTTAGATAGCAGTTCTCTTAATTCCATTTCTACTAATTCAAGTAGTTCTTCATCGTCCATCATATCGCACTTATTCAAAAAGACGACAATATTTGGAACTTCAACTTGTCTTGCAAGAAGTAAGTGTTCTCTAGTTTGTGGCATTGGACCATCAGGAGCTGCTACAACAAGTATAGCTCCGTCCATTTGTGCTGCACCAGTAATCATGTTTTTAATATAGTCAGCATGTCCTGGGCAATCAACGTGTGCATAGTGGCGAGCTTCTGTTTCGTATTCCACGTGCGAAATAGCAATTGTTATGCCACGTTCTTTTTCTTCAGGTGCGTTATCAATTGCATCAAAGGCGCTAAAATCAGCCATGCCTTTTAATGACATTGCTTTTGTAATTGCTGCTGTTAAAGTTGTTTTTCCATGGTCAACGTGGCCGATTGTACCAACGTTAGCATGAGGTTTAGATCTATCAAATTTTTCTTTAGACATATTCAATTCCTTTATTAAATTTTGTTCAGAGATATTAGGATAACTTTTTCTTTGTTAAAAGCAATACAGAACTTATTTTTTTTATGGAGCCCTCAAGCAGAGTCGAACTGCTGACCTCATTCTTACCAAGAATGCGCTCTACCACCTGAGCTATGAGGGCATTAAATTCTTTCCTTGTTGCTAATATTTATTAAAACAAATATTAGTTTATTTTAATGGTGCAGGGGGCAGGATTCGAACCTGCGTAGACCGAAGTCGGCGATTTTACAGACCGCTGGATTTAACCACTCTCCCACCCCTGCGAGATAATAATACTTTTTGGAGCCCGAGAGGGGATTCGAACCCACTAACCTATCGATTACAAATCGATTGCGCTACCATTGCGCCACTCGGGCTAAGAATAAAAAAATCAGTTCGAGTATATTGGTAGTAAATGCATGCGTCTACTAGATTAATAGAAAAAATTAGTATTTTCTATTAATCATCCAAGTTGTCTCTGATTCATTATCTTCTAAAATAACACCAATCTTCATCAAATCGTCTCTTATTTTATCAGCAATTTGAAAATCTTTAGATATTCTTTTATGATTTCTTAATAAAATCAATTGATTGATAATTGATGCATGATTATCTGCAGGTTCTAAATTAAAATTTTTGGCTAGTTTATTAAGTTTTTTAATATTAATTGTTGTTTCTTTTGTCATATTATCTAAATTAAAACCCATGCAATTCAACAGTACTAATGCTGTTTTTAGCAATTGTTGTTTATGCAATATTGTCAGTTGTCCATTATTTATCTTATTAACTAATTTGAATATAATTGCCAGAGCCTTAGGTGTATTAAAGTCATCATTCATGACTTCTATAAATTCCTGAATGTAGCTATCTTCAATGTCTATATTTGTATCTAGTGCTTTTTGTTCTAGAAACACCATGTTGTTAGCAATTATTTTCTTAATTTTTTGTATTGAGTTATCTGCGTTTAAAATTGCTTCTTCAGAAAAATTAGTTGGTTGTCTATATCCAGCTGACAAGACAAAAAACCTTAAACTATTTACATCCCATTTTTTAAGTGCGATCTCTACGGAAATGTAGTTGCCTAAAGACTTTGACATTTTTTTATTATTTACTAACAGCATCCCATTATGCATCCATATTTTTGCAAATTCTTTTGCTCCGCTTGAGTATGCTTGAGCAATTTCATTTTCATGATGTGGAAATATTAAATCTGTACCGCCGCCATGAATTTCAAAGGAATCACCTAGATATTTTTGTGACATTGCAGAGCATTCAATATGCCAACCAGGCCTACCATTTCCCCACGGAGAATTCCAAAAAGGTTCTCCATGTTTTAATGGTTTCCATAAAGCAAAATCAAAGGGATGTTTCTTGCCAGTGCCTTGCTCGTCATTCTGGTTCATTTCTTCTAATTTTCTACCTGATAAATTGCCATATTTTTCATATGATTTGACTCGATAATAAACAGCCCCATCTTCTGTTTCGTATGCATTTCCATTCTTAATAATTTTTATTATTGAAGAAATAATAGCTGGGATTTCTTTTGTAACTCGGGGTCGCACAGTTGGTTTAATTAATCCTAATGCTTTTTGCTGTTCTTCCCAGATAGATATGTTTTTTTCTGCCAATTGTAAAGGATCTACTTTTAATTTTGCAGCCATACTAATAATTTTGTCATCGATATCTGTATAATTTGATACATAAGTTACTTCTTTGCCTCGCCAACGTAAGTATCTAATCAAAACATCATATATTAGTGCAGACATTGCATGACCCAAATGACATTCTGTGTATGGAGTTATACCACAAACGTAAATTCCAATTTTTTGTGCGTGGTTAATTTTTTCTGTTTTATTTTTTAGCGTATTATAGATTTTCATTGTGCATAATACTCACTTAAAGATTAATTTGTTTTTATTATGATTGATTTTTGTTTATCTTGTCTTCTAAGTCTTTAATTTTTTTTTCTAATTCATTAATTCTTTCCCATCCAGGATCAGGGAGTTTTTCTATTGTTTCATTAGTGTTTTCAAAGAATGCTACTATATGAGCTGGAACACCTACGACTGTTGCATTTTTTGGTACGTGAGATATTACAACGGCTCCAGCTCCTATCTTTGCGTTATTTTCAATAATGATATTACCAATTAATTTTGCTCCTGCACCAATAGTTACATTGTTTTTCAGAGTAGGATGTCTTTTTTCTTTTTTTGTAGAAGTGCCTCCTAGAGTTACGCCTTGATAGAGATGGCAGTCATCTCCAATGATTGCTGTTTCACCTATCACTATTCCCATTCCATGATCAATGAATAATCTTTTACCTATTTTTGCATTAGGATGAATTTCTATGCCAGTCAGCCATCTATTAAAATATGCAATTATTTTTGCTATTAAACTAGATTTATTTGATAAAAAATGTGCTATATCATGCAATATAATTGCATGAACACCTGAATAAGTAAGTAAAATTTCTAAAGAACTTTTAGCAGCTGGATCGTATCTCTTAACTGTTTTGATTTGTTCTTTTATAGTTGAATTGGTATATCTAAATAATAAAAGAATTATTATTAAAAAACCTAATAAATAAAACATTTTACACCTACTTCAACATTGTTATTTATTGCATTTGAATAACTGTAATGCATGATAAAGAGTGTCCTTTTCCGTTGCTATCAATTCCGTTGTTTGATTTGCCTTTGATATTGATTTGTTTTTTACGAATTTTTAATAATGTTGAAAGTACTTTCAACATTATGTCCTTATAATTTTGTATGAATGGCTTTTTACCTATTACAGTGATGTCGATGTTTACTATTGATAATTCAGAATATGCATAAACATTTGTAATAATTTTGTCTAACAAAATTTTGCTATCAATATTTTTTTCAGTATTATTGCTATTAAAATACTCTCCAATGTTACTATGCAATTTGTCAGTTGAACTACTAGCTGCACCTAAAATCGCATCAATAAGTGAATGTATAACGACATCTCCATCACTATGCGCATCAAAGGCTTTCATTTCATCTATTGTTATCCCACCTAAAGCCATTTTACCCTTTTTACTAATTTTATGTGCGTCATATCCAATGCCTATAGTCATCTGTCATTTCCTCAATTATTTAAAATATTTTAAATGTTCCTGTACTGTTATTTTCTGATTTTTATGTTCGCCACTAATAATTTTTATTTTTTCACCTAGTAACAAAACTAACGATGAGCAATCTGTAGCTTCATTTTTACTATGTACTTTGTAAGCTTTTCTTAAAGTTTTTCCTTCAAAACCTTGAGGTGTCTGAGCTAGTACTATATTTTCTTTTTCTATATTTTTTATAATGCTCTTCCCTTTAATTTTTTTTATTGCATCGTAAATTTTTATTGTTGGCACAACGGCCTTATGTACTTCTAAATTTTTAATTACTTTATTGATAATTTTTTTTGAAACGAATGGCCTTGCTGCGTCATGTACAAGATAAAAGCCTGCATCTTGAGCAATGGCTAATGCATTCTTCACTGAATCTTGTCTTTTGTCCCCACCTGATATTATTTGTATTTTATCAATGTTTTTATTATTTATTAAATTAGAGTTGTCAATTTTCTGTCTTAATTTACCTATTTTGTTTTTATTCACTACAATTATAATTTTATTAATATCTGAAATATCAAGAAACTGCGCCATTGTTTTAATTATTAGAGGTGTTTTATTTACTTCATACCAAAGTTTATCAACACCATGCATTCTTTTTGATCTGCCTGCACCAAGAATAATTGCAACTATATTGTTTGGCAAACTTGATATCTTTCTTCAATTAATTTTTTATTCTGGACTTGCAACGAATCTTTCAGGCACTGTTTTAGTTGGTTCTTGCTTGATTTGATCAACGGCTTCTATATTCAATTTTTCAACTTCTTCTCTTTCAAAATCAAACATAAATGGTAAAATAATTGATTCAGGAAGCTGCATTTCTGGAATACGTTCGGGAATTTCCACTGTAACCTCTGCTCTTGCAGGGATTAATTTTCCAATAATTACATTTTCCTTTAATCCATATAAAGGATCTACTTTGCCTGAAATAGCAGCTTCTGTAAGCACCCTTGTTGTCTCTTGAAATGATGCAGCAGCCAAAAAAGATTCAGTTGATAATGATGCTTTGGTAACACCCATTAACACTGGTATAGCAGTCGCAGGCTTGCCTCCAGCAACAACAATATCTGTATTCATTTTTTCAAAACTCCATTTGTCCGAAAGTTCATTTGGTAACAAATTACTATCACCTGGATCTTGTATTTTTACTTTACGCATCATTTGCCTTACGATTACTTCTATATGAATATCATTTATGTTGACTCCTTGAGATTTATAAACTCTTTGTACTTCATCAACAAGGTATACTTGTACAGCTTCAGGACCATTAATTTTTAAAATTTCTTGAGGATCTATTGCTCCTTCCGTAAGCTGAGTACCTGCTCTAACGAAATCACCAGTGTCTATCTGTACTCTTGCATTTGCAGGAATTTTATACTCATCCTCAAATGTTTTATTTGTAGATATAACTATATTTTTTAATCCATTTGAACCATTAACAATCTTAACTTTGCCCGGATATTTTGCAGTTATAGGTGCAGTTATGGCATTGGAGTCACCAGATTCTTTAGTGTTAAATTCAGCAATAAGTTCGTCCGTATCAACTTCATCATTATTGCTAACCAATGATGAAAAATGTTTTGGAAGTTGATATTGATATGTAAATTCATCGTTACTAACAATTTTGATACTTCTTTGATTATCTTCTTTTAATAATTCAACAGTTCCATGTATGCCTGCGATTAATGCTTGACCTTTTGGCTTTCTTGCTTCAAATATTTCCTCTACTCTTGGTAAACCAGATGTTATGTCAAAGCCACCAGCAACTCCACCAGTATGAAAAGTTCGCATTGTTAATTGAGTACCTGGTTCTCCAATTGATTGCGCAGCAATAATTCCAACTGCTACAGCAAATTCAACTAAATTACCTGTAGCCAATGAAATTCCATAACATTTTCTACAGAGACCCTTTTTTGTTGTGCATGTTAATGGAGAGCGAACTTTAACTTTTTTAATTAACTTAGAAGCTAATTTTTTTACAATTTCTTTTGTAATTTCACCATTCTTTTTTAGCAATTTATCACTATTTTCTGGATCTAAAATTTCTTGAGCAGTAAATCTACCTGTAATCTTTTCCGTAAGCGGGGAACCCAATCCATCGTCAGAATCGCTAGTATCCATTTTTACAATACCAGGAATAACTGAATTATCATCCAAGATGCAATCTTCTGAAGTAATAATTATGTCTTGTGCTACATCGATCATTCTTCTAGTTAAATAACCTGAATCTGCTGTTCTTAGAGCGGTATCTGCAAGACCTTTTCTTGCTCCATGAGTAGAAATAAAATATTCTAGAACACTTAAGCCTTCTTTAAATGAAGATCGGATAGGTAAATCTATAATTTTACCTGTTGGTCCAGACATTAACCCTCTTAGTCCAGCCATTTGTCTTATCTGAGCAATGTTACCTTTTGCGCCTGAATGAGACATCATTGCAAGTGGTCCATGAGGATCCAATGAATCATTTAACATAATCCCCATATCATCAGAAACTTTCGACCATAGTTCTATTGCAAAGGCATATTTTTCTTCTTTAGTCACAAGACCAAGTTGGAATTGCTCTTCCATTGCATCAACTTTTTTATCTGCTTCGAGCATTAATGCTTTTTTGCCACCTGGAACATTAATATCAGAGCTTGATATTGTTAATCCTGATTTTGTAGCATACTTGAATCCAATATCTTTGATGTCGTCAACAAAAAGAGCTGTTCGTTCATTACCAAACCTAGTGTATGCTTCAAAAACAATATCTTTAAGTGCTATTTTATCCATTGCTCTATTTTGGAAATCTATTTCGTCTGGCACAACATCATTAAAAATAACTCTTCCAACAGTCGTTGTGAGCATTTTGTTGTTGTATCTAAAAATAATTATATCATGCAAGGTTAATTTTTTTAATTCATAATATGTTAATACATCTTCTAGATTACCAAAAACATGTAGCTTCTTTACATCAGCTGCATCAATTAATTTTTGTTCTTTATATGTCATGTAGTAACAACCTAGGACCATGTCTAAAGTAGGGGCTACTACTGGGCTTCCATCTGATGGCGCAAGAAGATTTTTTGTTGAAAGCATTATTTGTCTTGCTTCAGCAACTGCAGGATATGAAAGAGGTACATGAACAGCCATTTGATCGCCATCAAAATCTGCATTATAAGCAAAACATACAAGTGGGTGCAATTGAATAGCGTTGCCTTCAACAAGTATTGGCTCGAAAGCCTGAATACCTAATCTATGCAAAGTAGGTGCTCTGTTTAATAAAACAGGCCTTTCTTTAATTACTTCTTCTAAGACATCCCAAACTTCTTTGTCTCCTCTTTCTACTATTCTCTTTGCACTCTTTATATTTTGGGCAAATCCTAATTTAAACAAATTATGCATTACAAATGGCTTGAATAATTCGAGTGCCATTTTTTTAGGTATGCCACATTGGTCTAATCTTAAACTAGGGCCAACAATAATGACAGATCTTCCAGAGTAGTCTACTCTTTTTCCCAATAGATTTTGCCTAAATCGTCCTTGCTTTCCCTTTATTAAATCAGATAAAGATTTTAATTTGTGGCTGCCAGTTCCTGAAATAGGCTTGCCTCTTCTGCCATTATCAATTAATGAATCTACAGATTCTTGAAGCATTCTTTTTTCATTTTTTATAATAATGTCTGGTGCACCAAGGCCTATTAATCTTTTAAGTCTATTGTTTCTATTAATAACTCTTCTATAAAGATCGTTTAGATCTGATGTGGCAAATCTTCCTCCATCTAACTGAACCATTGGTCTTAAATCTGGGGGAAGTATCGGTAAAACATTCATAATCATCCATGATGGCTTATTATTTGATTTACGCATAGATTCGATTAATCTTAGCCTCTTAGCAGATTTTTGAAGTTTTTGGAAAGAAGCATGAGTTATTTCACTTGATAATTTAAGACTTAAAGAATCGAGATCAATTCGATCTAAAATTGATTTTACAGCTTCTGCACCCATCTCACATTTAAAAACAAGGCCAAATTTTTCTTCATAGTCTCTAAATTCTGTCTCACTTAAAATAAGCAATTTATCAGCAATAACTGGATCTTCTAATTCGTTTAACCATTTTTGATACCTAGAGTATTCATCTGAAAGTCTCACTCTTGAATTAGCAACTCTTTTTTTAACAGGAACTAATTCTTTATTTGCAGCATTTGTTAGTTTAAGTTGTTTTCTTTCTGAGATTTTTTGAATTTTAAGATGATTTTTTTCTATGTGTTTTTCAACATCCTCAATTGTTTTTTCAGTGGCTTTTTTTAGTTGTTCTATCAATTCAACTGTAATAATGTCACTTCTTTTTCCAACAACATTTTTCCCAATTTTAAGCTGTTTTTTTAATTTGCTATCAATATTAGCTTGAAGATTGCTTTTCATTTCTTTTGCGTTAGAAATATGTTCATCAATTAATGTGTTTTTTTCTTGCTCAAGCACGCTTAATTCTTCTGCAAATATTTTTTTCTCTTTTTCAATCTCCTCTTCTAATACCTTTTCTCTAATATCAATTAATATTAGATCGTCAGAAGAAAATACTTTTAATTCTTTATCAATGTCATCATTTAATGCAGCAATTGCTTGTTTTTTTGCTTCTTGATTAACTTCAGTCACTAAATAATGTGAAAAATATAATATTTTATCTAAACTTTTTGGAGGAATGTCTAGAATGAGACTTAATCTACTAGGTACTCCTTTTGAAAACCAAATATGGGCTACTGGAGCAGCCAATTGGAGATGACCCATTCTTTCCCGTCTGACTTTACTTCTTGTAACTTCTACTCCGCATTTGTCACACTTAATTCCTTTGTATCTGACTCCTTTGTACTTACCGCATCCACAATCAAAGTCTTTAACTGGACCAAAAATTTTTTCACAGAACAAGCCATCCTTTTCAGGTTTCAATGTTCGATAATTAATAGTTTCTGGACGTAAGACTTCACCATGAGACCAAGATTTGACTTGTTCTGTTGAAGCTAATAATAATTTAATTGCTGAAAATCTTCCTGATTCATCCATTATCTATCTCCTAATTCTCTTCCTTTAAGATTAATACCTAGCTTTGGCACTGTTTCAACTAATCCATGATCATCAAATTCATGCTTTTCTTGTTCTTCATTTAATACTTCAACTGCCAAGCCTAATGATTGCAGTTCTTTAACGAGCACCTTAAATGATTCTGGAATTCCTGGTTCAAATAAAGTCTCGCCTTTTACGATTGCTTCATATGTTTTAACACGACCTACAATGTCATCTGATTTTACTGTCAGCATTTCTTGTAAAACATTTGCTGCACCGTAGGCTTCTAGAGCCCACACTTCCATTTCTCCAAATCTTTGTCCTCCAAATTGTGCTTTTCCACCTAATGGCTGTTGAGTGATTAATGAATAAGGACCAGTTGATCTTGCATGTATTTTATCGTCTACAAGGTGAATCAATTTCATCATATAAGTAAAACCAACTGTCACTGGTTGATCAAAAGCCTCTCCTGTTTTTCCATCAAATAGTTTGACTTTTCCCATAACTGGGGCAGGTTCATTTATTTCTTTGGAAATTTGAATTGTTTTTATATTTAATTCTTCATCAGGCAAATCTCGAATTGCTTTTTTACCACGTTGCTCTAACCAAATTTGTTGAGCAATTCTTTTATAGTTTCCTTTAGTTGTATTTTTAATAATTTTTTCAGAATCAAAATTAAGTTCAGTTAAATAATGTTTAAATTTATCCCAATTTATATTTTCACCAAGATCATTGTTTAATTTTTTAGTTGTTAATAAGGATTCACTTTGAATCATTAACCAAGTTAAACCTAATTGATCTTGGATATCTAAATCCTCTGCTCCATCAAATACTGGAGTGATTGCTCTGTAACCAAGTGTATTTGCTGCAAGGCCAAGATGAGTTTCGTATATTTGGCCAATGTTCATTCTTGAAGGAACGCCAATAGGGTTTAAAATTATTTCTAAAGTTGAACCATCTTCTTGATATGGCATATCCTCTAGCGGAACAATTATTGACACTACTCCTTTGTTGCCATGCCTTCCTGCCATTTTGTCTCCAGCAGTAATTTTTCTTTTATGAGCAACGATAACTTTTACCATTTCATTAACATCATTAGGTAAGTCATCGTTGTCTATTCTATTAAAAACTTTTACATCTATAACAGTGCCTTTTTCACCATGAGGAACTCTTAATGAAGTATCTTTAACTTCTCGTGCTTTTTCGCCAAATATTGCTCTTAATAATTTTTCTTCAGGGGTTAGTTCAGTCTCTCCTCTTGGAGTAATCTTACCAACGAGAATGTCATTTTCTTTTACTTCTGCACCTATTCGAATAACTCCATTTTCATCTAAGCTAGACAAGGACTCTTCACTAATATTTGGTATGTCATTAGTAATTTCTTCTGGACCAAGCTTCGTGTCCCTTGCTTCAATTTCATATTTTTCAATATGAATGGAAGAAAATTTATCTTCACGAATAATACTTTGTGAAAGAATAATAGCATCTTCGTAGTTATATCCCTCCCAAGACATGTATGCAACTAATGCAGATTGCCCTAATGCAAGTTCACCATCTCTAGTTGAGCTTGAGTCAGCTAATAGATCTCCTTTAGAAAATTCATCACCTTGCATTAATATCGGCCTTTGATTGATACAAGTTCCTTGATTAGTTCTAACAAATTTCATTAATGGAAATTGCTCTTCTTTTCCTGTTTTATATTTTACTGTTATACTATTGCCGCTAGCTAATAGTATTGTTCCAGCTTCTTTTGCAACAATTACTTGTCCTGAATCTCTTGCAGCCTGAGTTTCCATTCCGGTACCTACAAGTGGAGGCTCAGCTTTGATTAATGGGACTGCTTGCCTCTGCATATTTGCTCCCATTAATGCTCTGTTTGCATCGTCATGTTCTAAAAAAGGAATTAATGCTGCAGCTACTGATACTATTTGTTTCGGTGAAACATCTAAATAATCAATTTGATGTGGTTCTACTAGTAGTAATTCAGGTCCATGCCTTACTTCTATTTTTTCTTGAGTAATATTGCCGTTGTCATCTAATTTAGTACTTGCCGGAGCAATATAGAAGGCATCTTCGTTATATGCATCTAAAAGTATTGATTCTACAGAAGCAAAAGGCTTAACTTTAATTTCTTTTTCTAGGGATCCGTTTTTTATTGCAGTGGCTAGTTCAGGATTAATTTTTTCTCCTTTTTTAGCTATGAGCTTTGTTTTATTTTTAACATCAGCATCAATGATTCTTCCTATCAACTCTTTGCTATTAATATGAATTGAAGATTTAATTGGCCTATATGGAGTCTCAATAAAACCATAATTATTTATTTCACCATATGTTGCTAGATTTCCAATTAATCCAATGTTCGGCCCTTCAGGGGTTTCTATTGGGCAAATTCTACCATAATGACTATGATGAACATCTCTTACATCAAAGCCCGCTCTGTCCCTAGACAAACCGCCAGGTCCAAGTGCTGAAAGCCTTCTCTTGTGTGCAATTTCTGCAAGTGGGTTAACTTGATCCATAAATTGAGAAAGCTGAGAGCTTCCAAAAAACTCTTTAATGGATGCTACTACTGGCCTGATATTGATCAACGAAGACGGAGTTGCTTCTTCTACATCCGTGATGGTCATTCTTTCTTTAATTACCCTTTCAAGTCTGAGCAATCCAATTCTAATTTGATTTCTCAGTAATTCACCAACTGATCTAACTCTTCTATTGCTTAAATGATCAATATCATCTGCTTCTCTTTTTGATTGATTAATCAAAATGACCGCTTTAATTATTGATACAATATCAGATCTATTAAGCACTGTGGATGCGTCAGTTTCTGGATTGTCTAGTTTCTGATTTAATTTGTATCGACCCACTCTACCAAGATCATATCTTCTTTCACTGAAAAAGGAAGTTTCAATAAGTTGGATGGCATTTTCTACTGACGCAGGATCTCCTGGCCTCATTCTTTTATAAAAATCTATCAGAGCCTCTTCTTTATTTATTGCTCCATCTCTTGCTAAGGTTTGTTCAATAAAATCAATACCATCATCATCGGTGTCTATGCTTTTGAACATATCCCTAATTCTTTCATTTGTACCAAGTTCTTCTTGTGGCAATGAAGGATCATTATCTAATGCTTTTAAAAAAATTGTGACAGGAATTTTTCTTTTTCTATCTATTTTTACAGATATCCAGTCCCTAGCAGAAGTTTCGAATTCTAGCCAAGCACCTCTGTTAGGAATTAATTTTCCTGCTGCTAATCTTTTTCCAGTGACTGCATCAGTTGTGTTAGTAAAATATACTCCAGGAGATCTAACTAACTGCGAAACAACAACTCTTTCAGCTCCATTTACTATAAACGTACCTTGTCCGGTCATCATTGGTATTTCACCAACAAAAATTTCTTGTTCTTTAATTTCTCCAGTTTGCTTAATTAACAATTCTAAATTTGCAAAAATTCTATATGCGTATGTAGCATCATGAATTCTTGCCTCATCTTCAGTATATTTTGAAGGCTCTAACCTGTAATCTTTAAAAGCTAATTCCATGTGATTTCCAGTAAAATCAGCAATAGGTGAAATTTCATCAAATAGTTCTCTCAAATCAGATTGAAGAAACGATTCATATGAATTAGTTACAATATCAATTAAATTTGGCATGTCTTGGACATGCTTAGATGAACCAAAATCTCTTATTAATTTTGGAGCGTTATAGTTGTTTATTGTCACGTGGGTTCCTTTCTAAATAGTAGAGGTCATAAAAAAAGTCCGCTTTAATTATTGCGAACAATTTTTACTCCTATTCGTACTATAAAGACATATGTTTAACAGGTTCAGTCTATGAATCAGAATGATTATGATACTTCCAAATATTGCTTCTGTAAAGCAAAGAAAATTAATTTTTTATTTTTTTTTGTAGTTTAAATGTGATTGCCAAATATCCCAAGATTTTTTATTTGATTTATTCTCTTCTTGTATTAAGCCATAATAGTTTGTGTTTCTTGAGTCTTGATTTATATAATCTTCTAATAGCATCCAAACGAGTGCTTCAACTTTTATTTCTACTATAGAATTAAAAAGCCAACTGATAAATTTATACTGTTCTTCCATTGTTGCCACATTAGGAATGTTATTAGCGGCTCCTTCAAAACCTATGCCTGTAAAAATTATTGGCAATGAAGTTATTTTCGATAGTTGCGAATAATAATTTAGAGGTATTTTTCTTTGAATTTTTGTAAACTTTGATGGAGATGAAGAAATTGCAAATAAGTCTATTTTATTTGCAAAATCATTAACAATTTCCCATCTAGGTGCATGCGTAGGCTGGTTTGGCATAGTGCCTAATAGTTCTTCATATTGAAATGTAGGAAAAATTTTAATATTGCTATGTTTGTCTTTCAATTGATCATAAGCATCAAAATATAATAAGAGAAAATCTTTGAAATAGACAGGATTTTTTTCATATGTAGAATTAATTTCAAATCCTAGTGCAAAATATTCTGGTTCATAGATATCAGCTAGAAAAATAATTTCTTCAATGAGACTTTTATAAATGACAGTTCCTTTTTTAAGGCGTTGCTCTTCTTTTGTTAAATTGTAAAATACATTTGGAAGATTAGCTAATTTTTCTTTATTTTTGTAATCAAAAATATTTAATGCCAATAATAATTTCTTTTCATTTTTTTTGATTAGATTTCTTTCTAAGGACATTTGCTCCATTGCTTTTGATTCATAAAAATTCTTGTTTTGATTAATTAATAATTCCCAATTTGGATTTTTGATAATCATTGCTATATCACCATGAGTAAGAATTTTCTTTAAATCAGCAGATCTTTTTTGTAAATTACTAGTTGATACTAGGTTGAATCCCATATAAAAATCTCGATAAATATCCACTTTGTTATTTTTATGAAGTTCGTCAATTGGTTGATATACATTTGATTTTTGTGTATTAAGAAAATTGATAACTATAAAAATTACTAGTGACCATAGAAGTGTAATAAGTATTAGATTTTTTATAGTTATCAATTAAAAAATTGTCCTAAATATACTAGAAATAATTATTGCCAATACGTATGCATAAAGAACTGTTTCAATTTTTTTTTTCATTTTTGTCAAATTTTTATATCTGTACCTCCAAATAATAATTACAACAAGGACGATTAGTAATATTATTTTAATCATTATGCAGGTCTATAATTTGAATTATTTCTTTAAGATTTTTAATTGTATAATCTGGTCTAATATTTATATTTTCTTTATACCAATTGTTTTTTCTTTTAATCCAGCAAGAAATTATTTCTGAATTATTTGCTCCAATTACATCATGGGCTGGGTTGTCACCAATATGAATTATTTCTTGAGGTTTAATTTTCATGAGTTCGGTAGCCTTATTAAAAATTGATTTATCTGGTTTTTGATTCCCGAATTCCTCAGAAATTAAAATGCAATTGAAAAATTTTTCTAAGGAAAATTTTTCAATTTTAAATCTTTGATGAGCAGATAAACCGTTGGTTATCATTCCTAATTTATATTTTGTAGATAAGTTTTTAATTATTTCTAAACTTTCAGGAAATAAATCTATGCTTGCTTGCCATTCTTTTTCAAAATTATTCCAAATTTCATTTATGTTTATTTCAATATTGAGATATTTTTTTGAAATTTCTTTGTAGCTAATTTTAGCGATGTCTTCACTCCACTCGCTACTTTTTGCTGTTTCATGACTAGTAGATACTATTTGTGTATATTCTATATAAATAGTATCTAAGTTAAATTGTGAAGTAGTTTGTTTATTTAAACATATTAAATCTGAAAAAGTTTTTTTAAAACCATTTTTCCAAGCTGAACGAGAATCTACTAAAGTGTCATCAAGATCTAAAGTAATCCCTTCAATATTGTAATTCATATTTTGCCTTTAATGTGTCCTTCTGTTAAATATTTATTTTCTTATCTGGCCATTGCCAGATATTATCCATTTATATGATGTGAGTTCTCGGAGTCCCATTGGTCCTCTTGCGTGTAGCTTTTGTGTGGAAATACCAAATTCATTTCCTAAACCGTATTCAGCTCCATCAGCAAATCCAGTAGAGACATTAACAAAAACAGATGCTGCATCAATTTTGTTTTGAAATTGGTTAGCTGCACTGTATGATGATGTAGCAATTGCTTCTGAATGCCCGCTACCAATGTTGTTAATATGCTCTATAGCTTCATTAATTGATGAAACAATTTTGATTGAGCAGTCAAGAGATAACCATTCACGAGCATAATCACCTGGTTTAATTTTTGTAACTAGTTTATCAGCAGTAATAATTTTATTTGCTTTTTTATCTACATGCATTGTTACGCCATTTTTCTTAAATCTTTTTTGTATTTCTTTAAGAAATAAGTGTGCAATATCTTCATGTACTAAAATTGTATCAAGTGTATTACATACTGAAGGACGTCTAATTTTTGCATTTTCAACGATATTTAATGCAATATTAAGATCGGCATCCTTATCAACATATGTATGGCATACTCCGATGCCACCTGCTACAACAGGAATTTGAGATTTTTTTTTCACTAAATTAATGAGTTCCGCACCACCTCTAGGTATTATTAAATCAATATAATTTGATAGCTTAAGCATTTTTTCAATTATTTTTCTATCTGTATTATTAATGAATCCTATTGCAGCAGATGGCAAACCTGCTTCTTGCATACTTTTTATAAATATTTCTGCTAATATTTTAGAACTTTCATGAGCGTCTGAACCAGATCTCATAATTACTGAGTTGCCAGATTTTAAGCATAATGATGCTATCTCTATAGTTACGTTGGGCCTTGATTCAAAAATTGCACCTATTACTCCTATTGGCACTCTTCTTTTACCAACCTGCATGCCGTTTGGGCGAATTTTAACTTCTTCCATTGAACCAATAGGATCGTCAAGGAGTATTATTTCTTGTAATCCATTAGAAATATCTTTGATTCTTTTTTCATCTAAAAACATCCGGTCTATAAATGAGCTATTAATTTTATTTTTTTTTGCTCGTGCTATTTCTCTTTTATTTATTTTTATAATATTTTTTCTATTTTTATAGATATTCTTTGCTGCAATAGATAGTGCATAATTTTTTTGCTTTGTGTCTGTATTTGATAATATTAAACTTGCTTCTTTTGCAGCAATAGCTTTGGAAATCAGTTCATTTGGTTTTGCAATTCTTTTCATAGTATTCTCCACGTATTTTTTTGTATTAATAGTTTATATTTTTTTTGCTAAAAAATGGGTTCCTATTGGTGCATTACTTAATACTTTATCTATAATATTTGGAATATTGCCATTTGCAATTATGACATCTATACCATTATTAGTAGCTATTTCTGCTGCTTCTACTTTGGTTATCATGCCTCCAGTTCCATTTATACTTGATGAGCCTTGTGCAAAATTTTTAATTTGCTGATCTATTTTTGTAATTTTTTTTATTAGTTTAGCATTTTTTACATGAGTAGGATTTTTATCAAACAATCCATCTTGATCTGTTAAAATAATTAGTAAGTCTGCATCAATTAATTTTGCTACAAATGCTGACAAGTTATCATTGTCTCCGATTGTAGAGCTTTCGATTTCTTCAGTAGAAACTACATCATTTTCATTTATAATTGGCACAGTATTCAGTTCTAATAGTTTTAATAATGTATTTCTGACATTTACCGAACTAATTTGATTAGTTAAATCTAGCCTAGTCAATAGAGCCTGCGCAGTAATGATTCCAGATTCTTTAAATGCGTTATTCCACTCTGTTATCAGAAAGCTTTGACCTATTGCAGCAGTTGCCTGTTTTATTTCTATGCTAGTAATTGTATCTTTATATTTAATCTTTCCTTTGCCTAAGGTAATGGCGCCAGAACTTACAAGTACAATTTCTTTATTTAATTGTTTTAATTTAATAATTTGATTAGAGATAAGTTTAATTTTTTTTGAATCAAATTGTCTTTGTTTTGTTGTCAAAAGATTAGTACCAACTTTGATTACTATCCTCTTATGTTGTTCTTTGGACGAGTGCTGCTTATTATTCATTTTATTTATTTAATTTATTATTAACTAAGCATAGTTTAATAAGAGATTCATTTATTTTAAATTCAAAAAAATCTTCCGTAATATTTTTTTGAATTATTGCAGTTGCTAATGTTTCATTAGCAATAAAATTTTGATGTACTTTTAATATTTTTTCAACTAAATTATTATTTTCATAAATAATTTCAATTCTGTCAGTTACATTAAAATTTGATTTTTGTCGTTGATTTTGAATATGACGAATAAACTCTCTTGCCGCGCCCTCTAATTCAAGTTTCTGGCTAATTTGCAGATCTAATATTGCGATGTACCCTGAGTCCTGAGCAGCTGAATAGTTTTCTATGGCGCTTACTTTAATATTGATATCTTTGAAAGAAAGATCATGATGATTCAGATTTATATGCCCAGTTGAATGTAATTCTTCTAAAATTTGAATAGGTTCCATTTTCATTATTTCTTCATTTAATTTGTTGACCTCTCTGCCAATTTTTGGTCCTAGAATTGCTTTATTAATACTGATGGCATAAGTTATATAACTTGAGTTAAAATCGTTAATTTCTATATTCTTCACATTCAATTCTTCCATGATTTCTTGTCTTGATTCCTGTAGTATTTTTTCTTCTTTTTTATTTTTTGTAATAAAAATAATTTTTGCAAGTGGTTGTCTTATTTTTATTGAAGATTGCTGTCGCGTTCTTCTTCCAAGAGAAATCATTTTTTGGATTAATTTTAATTTTTCCGAGAGTTCTTCATCAATTAATTGCTCTTCAAAAACAGGCCAGCTAGTTAGATGGATAGAATCGTATTTTTTTTCATTTTGAGATTTAGCAAGATTTTGATAAATTGATTCTGAAAGAAATGGAATAAATGGAGCTGAAATTTGAATTATTTTTAATAAACATTCATACAAAATATTCATCGCTATGATGGAATCAGTTGAGTTATCTGTTTTCCAAAACCTTCTTCTGTTTCTTCTTATGTACCAATTTGATAGTTGGTCAATGAATTGTGTTATCGGACGTGCAGCTTCTGAAGGTTCATAGTTATCCAAGCCAGTAGAAGTTTTTTTAATTGTTTGGTGTAATTCTGAGAGTATCCATCTATCTAGTTCAGTTCTTTTTGACGATGTAAGTAATTCTTTATTAATTTTAAATGACGCTAAATTAGCATATGTAACAAAAAAACTGTAAATATTCCATAGAGTTGTAAATGTTTTTCGTGAGGATTCTTCAACTAATTCACTAGAAAATCTTCTTGTATTTCCAGGAGGCGAAGAAGTGTACATATACCATCTTATAGCGTCGGCGCCATGTTTGTCGATAACTTCAAAAGGCTCTATTGCGTTTCCACGACTTTTAGACATTTTTTGACCTTTACCGTCTAAAATAATTCCATGTGAAATGCAATTTTTAAATGAAATTTGTTCTGGAATTGCTCCAATGCTATATAAAAGCGTTGCTAGGGCATGCAATGTGTAAAACCATCCACGAGTTTGATCCATTCCTTCCGTAATAAAATCAGCAGGAAAATTTTCTAAGAAAGAATCTTGATTTTCAAATGGATAGTGCCATTGCGCATATGGCATAGCTCCAGAATCAAACCATGCATCTGCAACTTCGGAAACTCTTTGCATGTTTTTGTTACATTTTTCACACACTATTTTAATGTTGTCTATATAGGGCCTATGTGGATCTTGAATATCATTATCTAAGTTTGCTTTAATTTTTAACTCTTCAAATGAACCTATGCAAATAACATTTGCACAGTTGTTGCATTCCCAAAATGGCAATGGTGTGCCCCAATATCTTTCTCTAGAAAAAGCCCAGTCTATATTACCTTCTAGCCATTCCCCAAATCTTCCAGATTTGATATGTTCTGGAATCCAATTAATGTAGTCTTTGTTTCCTTGAATCAATAGTTTTTTAACAGCTGTTGTTTTAATGTACCAAGAAGGCTTTGCATAATAAATGATTGGATCGTCGCAACGCCAACAAAATGGATAGGTATGCTTTATTGTTTCATTCAACAGAATGGACTTTTCGTGTATTAGATGGTTAATTATTTCTTTATCGGCTTTTTTTATAAACATTCCTTTATATGGCCCACCATAGAAATTTCCTTTACTATCGATATGTTGAATAAAATACAGTTTGTGTAATTGTCCCAATTTATAATCTTCATCACCAAAAGCAGGTGCAATGTGTACAATACCTGTTCCTTCATCCGTTCCAACAAAGTCTGCAATAATAATTTTTCGAGTTATATCTATATATTCATTAGTTTTTTTTGATTCAATTTTTTCTCCACTATTAAGTTGGAAAGTCGTTATATTTTCCCATGAATTTATTTTAATAATTGGAAAGTATTCTATTTGATCTAATAATTCACCTTTAAAAATGAAAATAGTTTCTGTCTCTGAACTTATTTTTTCGCTAATGGTTTTAATAAGTTCTTCAGCAATTATTAAATATTCTTCATGACTATCTTTAGTTGATTTTATTAATGCGTAGGAAGCATTTGGATTTATAGCTAAAGCTGTGTTTGCTGGCAATGTCCATGGAGTCGTTGTCCATGCAACTATTGCAATATCTTGAATAGTCTTATTAATTTTTTTAAAAAATAAATGCTTTTGATCCATGTTGATTTTAAATTTAATAAATACACTAGGATCAATTGTATTTTCTTTATATCCTAAAGCAATTTCATGAGAAGAGAGACTAGTCTCACATCTTCCACACTGAGGGGTTACTCTGAAATCTCTAAAGATTAAGTCATTTTCCCATAGTTGTTTAAAAATCCACCATCCTGACTCAATGTAATTATTTTCATAGGTAATGTATGGATTGTCCATATCTACCCAATATCCTATTCTGTTAGTAAGCTTTTCCCATTCTTTAACATATTTAAATACAGAATCTTTGCATTTTGCATTGAATTCTTCTATTCCATATTTTTCAATATCATTTTTATTTGTAAGACCAAGCTGTTTTTCAATTTCAAGCTCCACGGGCAATCCATGTGTATCCCATCCTGCCTTACGTTCAACTTTGTAATTTTGCATTGTTTTATATCTAAGAATTAGATCTTTGAGTACTCTAGCTAATACATGATGTATTCCAGGAATACCATTGGCAGTAGGTGGGCCTTCATAAAAAGTAAATTTTTTTGACGTTTTTTTTTCGTCAATAGTTCTTTTAAACACATTCTTTTTTTGCCAAATTTTGATTATTTCTTCTTCAATTTCAGGAAGTAAAAAGTTATTTGAAACGTCATCAAAGATTGTTTTTTTTTGCACTTATTCAATAATACTTTCTTTGGCATCAAGATTATTCGTTAAAGAATTATCATTAATTATTGACTTGGCTTTGTTTTCAGCTTCTAATTCATTATTTTTTGTAACACCATAACAGCTAGAACAGTATATAGGCCTGTCGCTTCTTGGCATAAAGGGAACTTCAGTATATAGCTGGCAATCTGGGCTTAAAGATACTGAGCCTGAGCATGGTGCTACATGTAATCTTCTTGGAGTTTTCCCAGAGTATGAAACGGCAGTTCCATAGTTGAAGGATTCTTCATTATTTTCATTTCCTGTTTGTTTTCTGCGTTGTCGGCAAATGTTGCATCTTCTTGGATGATTTTGTAAACCTTTACTAGAATAAAATTCTTGTTCACCAGCAGTAAAAATAAAATTTTGACTGCATTCTTCGCATATTATATCTCTATCAGCAAATGACATATTGACCTCATACAACTTTATATATTTTATAAGAATATTGTGAAAGTAATTATAACAACTTTATTCTTTGAGAAAATAAATAATTTTATCAGTTTTTTCTTTTAAAATTATTTTACACATAATAAAATAACTGGTAATACTGATTATTATCGTAAGTATTACTCTTAAATAGTCGTTATTTAAATAATGACTTAACGACTCATTAAGATAAAGTTGATTTAGAAGAAATTTTGTAAAAATAAACATTATTAATGAAATCATTGATATTTTAATGAAGTCATTGATTAATTGGTTATAATTAAATTGTATATTTTTTCTTTTTAATAGACAAATAAGAAGCAGTGTTTCTACAATAGATGCGATGCTGCATGCTAAAGCAATTGACTTAAAACCAAAATAATCTTTCAATGTAATACAAATTAAAATATTAATAATAACTGAAATTATAGTAGCAATTACAGGTGTTTTTGTATCCATGAGTGCATAATAAATCCTACTAAAAATTTCCGTCAAAGAGAAAGCTATAATTAGTGGAGAAAGATATATTGCCATTTCTTTAACTATCGCTGATGATTCCGCAGTGAATTCACCATGTTCAAAGACAATTTTTGTAATTGGATTAATTAATAATATGATTCCACCTACTGCAGGGATTGAAAGAAACATTATTAAAAATATTGCAGATTGAGCAGTCTGAATAAACTCTCGATGCTTATTCAAAGTAAAAAGTGTTGTTAGCTTTGGGAATATTGTTATTGATATTGACATGCCTATTAACGCGACTGGCAACATAACTAACATATATGAATATGTGAAAGCACTAATTGCTGTCAGTGATATAGTCGATGCAAATAAAATCAATACTATCATGTTGATCTGATTTGCTGCCAAGCCAATTGTCCTAGGCAAAGCTAGTTTGATAACTGTCCGCACATCTTTTGAATGTAAATCGAAAGTAAATTTCCAATTCATTTTCATAATTTTTAGTGTAATTAACTGAATAAGTAGGTGTCCTATACTTCCAATTACCACTGAAATTGCTAGTCCTGTTGTTCCGTAACTCTTACTTAAAGTAATTGTACCTATGATAATTGATAAGTTATAGATTGTTGGTGCTATTGCTGGTGCAAGAAAATGATTTCTTCCATTAAGAATACCCGTTGACATTCCAGAAATACAAAAGAAAATCGGTGAAATTAACATTATCCTTGTAAGAAAAATTGCTTGCTCTAAAATGTCTGATTTTAATCCCGGTGCAATTAATGGAACAAGAAAATTAGCAAAAATTATAGTAATGACACATAAAATTAATGTTGCTAAAGTTAAAATATTCATTGTTGCAGATGCAAATTGCCAGCTCTTCATTTCTCCTTTATTTATCATTACCTTATTAAACACTGGTATAAATGCAGCAGAAAGAGTTGCTCCGGATAGTAGATTAAATAAAAGATCAGGAATTCTAAATGCTACCCAGTAAGCAGCAATTTCTGGTGATGTTCCAAAGTTGTCTGCAATAACAATTGTTTTTATAACGCCAGTGAATCTTGCAAAAATAAACCCCAAGGTTACAATAGATATTGTTGCTATATATTGTTTATATTTTTCGAGACTATTCATTTAACTTCATATTTCTTATCTTTAAGCCTCTATCATTCAAACTAAATTTAGTGAATAATATTCTATATATATTACATTAGAATTAAAGGTTACATGATATGGCTCATTCAAACCAAGCAAAAAAAAGAGTAAGACAAAATTTAAAAACGGAACTTCATAATAGGTCTATCAAGAGTAGGCTTTCTCATTATATTAAATTAGCATATGCAGCTATAGATAATAATGATGAAAAAAAAGATGACTTAATTAAAACTGCTCAATCGAACTTAGACAAAGCTGTTAACAAAAATTTAATACATAAAAATAAAGCTTCAAGAACAAAATCGCGCATGCTTAAATATAAAAAGCGCACAGAAAGCTAATCTGTATACTATTGACTATTTGCTGGATAATAAAATGAAAGCAGCAACTTTTCTAGCTCCGGGTAAAATTTCCGTATCTTCTAGAGATATACCTATTTGTAAACCAGGAGACATTCTTGTTAAATTGTCTTTTGCTAGTTTGTGTGCATCGGACATTCGAGTCTACAGAGGAGAAAAGTATGCTAAGAAAGGCATAATACCTGGTCATGAATTTTCTGGAATCATTGTTGATTCAAAAAGCTCTAATAAAAAATTTAAGATTGGTGAAAGGATTACTGTTTGTCCAATTATTTCATGCGGGATATGTAATTTTTGTATCAATGGGATGAGAAATAGATGCTTAGATAGAAAAACAATGGGATATGATTCTGACGGAGGCTTTTCTGAATTTGTACTCATTCCTAAGAAAATTATTGAACTTGGTCATTTATTTATAGTTCCTAAAAATGTTGATTTAAAAATTGCTGCACTTGTTGAGCCGATATCTTGTGTAATGAATTCAATTCAATCAATTAATTTAAATCAGAATGATTCATTAGCAATAATTGGTGGAGGTCCTATGGGTCTTTTACATTTAATTCTTGCTTCGTATCTCGGAGTTAAAGATATTAATATATTTGAACCCAAAAAAGAAAGAAGAGTTATGGCTGAAAGTTTGGGTGCAAATGCATATAATCCTAGTAATAATTGGGAACAAAGAGCATTAAATAAAAATAAATCAGGCTTTGATAAAATTATCTTATCTGTGGGCATTGGCAATTTAATTAATCCAGCATTAAAAATAGTCAAAAAAAAAGGTGTTATTAATTTATTTGCTGGATTTCCAGCAAATAAATTAAGTAAAATTGATGTGAATCTTATACATTATAATGAAATTGTAGTGACTGGAACACAAAATGCTACTTTGAAAAATTATCAAGATACATTAAAAATAATTAATAAATTAGATAATGTTGGCAAGCTCATTACTAATGAATATAAATTAAATGAAGTTCCTCGTGCCTACACAGACAGAAATAAATTAAAAGGCGTAAAATCAATAATAGATTTTTCTGTATAGTTATAACTGGTTATGACCATGAATACAAATGATGAAAATATTTTTAATACAAGCTTTGGCACTATTCTTGCTGAGACAAGAAAAGCCCGAGGTTTAACGATTTATCAAATTGCAGATGAAACAAAAATTATTGAGATTTATCTAGACGCATTAGAATCAGAACAACTTGATATTTTTCCTGCTGCAGTCTATGCAAGAAGTTTCTTAAAATTATACGCCGAGTATCTAGGTGTTGACTTATCTGCTTTAAGTGATTCTTTGCCTGTAGATATAGATCGACTTGAAAGCCTGCAACCATTACCAAATTTAGGAAAATCTAAACTTCAAACAATTTATGAAGATTTTTTAGCTGTAGAATTTAATACGTATATAATTTTAGGTATTTTTTTATTACTATTTTTAATCTTTATTATTCTTTTTATTTAAAAAATTTTGGTAATTGTTCAGCATTTTCAAGTCCAAAATAAGTTAAAAAATTTTGAGTAGTTGAAAAAAGAAGTGGCCTACCAATTTTTTCTGCTCTGCCTGAAACTTCGACTAATCCTTTAATTCTAAGCGTAGATAATTGCCCATCACAACTTACTCCTCTAATGGATTCTATTCCTGCTTTTGTAATTGGCTGTTTGTATGCAACTATGGCCAGTGTTTCTAAAGTAGATTTTGTAAGAGGTTTTTTATTGTCAATTTTAGTTGTTAATTCAATAACTGCATTTGCTTCAGGAATTGTTATAAATTGTATTCCTTCAGGACCTGTTTGCAATTTAATTCCATGATTGATAAATGAATCTTGAATATCTTTAATAATTGTTTCTACTTTTTTTATTTTCAAGTCTAATAATTTTGCCAGTTCTTTTATTTTTATAGGTTTATTCTGTACAAAAATTAATGCTTCCATAATTTCTTTTGTTTGATTTTTTTGGTCCATTTTGGCTCAATTATTTTTTTAAATACCTAATTAAAATTATACTTATTAAATACTAAATGATATTATTGTCAAACAATTATTTTTTTTTTGAATATATATATATTATTTTGATTGGTAAAATTAATGATAGTTGATTTTCATACTCATATTTTTTCTTTAGAACAAATAAAAAAAAGAAGAATAATAGCACTTAATGATAAAAATTTTTCTTTAATCTATTCAAAAAAGAATTCAAAAATGTCACATGCCGATGATTTACTTGAATCTATGCAATTTGCAGGAGTTGATATGAGTGTTTTAATGGGCTTTCAATGGTCTGAGGAATTTCAATTTGATATTCATGCTCAATATTTATTAGATCAATGTACTAAACATCCTGATAAATTTGTTTGCTTTGTTCCTTTGTCAATTAATAATTATTCTGAAATTGATTCTAAAATAAAAGATATGTCGATTGCAGGAGCTAAGGGAATTGGTGAGATTAGGATTAACAATACTTTAGATAAAAAAATTTTGATTAATAATGTTATTCCTCAGCTTTTTGAATCTATTGATAATTATAATTTGAATATTTCTTTTCATACTACTGAACCAGTTGGAAAATTTTACACAGGCAAGGACGGTGGCCTAACTTTGATTGATTTATGGAAAATTTTAAATTGTTATGCTCTCCCCCTTAAAGGCAATTTTATTGCATCGCATATGGGAGCTGGCTTGCCATTGTACTCATCTTTAATTCATGTTCGTGACTTGATATTAAAAAGAAAAATTATGTTCGACACTGCTGCATTAAAATTTTTGTATGGAAATGTTGTTCTTGAATTTATCATAAAACAGATAGGTCCAAATAAGCTGTTATGGGGATCTGATTATCCGTTAATTAGTCAGTTGGAAGATATTAGATTTATTTCAAAATCAAAAATTAAAAAAATTGATTTAGATTTAATTTTGGGCGAAAATGCTGTAGAAATTTTATCTTTATCTTAAACCAAGTTCCCTATCTCCTTTAATTGATAGGATTTTTTCTCTTGCCTCAGAAATTAGATATATACTACCAGTTATTAGAATGTATTTATTTATCTTTTCTTTTTTTGATATACTATTTAAAGCTGTTTCTAAGTTATCCGCAGTAGATATTCTATCTGTGTATTGAGTGAATATATATTTTATTTTTTCTATTGGCATTGCGCGTTCTGAATTAGGTTTAGTAATAATAATGCGCGTATTCTTATTGCATATTTGTTTTGCAATTAAATTAATTTTTTTATTTTTTAAACTTCCAAATATTATGACTCTTTGGGAGGGAAGAGTGATGTCATTTAATGATTCTTCTAATCTTTTAGCTGACAATGCTGTATGCATGCTATCAATTATTATAAGCGGGCTATCATTTATTTTTTCAATTCTTCCAGCAAGGAAAACTTTAGAAAGCCCATTTATAATATATTTTGCAGGGATGTCTTTTTTATATATTTCTTTCCATGCTATTTCGCAACTCCTTATAGCAGTCACTGCATTTTCTGCTTGATGTTTCCCAGTTATGTTTAAAATTATATTTTTGTAGGTTCTTAAAGGAGTTGTAACATCTATTATTTGGGATGTTAATGTTTGTTCTTTGTAAAGAATTTTGCATTCTAAATCCATTATGTGGATTTGTGCTTGCAAATATTTTGCTTTCTTGATAATTTCATTTTTGGGAACATTAGACATGAATGCTATTACTACATGTTGTTTTTTTTGAATAATGCCAGCTTTTTCTTTTGCGATTTCTCTAAGAGAATTACCTAATATTTCTGTATGTTCATAGTCAATGGGAGTAATGATATTAACTGTTTTTTTTGTCATTGCGTTAGTTGCATCTAATCTACCCCCTAGACCAGTTTCAATAATTTGCCAATCACATTTATTTTTACTAGCAGCTTCCCATCCTATGAGTGTCAATAGTTCAAAATATGACCAGTTATTAAATTCTTTATTTTCTGTATATTTTTTAGCAATTTCTATGAATTTTTTTTTGGATATTTTTTTATTATTTATTATTATTCTTTCTGTTAGAGAATGTAAATCAGGTGAAGTGAATAGATAGATACTTTTCAAAGTTTCATTCATAATTCCATTAATAAAATTTGCCGTAGATCCTTTGCCCTTGGAACCAGCTATATGGAATGTGTTCCTATCTGCAAAGCAATTATTTTTATTTAGATAATTTTGAATGTGTCCTATTTTCCATTTTTTGTTTTCTTTTTTCTGACCTTTTTTTTCAAAATTTGATCGTGAGAGTAATGATTGGGCAACTTCTTTGAATTTGCTAGACTCTTTTGGGGAAGTTATTTTATTGGACAAATTTATTCTCATTAATATTTTTTTATATTTTATATATTTATATTGTTATTTTATTTAATATTAAGCCATTAAATTAAATAAAATAAATAGATGAAAATTATTTGGACCTCAATAGATAAAAAATCTAATCATAAACTTGCGAGTCTTGCTGACCGTGCTTTTGAAGAGCAAATATTTCTTGATGTTGAAATCGGTCCTAAAAATAATGTAGGTGCAGAATATTTCAAATTATTTTTAAATGTTAATAATCAAAAATCTCTGGAGCCATTAATTCTTGGTTTGATAAATACTGGTAAATATCCTGGAAATAATTGGTTGGAAATACTTGTTTATAGAAATGAATTATTTTTTTCTGATTCTTCGCAATTTACTGTATCAGAAAAATTAGAATTGGATTTTTTTGAAAAATTAGGTGATTTAATACCATCAGGTGGCCATATGATGATTGAGTATGATTCAACCATTAGACGATTAACAGCAAGGTCTCTACTTGTTGGTGTTCCTCCTGATGCTACGCCTGTAGGTAGATTGCTATATATAGCTGGATGTGGGTTTTCTATTAGAAATTGGTACATTCCTGAAGGAGGCAGAGAAGGAATGAGAAAATTACAAGGCTTTAAACCATTAGATAGAAATCATCAAATTAATAGTGCTGTTAAGAGAATTGATGTTATAAAATCTTATATAGATTCTGAATTGGATATCGAATGGGATTTACGAGGGTACACACTTCCAATTGCCGAGCAAGCCTATAACTTTTTATCTGATATAATAAAATGTGAAAATTGATTATTGAAAATGAACATATTTAATTGTATTTCTTTTAGTATTATTCTGTAAAAACTAATTATAAAGGGGAAAATTGATGACTAGAACTTTAAGTGTTATAAAAGCAGACATTGGTGGATTCGTAGGTCATTCAGGCATGCATCCAGATGTTATGAGTGTGCTTCGAGCAAATATTGGTAAAGCGATTAACGATAACTTATTGATAGATGGACAAGTTCATTCATGTGGTGATGATGCTTTTTTAATTATGTCACATGACAATGGTCAAGATAATACAGAAGTTCATGAGTTTGCCTGGGATTCATTTATTGATGGCACGGAAGTTGCAAAAAAACTTCATCTTTATGGAGCTGGACAAGATTTACTTGTAGATGCTTTTTCTGGCAATATTAAGGGAGCAGGTCCTGGTTCTGCAGAATTAGAATATGAAGAGAGACCTTCAGAACCAGTTATTGTTTTTATGGGAGATAAAACTTCAGCAGGTTCGTTTAATTTACCTTTTTATAAAATGTTTGCTGACCCATTTAATACAGCAGGATTGGTTATCTCAGAATCTTTGCATAAAGGCTTTGCATTTGAAGTGCATGATGTAAAAGAACATAAAAAAATTATCCTAAATACTCCTGAGGAGATGTATGATTTGTTAATATTTATTGGCTCACCTTCACGATATGCTATAAAGAGAATTATTAGTAGAACTAGCAATTCTATTGCGTGCGTATCATCTACTGATAAACTTTCTGAAATTGCTGGTAAATACGTTGGCAAAGATGATCCAGCAGCAATTGTTAGATGTCAAGGTGATTATCCAGCAGTTGGAGAAGTTCTAGAAGCATTTACTACTGCTTGGACAGTAGAAGGTTTTATGCGAGGTTCTCATTATGGACCTTGGATGCCAGTATCCTTAGATCAATCGAATCCCTCAAGGTTTGATGGACCTCCTAGAGTTGTTGCTTTAGGTTTTCAATTAGCTGATGGAAAACTTATCGGTCCTAGAGACATGTTTGATGATCCATCTTTTGACAATGCAAGAACTGAAGCGAATGATATTTCTGACTATTTAAGAAAGCACGGACCTTTTGAGCCACACAGATTGCCTTTAGATGAAATGGAATATACCACAATGCCAACAGTAGCAAATAAATTAAGTAATAGATGGTCTGAAGTTTAATCGGAATAGGTTTTGAATAATCAAATATTATTTGCTTCGTCAAATATGCACAAAATTAATGAGATGAAGTTACTTTTTGAAAAAAGTAACTGGAAAATTATTTCTCCATCAGAAATTAATATTCCAAAATTAGAAGTTATTGAATCAGGATCTTCATATTTAGAAAATGCAGTTGCTAAAATTATTGCTTATGAGAATTTTACTACGTTACCAATTTTAGCCGATGATTCAGGGCTAGAAGTCGATGCTTTAAATGGCTATCCAGGAATATTTTCTGCTAGGATGGGTGGTCAAAATGTAAATTCTGATACAGAAAGAAATGAACATTTATTAACTTTATTAAACGGTATTATTAATGAAGACAGGAGTGCTATTTTTAGAGCTATTTTAGTGATTAAATTTTTTGGTGGAGACATGATTGTTCGTGAAGGAAAAATTAGCGGTGAAATTATTTGTAAAAATAGAGGCAATGATGGTTTTGGATATGATCCAATTTTTGAATTAGTTTCTGGTGAAACAATGGCCGAAATAGGTAATCGGAAAAATGATATAAGTCATAGAGCAAAAGCTGCTCAAGCTTTAATTTATTCACTTAAAAATTCAGAAAAGGATATCATCTCTAAATGATCATCAATGATTCGTTACAAAGACCTCTAAGAGATTTAAGAATTTCAGTGACTGACAAGTGTAATTTTAGGTGCACTTATTGTATGCCAAAAGAAACTTATAACAAAGATTATAAGTTTCTAGCTAAAAATGAAATTTTGGATTTTGAGGAAATCTATAGAATTGCTAAAATTTTTCACGGCCTAGGTATTGAGAAAATCAGAATTACTGGTGGCGAACCTCTATTGAGAAATGATCTATCAAAATTACTTGGATTATTAAATCAAATTCCAAATCTAGATTTAGCAATGACGACTAATGGTATTTTATTAAATAAGTATGCAATTGATTTAAAAAATGCAGGCTTATCAAGAGTAACTGTCAGTTTAGATGGTATCGATGACAGTATTTTTAGAGCAGTTAGTGATACTAACTACTCTTATCGAGATGTTTTGTCAGGAATTGATGCAGCAATTAATGCAAATATGAAAGTTAAAGTTAATATGGTTATCAAGAAAAATATTAATGAAGATCATGTGTTTAAAATGATTGATCATTTTAAACATTCAGGCATTGTATTAAGATTTATAGAATTTATGGATGTGGGAAGTACTAATCACTGGTCTAAAGATGCAGTTGTGCCATCATTGGATTTACAAAGAAAAATTCATTCTAAGTATCCATTAAAAAGTATTATAAAAAATTATAATGGAGAAGTTGCGAATAGATTTGAACTACTTGATAATTCTTTAGAATTAGGTTTTATTTCTTCTGTCACTCAGCCTTTTTGTTCAGAATGTACAAGAATTCGGCTGTCTTCTGATGGTAAATTGTTTACATGTCTTTTTAGCTTGTCTGGCTTTGATATTAAAAATCAACTAAGAAGTGGCATTGACGACAATGAACTTACTGAGCTTATTTCTAATATTTGGCAAAAAAGAGATGATAGATATTCAGAAATTAGAAATCAAATTGGTTTTCAAAAAAAGAAAAATAAGGTTGAAATGCCATATATTGGTGGATAAATTATTGTATTTATAGATAGGGGTTTTATATGTTTTCAAATCATTCAATAAAAATGACTGATATTTCTGATAAAAAACACACAAAGCGTACTGCTTCAGCAATCTGTGAATTAGTTGTCAATGATGAGATTATTAGAAAAATATCGAATCAAGAAATTACTAAAGGTGATGTTATTTCTACAGCCAAAATTGCAGGTATTTTAGCAGTAAAAAATACTGATAAAATGATTCCACTCTGTCACACTATACCAATTAGTAATGTCGAAATTGAAATAGTATTACCTGAGATAAATGCAGGCAATGACAGCTGTATCATAGTTATAAAGTCTTTTGTCGAATCATTTGGACAGACTGGAGTTGAAATGGAAGCACTGTCAGCAGTTACTTTAGCAGCTTTAACAATTTATGATATGACTAAGTCAATTTCTCATGGTATTAAATTGCAAAATATTAAATTGTTAGAAAAAAAAGGTGGTAAAAGTGGTGATTATTTTGATAATGAAATTAATCAATAATCTTATTTTTTATACTTTCTAATATTTCAATAGCTTTTAATAAATGCAACATTTTTGCATCATCTGTTAATTCCAATTTTATCAAATTTTCACTTCTTTGAGAAATTCTGTCTAAAGTATTGTTTATTGGTACATTATATTCAATAGAAAGCTCATAAAAATTGCTATCTTCAAGCAGTATTGTAAATGGCTGATTTTTTATTTTATTTTCAAGATTTATTTCTATTCCACATATAAAAAAAGCACCTTCAATTGGGGGCAAAGGTAAACTTTTATTTAATAATTTTTTTAAACGTTCAGTCAATTTTTCTAATTCGATGTTGTTTTTCATAAATTCAGTATATTATTTATTAATGATTATGAGACTGGATATTTATTCTTTTATAAAATAAAAATTTTTTATAAAAGGTTTATTTTCTTCATTATGTATTTAAAGTAATATAATTTTTATAAACACGAGTATAGAGTATTTTATGTCTTATTGGATTGGCTCATTTTTTATTTCTAATGGAATAATAATAAAAAATAATCCATTTATCATTGATCATTCTGAGAATTTTGATTCTCCCTTTCAAAGAATATTAATTTTTGCTCAACCAGAAAATACTCACTCAATTTCATTTTGTGCTGAATTTTTAGAGTTAATATCTTCTACTTTTATAGGAAGCAATCTTTCAATTACTGGAAGATTGTTAGAATCTTTAAATGTAACTAATAATAAAATTCTTAAGCAAAATGAACATTCTTTATTAGAACATAAAATTGAGATCAGTGTTTCTTGCATGGTTTTTTTTGATAAAAAAATTATTATTGGCAATGCTGGCTTGAATTTGATCAAAATTATTGAAAAAACAAAATTGAAAATACCTAGGATTGAGACGTTAGCAAATACAGATTTTTTAGGTTCTAAAAATCAATTCCAACCACAATTTATTAAAGTTGATTTATCTAATTTTGATCTAGTTTTAGCTTCCAAAGAATTATTAACTGAAATTAATGAAAATAAGTTACATTCAATTTTAAAAAGTGGATCGCAAAGAGCTTTTGAAGATATGTTTATCCATTTAAGGAAAATAAAAAATATTAATGTTTGCTATATATCAAATGATGCTTTAAATAAAAATTTACCTAAAGGTACTTTTTTCTTAGAGCAAAAAACTAAGCAATTAGATTTTGATAATATTATTAAAAATAAATCACCTGAAATGAATTTTAATAATAAATTATTGACTAGGGAGCCATCTTTTATTTCAAAAAATGCAAAAAGATTTTTTTGGAAATCAGACTTTTTAGATATATCTAAAATTGTTCTATATAAAAAACCATCGGTGTTGTCTTATATAATAAAGCATCGATGGTTTAAGTTTAATTTATTTGCATTATTTACTTTTCTTTTTTTTACTTCCTTCCTTACCTTTTCTTTTTTTACTTCACTTGGAATAAATTATTCAGAGAATCAATTGGATGAAATTACTTTCCAAATTAATAATTCATTGGAGACTTATAACAAGGCAATAATTTTAAAAGACAAGCAGCTACAGAGACAAACAGTTAATCGAGGATTATTTTTAATAGAAGAAGCATCGATTTATGAGTTAGATAATCAAATACTGAATCTTTTTGAAAAAGTTTTTGACAACAAAAAACAATTAGATAATAACATAATTTTAAATGATTCTTCGAAAAAAATTGTTTTTAAAAATGAATTTGCTAGTAATTTTTACCCGCAAACTTTGATACACTATGGTTCTTTATTTTGGTTTTTTGATTCTGGTTCGTCTAGAATTTTTCAGTATAATCAAAAAATTCCAGAATTAATTATTGAAATATTTCGTCAAAATACGAAGATAAACAATGTAAATTTAGGCAAACCATTACATATGTTTTTTCATAAAAATAGAAGGCAATTATTTATTTTTGATGATAAAAATAATCTTTTTGTTAAATTAGCAAATAATAATCTTCAGCAAATTCCACTTGCTAATTTAGGCTTATTATCATCTATCGAAAGCATGCAGTTACATGATTCTACGCTATACATTTATGATAAAAATAATAGAAATATCGTTTCATTAACTCCATCACCGGACGAACCATTAAATTATGACGTTGATATAAAAATTGTATTGCAAGAAATTGATCCTACTATTACAGGCATGAGTTTGCATAATGACTTCTTTGTTTTTTCTTCTAATGAGGTATTTATGATTAGAGATAGCTTAATCAAATTAGCTTGCTTAGGTATAGATAAATACCCGACTGGCATTATTGACATTGCTTATAATTCACTTACTAAAGAAATTTTTATTGCCGATATTATTAATAAAAGAATTATTTCTTGTTCCTATGAAAATGGTTTTTTAAAACAATGGAGCAATGAATCTTTTATCGATATTCGCTCGTTGTCTTTGCATGATTCTTATGAAGGTCTTTATGTTTTAACTGGATCTGCAGTTTTTGATATCTTATTATTAGAATAATTAAGTTTGGATTTTAAAATATGTTAATTCTTGCTTTTGAAAGTTCCTGTGATGAAACAAGTGTGTCTGTTGTAGAAAATGGAACAAAAATTTTATGTAATCTTATTCAATCTCAAGTTTTAATGCATAATAAAACTGGTGGAATTGTGCCAGAAGTTGCGGCTAGAGAACATTTAAAAATTATTTCACAATTAACTGATCAAGCATTAAATGTCGCTGGTGTTCAAATTGAATCTATTGATTATATAGCAGCTACTATTGGACCTGGTTTACCAGGAGCACTCATGGTCGGGTTTTCATATGCGAGGTCTATGGCTTTTGCAACAAAAAAACCATTTATTCCTGTCGATCATATTGAAGGTCACATTTATGCTAATTGGCTAGAAGGCAATATGCCAATTTTACCAGCAGTTGCATTGGTAGTTTCTGGAGGCCATACTGAATTAATTTATATGGACAGCGCAAGTAATTTTAAGAGAATTGGTGGTACTCGAGACGATGCTGCTGGAGAGGCTTTTGACAAAGTGAGTAGGATGTTAGGAGCAGGATATCCTGGTGGTCCGGCTATTGCTGCCTTAGCTAATGAAGCGAAGAAATTTGATATTGAATTGCCAAGAGCATGGTTGCCAGGTACTCATGATTTTTCTTTTTCCGGCCTTAAAACTGCCGTACTTAATCTTAAGAATAAATTTCCAAACTTACCAGTTGAAGAAATTGCCTGGTCGTTTCAAGAATCAGTTGTAGATGTTTTAATATCAAAAACTATTACTTTGCTTAATGAGCTAAATGTTCAGTCTGTGCTTCTTGCAGGAGGAGTAGCTTCAAATAGTAGGCTACGAGAAGTTGCAAAAACAAAAATTAAAATTCCAGTATTTATTCCTTCTCCAAAATTATGCACTGATAATGCTGCCATGATAGCTGCAGCTGCATTTCGACATAAAGATGATTTTATTGATCCATGCAGTCTCATTGATATTTATTCAACTATGAATCGTGGAGATCTTTTAATAGATAAAAATTGAAAATAATAGATAAGAATTGAAAATAATTTTTTTTACCCTAGCTCTATGAATACCATGATGCTAAACTTTTTTTTGCTCTGCTTGGGAAGTTTTAAGTTAATTAACAAGTAAGAATAAATTTATATGTAAGTTATAAGGAGTTTAAAATGAGTAATAATGTATCTCCTCTAAGCGATTATGTAGTTCTTCAACCAATTCAACAAGAAGAAGTTTCAGTTTCTGGTTTAGTTATACCAGATTCTGCAAAAGAAAAATCTCAAGAGGGCAAAGTGATTGCAGTGGGTCCTGGTAAAATTAATGATTCAGGTAACATAGAAGAAATTGACCTTAAGGTCGGAGATGTAGTGATATATCAAAAATTTGCTGGAACTGACTATGAAGATCTTATTATAGTAAGAGCTTCTGACGTTTTAGCTCGCGTTAGTTCTACTACAAAGAAAAAGAAAGCTTAGACATAATTTTGTCTAAATAAAGGAAACTTTGTTTAATACAGGAGGTTTTTAATGGCTGAAACAGGAAAATGGATTCGTTTTAGTGAAAAAGCAAGGCACGATCTACGCATAGGAGTAGATGTTCTTGCAAATGCAGTTAAGGTGACTTTGGGTCCTAAGGGTCGAAATGTCGTTCTTGATAAACCAGCTATTGGACCAGTATTTACAAAAGACGGCGTCACAGTTGCTCAAGATATTCAATTGCCTCATCCATTTCATAATCTTGGTGCGCAACTTGTTAAACAAGTTGCGATTAAAACTAATGAATTAGCTGGTGATGGAACTACGACAGCTACTGTTTTAGCACAAGCATTATTTCATCACGGTATGAAAAATGTTGCTGCTGGAGCAAACCCAATGGCAATTCGAAGAGGAATGGATCAAGCATTGACAGTTGTATCTAAATCGTTAAAAAAAGCTGCTGTACCTGTTGCTGATCAATCAATTGTCCAGCAAGTTGCCGTTATCGCTGCTAATAGTGATGAAGAAATCGGTACTTTAATTGCTGATACACTTACTAAAGTAGGTACTGATGGAGTGATTACTGTCGAAGAAGGTAAATCTGTTGAAATGGAATCAGAGGTAGTTGAAGGAATGCAAATAGAGAATGGGTGGATGTCACCTCATTTTGCCACTGATAAAGATAGACTTGAATGTATAATTGACAATCCACATATTTTAATTACAGATTTAAAATTAGATAATGTTCAAGAAATGGTCCCTCTTTTAGAAAAATTAATTAAAGTTACTAAGAATTTAGTAATTTTTTGTGATGAAATGCAAGATGAAATTTTATCAACGATGGTTTTGAATAAAATGAAAGGGAATTTGAATCCTTTAGTTGTTCGAGCACCTTCATTTGGTGAAAGAAGAAAGAATATGTGCGAAGACATTGCCTCGGTAACAGGTGGTATGTTTATTAATCCCGAACTTGGATTTACTCTTGAAGGCATTGAAGTAGCAGCTCTGGGTAGAGCTAAAAAAGTAATTTCTAATGGTAAAGCTACAACAATTATTGGAGGAAAAGGGACTGAAAATCAAGTTTATAATAGGATTCAAGAATTAAGAAAACAACTCGATGTTGATGATTCTCCTTTTGAAGAAGACATTATTAAACAAAGAATTGCCAAGTTGTCTGGTGGCGTAGGAATTATTAGAGTCGGCGGAGTAACAGAGATCGAAGTAAAAGAGAAAAAATTTAGAGTAGATGATGCTTTAAATGCTACTCGAGCAGCTATTGATGAAGGCATTGTTCCAGGTGGAGGAATTGCATATATCAGAGCAAGAGAAAAGCTACAACCTTTAATAAAAAAGTTGTCTGGAACTGATGAAGGAACAGGCGTACGAATGGTGTATGCAGCTCTTCAAGAACCGCTTAATCAAATCGTCATTAATGCCGGAGAAGAAGGACCAGTTGTAATCGATCAAGTTGTGAATAAAGCTAATAATATTGGATACAATGCAGCTAATGGTGAATACGGAGATATGTTTAAATTAGGCATTGTTGATCCTGTTAAAGTTACAAGGATAGCACTTGAAAATGCTGTTTCCGTTGTTTCACTGATGCTAACAACAGAATCAATTATTACAGATATTCCTATTGATGGGAAATGGGATCCTTCTTTAGAAGACTCATCTGATGTATATGGTAGTCAAAGTATTGATTTTGCAACAGGATTGCCTAGCAGACAGTAAGATTTTAATTCTTTTTGTTGGCGCCTAGTCCAATTTTATTACCTTTAATCCAAATAAGATCATCCTTATTTAAGTCTATTAGAAGTTCTTGGAACCGTAATTTATCTGGTAATTGTTCAAGCTCTAAATATAATTTATCTATTTGAATATTATTGTTTTTTCTTTCTCTTAAATTTTTTAATATTTTACCTCGATAATATCTATTTGATCCATGAAATTCTATTTGCTCACTCTTTATTTTCATTTCTATATTATTAATAAATGCACTACAGTTTTTATTTAAAATGCAGATCTCACATTTAGGCTTAGATTTACAGATCAATGCACCAAAATCCATAATTGCAGGATTCCAAAAAGAAAATTGATTTATTTTAGATAAATCATCTAATATTTTATCTAGATTATTGTTTTTTTTATTTTTTCCTAAAAAAAATCTTCCTAAAATTCTTTCAAAATTAATATCAATTGCAGGAATATTTTTCTTATATCCATAACACTCTATTATAGATGCAGTATAAGGGCCTACTCCTGGCAAATTAAGAAGGTGCTCTTTTTCTAGAGGAATTTTACCATTATACTTATTTAAAATTATTTCACATGTTTTTTTAAGGTTTATTATTCTTTTTGGATATCCCGTATTGCTCCAAATAATTAATAAATCACTAGTTTCTGCTTTTGCAATATCTTTTAATTCTGGATATTTATGGATTATTTTTTTCCATATTTGAATCACCCTTGTTATTTGTGTTTGTTGAGCACAAAATCCTGCTACTAACGCATGATATGGATTTTGTGTATTTTGCCAAGCAAAATCAATTTGATTTTGTTCATACCATTTATTTAGAAGTTTATGGAATTTTTTTGTTTTTTTCATTTTCTTTATATTAAAAATATAACCTTTTTATTCCTCAATTAAAATTTATTATGTTAATGTTTGGTATGAATAATTATTTAATAATAATATCTATATTGATTTGAGATAAATTTGTCTAAAAATAAAATATCAAAAAATGTGAGTTATACTACAAAGAATATTACTTCTTCTGTTACTCAGCACATTGTTAATAATTCAATGATATTTAAAGGTTTTCCTGCACCTAATACATGGATAGTAAAAGTTAAAAATGATGCAGTACTTATCGACAGTGGTTTTGGAGATGACAATTCTTTTTTATTATTAAAAGAATATATTAATAAAGAATTATCAGGTATTAAAATTCACTCTATTTTACTCACTCACAATCATTCCGATCATTCTTCTGGAGCAAGGAAATTATCAGAATATTTTAATGCTTCAGTAATGATTCATAGATTAGAAGAAAAATCTTTGAGAGCGGATATTACTGAAGAAAAAAAATATTCAAAGAAATTACGTATTCAAAGAAAAATTTGGGAAGACGAAAGAAAAAAGACACCTGTAGATAATTATATTCAAGAAGGTGAATTGATTAAATTTGGGTCATTAAAAATAAGAGTTATACATACACCAGGTCATACCTTGGGTTCAAATTGTTATTTATTTACTAATGAAAGGATTTTGTTTTCAGGAGATACTATTCTTGGCTATGATACAGTAGCAATTTCTGCCCCCCCTAATGGAGACATGACTAAATATCTTAATAGTTTAAATAGATTGAAGAGATATAAATTAAAATATATAGCTCCAGGTCATGGACCAATTATTAATGATCCTAAAGAGAAAATAAATCGCTTAATTCAACATCGTATTGAAAGAGAAAATCAAATTATAAGCTTAATTAAATTAGGTAAAAAGACAGACAAATCTATTTTTAAAGCAATTTATGTCAATCTTGATAAAAGTTTAAAAAATTCTGCTATGAATCAAATTCATTCGCACTTACATAGATTGAAGGAATTGAATAAAATTAAATTACAAATTAATAATAATAATTGGAAGGTTTTATAATCTTGAGATATTTTAAGTAATTAATGAAACACAATAATTTGCTTATTGATAAACTATTCCCAATTACAACTTCTGTTAATGCTGATGATACCTTAACAATTGGTAATTTAAATATTCATGAATTAGCACGTAAATTTGGCACGCCTTTGTATATTTATGACTATGAGACCATTAAAAAAATTTATAATGATTTTTATAATGCTTTTGAAATGCAATATGGTGAAGTAGATATTTTATATGCTTCAAAAGTTTTTTTAAATCTTCCATTTGCAAAATTATTGCATAAGCTAGGAGTTAAATTTGATGTTGTTTCCCATGGTGAGATGAGCATGCTAATTGCAGCTAAAATAGGCTTAGAGAATGCTTATTTTCATGGCAATAATAAAACAGTTGAAGAATTAGGTTTAGCTATTAAGAATAATATTGGAGCGATAGTTATTGACAATATTGAAGAAATTCAAATTATTAATGAGATTGCAAAAAATATTAATATTAAACAGAATGTATTAGTTAGAGTCACACCTAATATTGACCCTTTTACACATGAAAAAACTACTACCGGCCTTAAGGACTCAAAATTTGGCTTAAGTATTGAAGACCGATCAGCAGAAGATGCTATCTCATTAATTTCTGAATCAAGTAATATTTCTTTCAGGGGCATTCATGCTCATCTTGGCAGTCCTATTAATATTACAGATCCATATGTAAAAGCAATTGATAAAATGTTTTCTTTTATTAAAAATATTTGTCTAGATAAATATTCATTAAATGTTTCTGAATTTTCTCCTGGTGGAGGCTTTGGAGTTGTCTCAGAACCTGATATGGATACTCCAACCATCGAAGAATTTGCAATAGCAATTTCAAATGCAATTAAATTTAATTGTAAAAAATATGGAATTGATTTACCTAAAATGTTTATTGAACCTGGACGATCTTTATTAGCTCGATCTGCTGTTTCAGTATATAAAGTTGGTACTAGAAAAGAAATTCCTAATGTACGCACTTATGTTTCTGTTGACGGTGGAATGGCTGACAATATTAGACCAACTTTGTATGATGCAAAATATTATGCTATTCCTGTAAAAGATGTATATAGGAAACCTGAAGAAATTGTAACTATTTCTGGTAAATATTGTGAGTCAGGTGATTATCTTATTAAAGACATCCATTTACCTAAATTAACAAGAGATGAATTGATAGCAATGCCTATGTCAGGTGCATATCAACTTGCAATGGCATCTAATTATAATTTAGCTTATAAGCCTGCAGTAATATTAGTACACAACAATAAATCTACATTAATTAGAAGAAGAGAATCAATTTCAGATATTATTTCTTTGGATGAAGATATTATAAATATTCCATAGGCTATTAATGAATAAAGCTATTACAAAATCTTTGGAAAATATATATGAACCAATAATTAGTCGGTATAGATTTTTTTTTAAAAATTCATTACCTCAAGGGTCATATTTATTTGTAGGTCCTAAAAATGCTGGTAAAAATTTTATAGTATCTTTATTTTCAAAAATTTTATTATGTAATAATCAGTCAACTACAGATTGCAATTGTTCTGATTGTTCGGATATTGAAAATTATAATCATTCTGACGTCGTGTATATTGAGGTAGGAGGTCTTTGTGATTTAAATGATTCGAAACATAAAGATCATAGTAAAGATGGCTCACGATATATACGGATTTGTCAAATAAAAAGACTTAATAGGCTTTCTAATCTTTCTCCTAATCGCTCAAATATAAAAGTTTTTATTATTAATAATTTAAAGTATCTGAATATTGAGTCTGCTAATGCTCTTTTAAAAACTCTAGAAGATGCACCGATATCTTCCGTATTTTTATTACTTGCTGATGAAACAGAGTCTGTTCCTGATACTATTTCATCAAGATGCCAAATCATTACTGTTAATCCAATGAAAAAAAAACAATTGGAAGCATTTTTAATTGACAACTATTCAACAAACAAAAATTTTGCACATGACCTATCAGTAATTAGTAGAAATAGGATCGAACGAGCTATTTTTTTATATGAAAATAATGATGCTATTGATATTTTAAAAGATTATTATAATGATTTTCATAAATTATTAATTTCAGATATTAACTTTAGATTTGATTATGCAGATAAACTTTTTACAATTTTTAGAAAAGACAATGAAATATTTTTTGAAATTTTATTTTGCTGGGAAGATTGGCTGAGATGGCATCTGTATGTGAAATTTGAACAGAGTAATACCCCAAGTTTTTTTATTAACAATTATAACCTTGAACTTTTTCAGATTGTTCAAGGCCTTAATGCATTAAATGCATTAAAAAATGATGTCTCAAAGAGCATAAACACTCATATTTCCATAGAGGTTTTAATGATTGATTTGCCTTTTATAAATAAAAATATTTAAATTATTCTGTTTCTTTTAGTTGCTGTATATGTTGCTTGATATGGTTAGTATGCCATTTAACAAGTTGCTTAACTGATACTCTTCCTAAATATACATGTTTACCAGCTCTGCCCCATGCAGCATCTGGAGTTTTTGATAACATAAAAACCATTTCTTCAACGAGTGATTTAAATTGATTAAAAATATATAGAGTTTCTTTCTCAGATTGGTTTAAATTGACATAAGTCTCTTGTTCATTCCAAATTAGCTGGCTTGGATCGGTATCAATAAGCATACGTTTCATTAATGTATTAATATTAGCTGCGTAATTTCTCATATGGCAAACTATCCTATGATTTTCCCATTTTGCTTCATCATGATGGATATCTGCGGCACTTTGTTTTTTTTGTATCGGAATGTATCTTTTTGTATCATTAGCTAGCTTAGCAAGCTCTGAAACTTGCTCAGCGTATCTAACAGGCGCTCCAGTAACGAAATCTATTCTTGACATTTACAATTTACCACCGTTGCTACTTTTCATTTTTTCTAAAATACCCTCAAATTCATCAATGCTATGGAAGTTTATTCTTATATTGCCTATATTTTTTTTGTTAATATTTATTTTTACAGAGGTACCAAATATTTTTATGAACTCTGATTCTAAAGCATTTATATCTGGGTCAACAACAGTATTTTTATCGATTTTATTTTCTTTATTGAATATTAATAAAAATTTTTCTAAATCTCTGACGCTTAACTTCTTTTTTTGTATGATTTGAGCTACTTCTATTTGTTGTTCATTATTTTGTATTGACAATATCAGCCTAGCATGACCAGCACTAATTACATTTGATTCTATTAATTGTTGGATAGATTCTGGTAAATCTAAGAGTCTTATTGAATTAGCAATCACAGGTCTAGACTTACCAATTTGTTTAGAAATTTCCTCTTGAGTTAAATGATATTTTTCTCCTAGCTTCTTAAATGCTAGTGCTTCTTCAATAGGATTTAAATTTTCTCTCTGAACATTTTCAATAATTGCTAGTTCAAAGTTTTTATTTTCAGTGGAATCTCTAATGATTGCTTGAATTTTTTTTACACCAGCTTGCTTGCTAGCCCTTAATCTTCTTTCACCGGCAATTAAGATATATTTTTTATCAGTGGATGGGTATTTTGTTGGCGTTACTATAATAGGCTGTAGTAATCCATGTATTTTAATTGATTCAGTTAGCGTTAGCAATTCTTCTTTGTTAAATTTTTTTCTCGGCTGGTTCGGATTAGGTGCTATCAGTTCAATGTCAATATTTTGTAATACTTCTTGTAAGCTTTGTAAATTTTCATTATTTGTTAACAGTGCATCTAATCCTCTGCCAAGTCTGGTTTTTTTATTCATTTATTTAATCACATTTTCCATTTTTTCTATTATTGCAATAATTACTTTATTATAGGCTTGAGAACCGGTTGATTTAGGATCGTAAATTTGAATTGGAACTCCATGACTAGGTGATTCTGCTAATCTAACAGATCGCGGTATGGTTCCTATCATTAATTTATTAAAATGTTTGTAAATCTCATCTTCAATTTCAAAACTTAACCTATTTCTTTTATCAAACATTGTTAAAATTATTCCCAGTATTTCTAATTGACTATTCATTTTTTTTCTAATTAAATCAATAGTACTCATTAGATTATTTAAGCCTTCTAAGGCAAAATATTCAACTTGTACTGGAATTAATATCCACATTGATGCATTTAGGCAATTTATTGTCAGAATTCCTAAAGCTGGCGGAGTGTCTATTATTATATAATCATACTCATTTTTTATGGTTGCTACTGCAAGTTTTAAAATATCATTTCTATTTATTATGTCAACTAATTCTATTTCTGCTCCTGATAAATTTTTATTGCTAGGAACAATATACAGCTTGTTTATATTTGAATTGATTATTACATTTGCAATAGACTCTTCATTTATTAGTATATCGTATATCGTATTATCTTGAAAATTTTGATAACCAAGTGATGAACTTGCATTTCCTTGTGGGTCGCAATCTATAAGTAATGTCTTAAATCCTTTTAGTGCTAAGCCAGCAGACAAGGATACTGCGCTAGTTGTCTTACCAACACCACCTTTTTGATTGCTGATTGAAATTATATTTGCAGGCATATTATTATATTATCTATTATGTAAGATAAATTTGCTAATCTTTTTTTTCTAAATAAATTTCTACTTTTCTTTCAATGCCTTTTCCAATACTTCTTGAAGCGACAAGATCTTCTTTTTCTATAGCTAAATGGATTATCCTTCTTTCAGATGCAGGCATTGGCTCCAGGGTCACGGGATCTTTTGTTATACGTATTTCATCAGCGATATTCATTGCCATTTCTGAGAGTGCTTCATTTTTTCTTGATTTGTATGAGTCTATATCAATGTTAAAAAATGTATTTTCTTTAGTTTGCTGACTAACAATAGACCCAACAATTGTTTGCAAAGACCGAATTGTAAATCCAGATTTTCCTATTAATATCCCTAAATCTTTTTTTAAATCTCGTGACTTTGGAGTTATATTAAAAGATGCTTCTATTCTTCCTAAGCCCTCTTCCTCAGTTTTTGGATTTTTTGCTTTTATTGCTGTATCTGCAAAACCTAAATAATTTAAAATATCTCTAATGGTTTTTCCAGCTAAGTCAGTTTTGTCCACGTACTCAGATGTAATTTGTGTCGGTAAATTTTTAGGTCTTCCAGGTACATTCAATGGTAATTTAATATTTGAATTTGTATTGCTGTAAGATTTTTTTACAGGTTGTGTATAATTTTTTTTATTTGGATTTCTAGGATTTGTACCTTTTTTCGCTGTTACTCTTACAACTGCATCTTCAGAACCTAATCCTAAGAAACCTGCTTTGCCTGATGATACAATTTCAACTTCTACGTCTTTTTTTGGAAGACCCAGTTTTTTTAGAGCTCGTGCTATTGCTTCCTCTACTGTTTTTCCGTTTACCTCTACTAGGTTCATTGTTTTTTTTCCTTTCTTTAGATGCATTTTCATCACTATCAATATTTTTTTCTAGAACTGAACTCTTTGTTTTATTATTACTCGAATGTGTTGTCTTTTGATTCATTAATATTCCTACAAAAGGAATTAATTGCAATTTGTCCTCAGGTAAGCCTATAAACATTATATGTAAAATAATGCCCATTACTGTACTTGCAGCCCAATATATTCCTAGTCCAGCTGGAACTGAGAATATTATATATCCAAAAAATACTGGCATTAACCATTGCAGCATTTTATTCATTTGTTTTTGTTGTTCATTTTGATTGGTCTGATTACTAGACGAAGATAGCTTTTGTTGCATATACGCAGAAATAAAAACTAATAATGCTAAGTACCATTTTCCATTAGCCCCAAGGTCCATAGATAAAAATGTATTTGATAATGGTATCGCATCAGTTAAATATTGATAGTTATATAATCTTTCTGTTAGCTCTTTTAATTTCTCTAATTCTTGGGACGAAGTTAATCTTATTACTTGATAAAGACCTATAAAGATTGGTAATTGTATTAATTGCGGACCCAGGCAACCCAACGGATTAACACCAGCTTCTTTATATAGTTTCATAGTTTCTTGAGATCTTCTCTTAGGATCCGAATATTTTTTTTGTAACTCTTGTATTTGTGGTTGAATTGTCTGTAAGTTTTTCATAGAGCTGAGAGTTTTTTTAGTCAATGGAAAAGTGATTACTCTTGTAATAAGCGTGAATGCTAATATAGACAAGCCATATGAATCAAATAATAAATGACTTAATGATACTAAAATATTTAATAATGGATCTTCTATCAAGAATCTCCAAGCTGAACCAATTGGCATGTTTTACCTCATTTTACTATTCTATTATTGTTTTGTTTCACGTGAAACATTTTAAAAAATGTATAAAAAATATTTTTTTCAATGTTTTCTATAGGATCGTAAGATAGTTTTTTGTAGAAAAAACATTTCCTGAGTCTGTTTATAGTAAAAAATATCCCCATGAATGCTCCGTACTGTTTAAAAACATTAATTGAGTAACTTGAGCAAGTTGGAGCATGTCTGCAACTTGCATACGAGTTATAAGAAAAAATTCTTTGATAAATGACAATTAGTTGTATGAATATTTTACTCAATTAATGTTTCTCCAAATATTTATTTAGCAATTTTTTCAGGTATATTTTCAATGATTGAGATGATGTCTTTTTCTATATCAATGAAAGAAGCCTTTTTAATCATTGGTTTTATATGTATAATGCAGTCAATATTTCTATTTATTTCAATTTTATTAATGATGTTCTTAATTCTTCTTTTAATTTTATTTCTTTCTACGGCACCAGCTTGCTTTCTGTTAATCGCGAATGCTATTCGGAAATGTTCATAGCTATTGAATGCTGTATATAGCTTTACATAACGAGAATGAGATATATTTCTCTCGTTGTATATTTTGTCGAAATCATTTTTATGAAGTCTTATTTTATTTTTTTTCATTTATGTTTTTTTACACAGTTAATAACTGCAGTTATTAACTTACTGTTAATTCAGTTCTTTTTTTATTTCTTCTTCGACTTAAAATTGCTCTACCTGCTCTAGTAGCCATTCTTAATCGAAAACCATGTCTTCTTAGTCTTCTTCTTGTTTTGGGTTGCCAGGTTCTTTTGGGCATATTATTCCTGTAATCTGTATTTACAACTTGATTATTATGTCACAAGATATTCTTGCAGTCACTATTTTTAATTGCAACATGTTTAATTTTTAATTTTATTTTTCTAAATGATGTTCTTGAATATACTCTGACTTTTCTGTTCTTCTAAAAGATTCAGCTTTTTTTAATCTTTCCGTGTTGTTACTTAAGTCAGAACTGTTTATCCCTTTCCAACTAGTTAGTGTAACTAAAGTTCCGCTTGGATCTTCAATAAAAATGATTCTTTCGTAACCACGCTTAATCTCTTCACTGATTTGAATACCTGCATTTGATAGAGTATAAAATGCATTATCAAGTTCCGTATTTGTAACATAGAACGTTAAATATTGCATTGATCCTACTCCTAACGCTGCCTGTGATAGTTTCATTTTGGGATCATTTGGTCCTATTAACATTAGGCAAGGACCATTTTGAGACGCTAGTAATATCTGGGTTGATTCATTATCATCTCTATTTGGCTCACTGTATATTTTTTTTAAGCCTAGTCCATTACAATAAAAGTTGAGTGATTCTTCTAAATTTTGACAAATTATTGCTACATATCCGATTGTTAGTACTTCCATTAATATTTCCTTAAGTAAATCATTTTGCATTATCTTTGAATAAAATCTTTGTATAATTATGACATATTATCTATGAAAAGCTATTATCTATGTCAGTACTAATATTGATAAGGATTTATAATGAGTTTTTCACAGACAAACAATTTCAATAATAAAATGCCCACTTTAATCGACACTTTGCCTATTGGTAGTAATACTTTGTTGAAAAATATAACTTTAGTTATTTCAGGAATTTTAATTTTATGGATGACTTCGCAAATTAGGATTAATTTATTTTTTACACCTGTTCCTGTCACTGGACAAACTTTTGGTGTTTTGCTTCTAGCTTCGTCTTATGGAAGTAAGTTAGGTATATTTACTATATTTTCTTATTTACTAGTGGGAATAGTAGGCTTACCTGTATTTGCAGGAGGTGGTTCTGGTTGGGAATATTTTAGTGGTGCTACAGCAGGATATTTAATTGGCTTTGGTATTGCAGCATATTTTGTTGGATTATTGGCTGAAAAAGGTTGGGATAGAAAACCATTTTTAGTAATTTCATCGATGATACTTGGCAATGCTGTCATATATTTTTTCGGTGTTTTATGGCTTAGTTTTAGTTACAGCATTGGAATAAGTAAAGCAATTAGCTTAGGTTTAACACCATTTATTATTGGAGATATTTTTAAAATTTTAATAGCTGCTACTTTGCTTCCTGGAATGTGGCAGCTCAGTTCTTATTTTAAATTTGATAAAAATAATTAGTTATTAGAATTAAAATTGATTGGTAATTAAGTGAATGAAAAAATAACAGACATTATTAATAGTTCTTCTAGTTCTGCTTACAACGCTCAACTATTTGAAAAAGCTATATATAATTTTTGGGAAAATAGTGATTTTTTTAAACCACAAGGTTCTGGGGAGCCATTTACTATTGTTATGCCTCCACCTAATCTTACAGGAGAATTGCATTTAGGCCATGCATTAACAGTAGCTATTGAAGATAGTTTGATTAGATGGAATAGAATGAATGGAAAAAAAACTTTATGGCTGCCTGGCGTCGATCATGCTGCTATTGCGGTGAATGCATTAGTTGAAAAGCAATTAAATGCAGAAGGAATCAATAGAAAAGATATTGGCAGAGAAAAATTTTTATCTAAAGTTTGGGAATTTGTTAATAATTCAAGAGTTAAGATTGCAGAACAACATCGAAGATTAGGAGCTTCAGCTGATTGGAGTCGAGAACAATTTACTATGGATCAAGGTCCAGCAGATGCCGTTCGAAAAACATTTGTTGATCTCTATAATGATAAATTGATTTATAGAGGGGAAAGAATTGTTAATTGGGATACAAGTTCACAAACTGTTGTTTCTGATCTTGAAGTCGAATATTTAAATGAAGAAGGTTCTTTTTGGTTTATAAGGTATTATTTTTCTGACAATAAAAATCAATATATAACAATAGCTACAACTCGACCTGAAACAATTCCTGCTGATACAGCTATTGCTGTTCATCCAGAAGATGATAGATTTAAAGAATTGATTGGTAAAAAAGTCATTGTACCGATAGTTAATAGAGAAATAGTAATTATTGCTGATGATATGATTGATATGAATTTAGGAACAGGAGCTCTCAAAGTTACTCCTGGTCATGATCAATTGGATTTTGAAATTGGATTAAGAAATAATCTTGAAATTTTAACGATGATTAACCTTGATGGTACTCTTAATGATGTTGCTAATGAATTTGAAGGACTAGATCGGTTAGTTGCTCGAGATCTTATTGTAAAAAAACTACATGAATTAGATTGCATAGAAAAAATTGAATTACGTGAACATGCTTTAAGCATTAGTCAAAGAACTGGTTCTGTGATAGAGCCTTTAATTTCTAAGCAGTGGTTTGTTAAAGTTAAACCACTTGCTGAAAAAGCTATAGATATCGTTGAAAAAAAACAAATCGATTTTGTTCCAGAGCAATTTACAAAAACATATTTACACTGGATGCATAATATTAAGGATTGGACAATTAGTCGACAAATTTGGTGGGGTCATAGAATTCCTGTCTGGTATTGTCAAAATTGTAGTAACGAGATTGTACAAATTGATGATCCAAAAAAATGCAATAGCTGTAACTCGATAGATATTTTACAGGATGAAGACACATTAGATACTTGGTTTTCTTCTGCTTTATGGCCACATTCAACTTTGGGCTGGCCAAATAAAAATAGTAATGACTTGTCTGAATTTTATCCTACGCAAGTTATGGAAACCGGCTATGATATTATTTTCTTTTGGGTTGCACGAATGATCATGTTGTCACTATATAATATGGATGGGGTGCCTCCATTTAGGCATGTATACCTTCATGGTTTGGTTAGAGCTTCGGATGGCTCTAAGATGTCTAAGTCTAAGAAGAATGTTATTGATCCGATTAAATTGATAGATGAGTACGGGACAGATGCTTTAAGATTCTCGCTATTGTCTAGTTCAAGCCCTGGAAACGATCAACGAATTACAGATGAGAAAATTAAGTCTGGAAGAAATTTTGCAAATAAAATTTGGAATGCAAAAAAATTTGTACTTGCTTCTCTAAAAGAGTCTGAAATTTCTTTTAATGATAACTTAGTTGCTAATCATGAAAATTTGAACCTTGAGGATAAATGGATTCTTACAGAATTAAATAATATCGTTAATGATTCTAATCGATTATTGGCAAATTTTGAACTTTCTGAAGCATTGGGTATTATTAGAGATTTCTTTTGGGATGATTTTGCTGATTGGTACATAGAAATAATAAAAATTCGATTAAGAGATGAAGGTTCTGAATCTGAATCTGAATCTGTAAATGTACTTGTCCATACTTTTTGTTCAATTATCAAATTACTACATCCTTTTATGCCTTTTATTACTGAAACAATTTGGCAAGAATTCGAAAGTTATATTAATTTTAAGAATAAAAAAGCACTTATTGTCTCTAGTTACCCTAAAGAAGATCGTAATTTTCAATTCAATGATTCTAAAAATGAATTTGACTCAATTCGAGACATTATTAAAGCAATACGAAATATTCGTGCTGAAAATAAAGTTGATGCAAGTAAAATGTTAGAAATTACTATTATTTCTCAATCATCAAGTGAGTTAATTTTTTCAATGCAAATAGTTATTTCAATTTTGAGTAGATGCCAGTCATTGAATATCATTAATGATAAAGGAAATATTGATTTAGAAGATTGCGTTACATCATCTTTGCCTATTGGCTTGATTATTGTTCCACTTACAGAACTTATCGATACTGAAAATGAAATATTAAAAATTAATAAGGAAATTATCAATACTGAAAATGCAATAAAAAGACTAAATGATTTATTAAGTAATAAACAATTTCTTGATAAAGCTCCTTCAAATGTAGTTGCAGTTAATCAAAAAAAATTGGATGATCTTTCAGAGCAGCATAATAATTTACATAATGCTCTTGAAAGAATGTCTAATAAACGTTAAAAATATACAAGGCTCTATTATTTTTTAATAAGTATGTTATAGAATTACTTTGGATCGTATTTTGAATACAATAGATATGTTGCTAAATGATTATGTTGCGGTTTTGATTGCAGCAATTGTTGGGTTTTTTTTAGTGTTTTCAGCACTGATTGGATCTAGGTTACTTGCACCTTTTTCAAATGAAAAACAGAAGTCAGACACCTATGAGTGTGGCATGTTACCAATTAGAAGTGCGAATACAAATATAGGGGTGAGATTCTATTTCTATGCAATTTTATTTGTTATTTTTGATGTCGAGGCAGTTTTTATTTTTCCGTGGGTAGTATCTTTTATGAATGTTGGCATTGAAGCATTTATTTGCATGACAGTTTTTATTTTAATTTTATTGCTTGGACTAGCATATGCATGGAAAAAAGGAGCACTATCTTGGAGATGAATAATAATATTAATAATTCAAAAGATTTAAACCCGGATCATTTTTTACCTATTTTGCCTTCTGAGCATCCCAATGAAGAGAATAAATTAACTTTAGCCGAGTATAAGCCTGGGAAAGCACTATATAAATCTATCCTTCCAGGCATTATGCAGGTCCCTGCAGATTTAATCTTAGCTATGAGCAGAAAATCTTCTCTATGGCCAATGACTTTTGGTCTTGCATGTTGCGCAATAGAAATGATTGCTTCTTACATGGCTCATTATGATTTAGATAGATTTGGCTCTGTACCTTGGCCTTCCCCAAGACAATCTGATGTAATGATTGTTGCTGGAACAGTTACTAAAAAGATGGCACCTTCTGTTCGTAGATTGTATGAACAAATGCCTAATCCAAAATGGGTTATTTCTATGGGAGCCTGTGCTACTAACGGTGGACCATACACAAGATATGACAGAGTTTTGCAAGGCGTTGATAAAGTCGTGCCAGTGGATGTCTATGTTCCTGGATGTCCTCCTAGGCCGGAAGCACTTTTAGATTCTTTTTTAGTATTACAAGAACAAATAATGGAGAGTAGAAAGGCTGCTGGTAAATGACAGATGTTGCAAATAATCTTTCTGCAAAATTCAATGATCTTTGGAAAAAAATTGATAGTGAAATTTCCCATGTTGATTTTAGGAGAGAAGAAGATATTACAAAGATGAGTTACTCTGATTTGTTGCTTTATGTAAAAAAAGATAATGTCACTCAATTTCTTGAAAAAATGAAAAATAATAAAGTTTTGGATTTTAATTATTTAAGATGTCTAACTGCTATTGATCTTCAAGGTGATGGCATTGAAATTGTTTATCAACTTTATTCTTTAAAGCATAAATATAATGTAACTATTAAAACAACTCTGCAAAATGATGATTTGACAATAGATACTATTACAAATATTTGGCGGGCAGCTAATTGGCATGAAAGAGAAGTGTCTGAAATGTTTGGAGTTACTTTTAATAATCATCCTGATCCTAGAAATTTATTAATGCCTGAAGATATTAATGATAGCTTTCCATTACGTAAGTCGCATCCTTTAGCAGAAATAGAAATATTGCAGGGTGAGGGAATTGATCCTTCAATTGTTGATGGAGAAAATAAATAAATGACAGATATAAAAAAAGAAATTGAAACACAGGAAATTTTAGTCAATATGGGGCCTCAACACCCATCAACTCATGGCGTTTTCAGGATGGTTTTATCTATTGATGGAGAACTGATTACCGATTTAACTGCACATATTGGATATTTACATAGAGGCGCAGAAAAACTTTGTGAAACCATGGATTATCGTCAAGGTATTGGCTTTATGGATAGAACGGAATATTTAGCTAATTTTAATGCAGAGCTTTCTTATGTTATGGCAGTTGAAAAATTAATGAACATGGAAATTCCAGAAAGAGCGCAATGGATAAGAATGATCCTAGTAGAATTGAATCGCTTGTCAAGTCATTTTATGTTTGTCGGTGCATTTGGAGTTGATTGCGGTGTGTTTGGGACACCTTTTTTATATTCTTTTCGTGAACGTGAAAGATTGATTGATTTATTTGAAGAAATTACTGGTGACAGAATGATGTATGCTTTTTTTAGAGCTGGCGGTCTTGCATGGGATGTTCCGGTAAATTTTGAATCAAGAGTTGAAGAAGTTCTGCTCTCTTCTGAACAGGGCATTAAAGATATGGATGGGCTATTAACTCAGAATGAAATTTTTTTAGCGCGTACAAAACAAATAGGAAAAATTGATGCTATTGACGCTATTGATTGGGGTATGTCAGGACCTTCTCTTAGAGCATCGGGAGTCGATTATGATATAAGGAAAGCGGAGCCTTATTTATTCTATGATCAAATAGATTTTGATGTTATTACCGGTAAAAATGGGGATGTTTTTGATCGCTATTTTGTTAGACTTCAAGAAATGCGAGAATCAATTAAGATTATTAAACAATGTTTGAAGCATTTGAATCCTGGTAAAACTTTAGCTGAAGGGGCTTCTAGAAATTTACGAACTCCACCCGGCGAAGTATATATTCGCACTGAAGCACCAAGAGGGGAATATGGTATTTACCTTGTTTCAAATGGAGAGAATCGTCCTTACAGATTAAAAATAAGAAGTGCGGGATTTTCTAATCTTCAGGCGTTAAAAGATATGGTTGTTGGTTCTTATATAGCTGATGCAGTTGTAATACTTGGCTCTATTGACATAGTTCTTGGTGAGGTAGACAGATAAATGTTAATTAATTTATTAGTAGTTAACCCTTTTCTTGATAATCTTTTAAAAGTTTTGTCCCTAGTTGGCTTGATGACAATCTCTGCAATGAGCTTAATATATTTAGAAAGAAAAATAGCAGCTAGATTCCATATGCGATTAGGACCAACTAGAACTGGGCCAGCAGGACTATTACAATCAGTGGCTGATGCTTTAAAGTTATTAGGAAAAGAAGATATTAGGCCAAAATCAGCTGATCCTTGGTCTTTTGAACTAGCTCCTTATTTCGTATTCATTCCAGCATTTATGATGCTTGTTACTGTTCCATTTACCCTGCTGTTAAATGTTCAAATGTTTACATTGGGATTATTGTATTTGATAGCTATTTCGTCAGTCAGTATTGTTGGCTGGGTAATGGCTGGATGGGGCTCTGATAATCGATATGCGCTTATTGGCGCTTTAAGAGCTGCTGCTCAAGGTATTTCATACGAACTCCCTTTAGTACTTGCTGTTTTGTGCATTGCTATGCTTTCTCAATCATTAAACTTAAATGTTATTATTGAGAGTCAAAGCACTTTACCAAATATTTTATTTCAACCATTTCCGTTATTTTTATTTTTTACAGCTGCATTAGCAGAAATGAATAGATCGCCTTTTGATATTCCCGTTGGCGAATCTGAAGTTGTTGGAGGTCCTTTTGTTGAATATTCCGGTATTCGTTGGTCGATGTTTTTTTTGGCTGAATATACTACTCTACTTGTTATGTCCATATTGATTGTCGCACTCTTTTTAGGAGGTTGGGCTTGGCCTTTTGGTGAAAATCTAGGTACATTTTGGCAAATTATGCTAACTCTTTTAAAAACAAGTTTTGTTATTTTTATTATTTTCTGGACAAGAGTGAGTATTCCAAGAATGAGAATTGATCAATTAATGAATTTTTGTTGGAAAGTTTTGATTCCATTAGCTTTTTTACAAATATTTTTTAATGGATTTATTTTGGTTTTAGAGTTACCAAAAATATTACTTTCTATTTCGAGCATAGGGTTGCTAGCCCTATTAGTTGTTATAGTTAATAAATCAATTCAAAATCTAAATAAAGAAATTGTTAGTTAGTTGAATCATTGGAGGTTTTATGAAAGGTATTCTTAGATCTATGGGAGTTACTTTTTCTGCTTTTTTAAGAAAGCCAGTTACCAGACCTTATCCAGATATTCATAAAAAATTACCTGAAACAGGCAGAGCATTCCCTATCCTTTTATGGGATCAATCCCATACTGAACCATACTGCACAGGGTGCCATGCTTGCGAGAGAGCATGTCCTGTAGAATGCATGAGCGTAATAATGAAAGACAATCCAAATCATATAAATAATGGTGGAACTTCGAAGAGAAAAAAAATTATTGATAAATTTTGGATTGACTATGCGCGTTGTATGAGGTGTAATATTTGTGTTGAAGCATGTAATTTCGAAGCAATTGCAATGAATAACACTTGGTCAGGTCATGAGACATCTGTTTATGATAGAAAAGATTTAATTATGGATTTACCACAATTATTAGCTCAGCATAGATCTGGAAATATTGATGAATGGGTTACGTCTTAATTAATAAGTAGTATTTGAATTGGATTATCAATTGCTTTCAAAAGTTCCTTTACCGCAACAATTTGATAGATTAATCGTTACAGGTGGCATTGTTACTTCGGTATTTGTTATTTTAATTTTAACGATTTTATTGATACTAAAATTTGTTGGATTTATTTCGTATACAGAAGTCTTTTTTTGGTTAATAAGTTCAGGTATGATTATTGGCGCACTTGCCAGTGTATTTTTAAAAAATATTGTACATGCTGTTTTTTCACTTCTTGCACCATTGTTAGGAATAGTTGCAATCTATTTATTTCTTGGCTCTGAGTTTTTAGCATTAGCACAACTTTTGATATATGGAGGAGGAGTTGTTATTTTGTTATTATTTGCACTAATGATGACTGATGTTCAAGATAACCCAGTTGTTATTGATGGTTCTCAAAAACCAGTTGGATTTATTATTGCTGTGCTTATTGGTTTTGTTCTTTTATATAGTATATTTACTGCTGACATAGAAATAGCTACCCCATCATCATTAAGTTTAGCTGATTTAGGATCCAATATTTTTACGCAATTCCTTATTCCTTTTTTACTTTTAGGTATTTTATTAGACATTGCATTGACGGGTGCTTTATTAAATGGAAAAAAACATAAGAATTTACAATCTAGTGATAGTGATGAATAATGATACCTCTTGAAAATTTTTTAATTCTATCTAGTATTTTATTCTGCATTGGTTTCTATGGAGTCTTATCTAGAAAAAATGCAATTTTAATATTAATATCTGTTGAATTAATGCTTGCAGCTGTTGGCATCAACTTTGTTGCATTCTCCTCTTTTTATGATACTGAACGATATTCTGGTCATATTTTTGCTCTTTTTGTTGTGGCAATTGCTGCAGCTGAAGTAGGACTAGCTTTAGGTATAATTATTAGATTATTTAGAGAACGCAAAACTATTAATATTGATGAAGCAAATGAATTAAAATGGTAAATTTTTGATTTAATTTTTTTAAATGGAGTTACTTTTATGGGTCTTTTTTCAGTAATTGGAATGCAGCAAGCATGGCTTTTAACTATTGTGCCAATTTTTGGCTTTCTAATAGTAGCTTTATTTGGAAAAAGAATACCTCGTCAAGGAGATTGGATTATTGCTGCTGTAGGAATTTTTTGCTTATTTGCTTCCATATCGATTATTGCAGATTTTCAGAGTTTTTTTCATGGTCATGGATTTGAGCCAAATGGAGCCAATGTTTTAAGTTTTGAATGGATTAATATACCAAACTATCTATTAATTGAATACTCTACTTTTGTTGATTCTATTACAATCGTGATGCTATTTGTTGTATCTTTAGTTGGATTGATGGTTGTTATCTATTCAATCGGCTATATGCAGGGTGAGGTTAGATATCATTGGTATTTTTCTCTATTGGCATTTTTTCTTGCTGCAATGTTCACACTAGTTACTACTGGAAATCTGTTGCAGCTATACCTTGCTTGGGAAGCCGTTGGTCTCGGTTCGTACCTACTTATTGGCTTCTATTGGGAAAAACAATCAGCTGCTGAAGCAGCAAAAAAAGCGTTTATTACAACCAGAATTGGCGATGTAGGTTTACTTATTGGAATTCTTTTATTATGGCGAGCATCAGGAACTTTCGATATTCAAACCATTATAGGATTAGCAGAAGCATCTTATTTTGATAGCACTTACTTAACTATTTCTATGATATTTTTATTTTTTGGCGCAGTTGGTAAATCTGCACAATTTCCTTTACATGTGTGGTTGCCTGATGCAATGGAAGGCCCTACACCTGTTTCTGCATTGATTCATGCCGCTACAATGGTTGTTGCTGGTGTTTATTTAGTATCACGAATGTTACCTATATATGAATTAATTCCAGTTGCTCAAAATTTAATTTTAATTATTGGCCTTATTACGGCATTGTTAGCAGCTACAATGGGGCTTGTTTCTCAAGATATAAAGAGAGTACTTGCATATTCAACTGTTTCACAGCTAGGGTATATGTTTGTAGCTTTAGGAGTCGGCAGTTTATCAGCAGCCATGTTCCATCTTTTTACACATGCATTTTTTAAAGCTCTTTTATTTTTAGGATCTGGTTCTGTTATTCATGCGACTCACAAACAAGAAATTTCAAGTCTAGGAGCTTTAAAAAACAAGATGCCCATAACCTTTTTAACTTTTACAATTGGAGCTTTGTCTCTTGCAGGCATTCCGCCACTAGCAGGATTTTGGTCGAAAGATGAGATATTATTGTATACGGGTGAATTTGGGTCTGTCTTTTATGGTCTGTTACTTTTTGCAGCTTTGTTAACTGCCATATATTCTACACGATTAGTCATTATGATATTTTTTGGAAAACCAAAAGATTCTGAAGCTTATGAACATGCACATGAATCACCCAAAATTATGAACATACCATTAATAATTCTTGCAATTTTTGCAACAGTGTCTGGTTTTTTTATTTTTCCATTTGTGGGTCAGTTGTTTGGCTTTGATGATGGATTTATGGGCATTGTTTACTTATATCATCCTCATGTTTTTCATCTTGAATTTACTACTATGATTACGGCTATTTCAATTAGTTTACTAGGGGTCTTATTAGGATATTTTTATTGGTTTTATGAAGATGGTCGTAGAGCTAATAATGCCAGTAAGTGGGCGCCAGAAATATATAATTTATTTTTAAATAAATATTATATTGATAATTTTTATCAAGCATTTATTAATAAATTTGTTCTAGGACTTGCTTCAATTATTGCATGGTTTGATGATAAAATTGTTAATCGATCGGGAATTGATGGTAGTGCACAGATTTTAAATTATGTTGGATATAGATTGAAATTTTTACAAACAGGAAAAATTCCAAATTATGTATTAATGATGTCTGTAGGTATTCTTTTGTTTAGTTTTATTTTATTGATTAATTATTAATCACTTTGAATGGAGAAACTACATTGAATGAAATTGACGGCATGTTACTAGTATCTTTATTTTTAATTCCCTTATTGTCTGCTGTTTTTTTAATGCTTGTTCCTTCGAGAGAACGTTCCTTTATAATTGGCTTTACTGGACTTTCTAGTTTTGTCATGTTTATTTTTTCGTTGTATATTTTTCTTAGTTATGATTTTTCTTCCACTGATCAATTCCAGGGAATTTTTGCCATACCTTGGGTTAGTGATATTGGGATAATTGGACTTAATGGAATTCAATTAAAAGTAGGTATTGATGGCATTGCTGCTGCTATGATTTTGTTAACAGGAATAGTTATTCTAGCAGGTACGATTGTATCTTGGAAAATTACTTATAGAATTAAAGATTTTTTTATTTTGCTATATATTTTAGTGGCTGGGGTGTTTGGTACTTTTGCCATGTTAGATTTATTTTTTTGGTTCCTTCTTTATGAAACTGCATTATTACCAATGTATTTGTTAATAGGAGTATGGGGATCTACTCGCAAAGAATATGGTGCTATGAAACTAATGATGATGCTAGTTGCAGGTTCTATTTTAATTTTTTCTGCAATTTTTATGATTTTTACTGAAGCCCAACTTGGTTCTTTTGATTTAGAACTACTCGCGACTGTAGATTATAATAGAAATTTCCAGATTCTTGTTTTTCCATTAATTGCAATTGGGTGCGGGACATTGGGAGCTATGTTTCCTTTTCATGCCTGGTCTCCAGATGGTCATGCATCCGCACCAACCGCTGTCTCGATGTTGCATGCAGGAGTGTTAATGAAATTAGGTGCTTTTGGTATTATTAGACTTGGTTTTCAATTACTACCTGAAGGAGCTGCTTATTGGGGTCCAGGCTTGATGTTTTTAGGAATTGTTGCAGCACTATATGGCGCAGTATCTGCTTTAAAACAAACAGATCTAAAATTGATGACTGGTTTTTCATCTATTTCTCATATGGGGTATGTTTTTCTTGGCTTAGGAACATATACAGTCATTGGAATAAGCGGAGCCGTACTACAGATGTTTGCTCATGGAGTTATGACAGCGCTTTTCTTTTTATTGATAGGCGCAATGTATGATCAATCTCATAATCGTGATATTCCTAATTTTTCAGGCTTAGCTACTAAAATGCCTGTATGGTCTATTTTCTTTGTAATTGCTGGTTTAGCATCCTTAGGTTTACCGGGCCTTTCCGGCTTTGTAGCTGAACTGCATATTTTTATAGGTGTTTTTCAAGCATATCCAATTATTGGAGGGTTAGCAGTTTTAACTGCAGCAATAACTGCTACTTATTTATTAAGAATGTTTTCTACAATGTTTTTTGGACCAGTTAGTTCAAAATGGGATAAGTTAAATGATATGACTTATTTAGAACGGGTTAGTGCAACTATCTTAGCTTTATCGATATTATTTTTAGGCCTTTGGCCATCTCCATGGATAGATAGAATAGCTGATTCTATACAGATCGGAATTCCTGGAGCATTAATGTAATGATGAATAATTATTTTTTAATTCTACCTGAAATAAGCCTACTTTTAACTGGAATGTTGATACTTTTTTTAGATGCTTTTTCTAAAGAATTAGGAGTTGGTAGAAAAATATTTCCTATGCTCGCTATTATTGGCTCATTATTATCTGCGTTATTAAGTTTTTTGTTGATTGGTAACAATGAAACACTTTTTGATATTTATAAAGTTGATGATTTAACGGCTTACTTTAGGATATTGCTTAGTCTTATACTTTGCTTCTTAGTTATAGGCTCTCATGAGTATAATGATAAGAAAATTACACATATTGGCGAATATTATTTTCTTTTATTAACTGCAACTGTGGGCGGAATTGTTATGGTTGCTGGAGTTGAATTAATCACCATGTATGTTGGCCTTGAATTACTTTCTTTTTCTTTATACGTCGCTTCTTCTTCATTGATTAATGACAAACAATCTGGTGAAGCAAGTTTGAAGTATGTTTTAATCGGAGGAGTTGGTTCGGCTATATTATTATTTGGGTTAAGTATGATTTATGGTTCCGCTCAATCAACATTTTATAATGACATTGCTATAAATTTTTTAAATGGTGATTTTTTTAATTTAGAGTTTCTTCTTGTTGGTTTGATTTTTTTAATTGCTGGTCTCGGATTTAAGTTATCAGCTGTCCCCTTTCATATGTGGGCGCCAGATGTATATCAAGGTGCACCAACGCCTGTAACAGCTTTTTTGTCTACTTCATCTAAAGCTGCTGTTATTGGATTGTTGTTTAGATTGCTCGGAGGACCTTTATTAGGAGTTATAGAATATTGGCAACCACTTATTATTTTGTTAAGCGTTCTAACTATGATTATTGGTAATTTGATTGCAATTCAACAAAAAAATATAAAAAGAATGCTTGCTTACTCATCAGTTGGTCAAATTGGATATTTGTTGATGGCATTTGTAGGCCTATCATCCTATACATTATCAGCTGCGCTTTTTCATCTTTCAGGTTATTTAGCCACTAATCTTTTAATATTTATTGCTATAATCATTTTTTATACTAAAAATAAAGAAAACTCATTAATAAATGACTTTAAAGGCTTAGCTAATAATCAACCTTTTCTTGCATTAATTATCTCTGCTGGATTATTTTCATTGGCAGGCATGCCTTTATTAGCTGGTTTTTTTACTAAATTTATTTTATTTCAAGCAATAGTTCAAAATGGATTTTTATGGATTGTTGTCATTGCTGTGACAATGAGCACTATTTCACTTTATTATTATCTGCAGATTATTAAACAGATGTATTTATTTGAAGACAATGATAATAACTGTGTTAGTAAATGGAATCTTACTCCTAGTCAATATATTGCATCATCTTTATTATTTCTTTTAGTTATTTTTATTGGAATTTATGGAACACCATTTTATTCTTTTGCAGAGCAATCTATTATGGTTCTTTTTTAAAAGTGAGTTATAATATAGATAAATATTTTTTTATTTCATAATCACTAATCTGCCTGTTATAAGAATCCCATTCTTCTTCTTTATTTCTTAATAATGCTTCATATGATTGCTTACCTAGTAATTGTTCCATTAATTTTGATTTTTTGAATTCTATAATTGCTTCTCCTAATGAATTTGGTAAGGGCTGTGAACCTGTTTCGGCGACTTTTTTTAATGTATATTTTTTTTCTATTCCCTGTATTCCTGCAGCTAAAATTGCAGCTAATGCAAGATAAGGATTGCAAGCTGGATCTGGCACTCGATATTCAATCCTTGCTGAATCTATTTCTTTTAATTTAATTTTTGGAATTCTGATTAAATCAGAGAAGTTTGTTAAAGACCATGTTGCATGAGTGGGCGCTTCAAATCCTGATACCAATCTTTTATATGAATTTACCCATTGATTTGTTAACAGCATGATTTCTGGGGTGTGTTTTATAAGTCCAGCAATAAATTGCTTTGCTGTTTTTGATAAGTTATCATTTTCATTTTTGTCAAAAAATATATTTTTTTCTCCCTTAAATATTGAAAGCTGCAAATGCATTCCGGATCCGTTATGTTCACTTAATGGCTTAGGCATAAATGTTGCGTATATATTGTGTTTTTGTGCTACTTCCTTTACTACAGTTTTAAAAGTCATAATAGAATCTGCCATACTTAAGGCATCAGTATGCCTTAAGTCCATTTCATGTTGACTTGGTGCTGCTTCATGATGACTGACAGCTACTCCAATACCAAGATCTTCAAGCATTAATACAGTTTCTCTTCTTATATCTGAACTTGCATCAAAAGTTGTTAAATCAAAATATCCTCCGTGATCAAGGGGAATGACTTGAGTTGAGTTTTTAAAATAAAAAAATTCTATTTCGGGAGATACGTAGAATGTTAAGCCCTTGGATTGCAGTTTTGACAGTATATTTTCTAGAATATTTCTTGGATCGCTGTTCAACTTTTTGCCTTCAGTAGTTTGTATGGTGCAGAACATTCTTGCAACTGACTGTTCTTTTGGTCGCCAAGGTAATATTTTGAATGTTTGTGGATCAGGAACTGCGAGCATGTCATATTCTTCAGATCTTGCAAAGCCACTTATAGACGATCCATCAAATGAAACGCCATCTACCAGGGCATGTTCTAGTTCTTCTACTGTTATTGCTACTGATTTAAGTTTTCCAAGTATGTCTGTAAACCACAATCTAATAAACTTAACATCGTGCTCTAAGCACGATGTTAAGATATGATTTTTAGTTGAATCAGAAATTTTTTTCATAGAATTTTACTATGCGTTGAAATATAATTCATATTCATACGGAGTAGGTCTCATTGATAGTCCAAGTATTTCTTCTTGTTTCCAGTCAATGTAATCTTGAATATATTTCTCATTAAATGCACCATTTGAAGTTAAAAAATCATGATCTTCTTTTAATGCTGCTAAAGATTCGTCTAGCGATGCTGGTACTTTGGCTAACTTAGCTGATTCAGCCTCTGGTAAGTCATAAATATTTTTATCTATAGGATCGGGTGGTTCAATTTTATTTTGAATACCATCTAAACCAGCTAGGAGCATGGCTGAAAAAGCTAAGTATGGGTTACAAGTTGGATCTGGTGCTCTAAATTCAATTCTTTTTGATGCGGCAGTTTTTTCATATGTTGATATTCTTATTACTGCAGATCGATTTCTTGCTGAATATACTAAATTAATTGGAGCCTCAAAGCCTGGGACTAATCTTTTATATGAATTTGTAGATGGAGCAGCAAATGCTAAAACTGCTGGTGCATGTTTTAATAAACCTCCAATGTAATATCTAGCTATATCAGAAAGTCCAGCATAATTTGATTCATTAAAAAATAATGGTTTGCCATCTTTCCACAAAGATTGGTGTACATGCATACCTGTTCCATTGTCACCAAAGATTGGCTTAGGCATAAATGTTGCAACCATACCATTGCTTCTTGCTACATTTCTTACTATATATTTGTACCATTGGAACTCATCGCCTTTTTCAACTAGAGGAGCATATTTCATTGCAATTTCCCCTTGCCCTGCTGTAGCAACTTCATGATGTCCTACTTCTGTTTTTATGCCGACTGCATGCAATGCTTCGTGCATTTCCCATCTAACATCTCTTAAAGTGTCAAAAGGAGCAACTGGAGCATAACCTTCTTTACCAGGAATTTTATAACCAAGATTCGGTGCTTCATCTCTGCCACTATTCCAATGAGCCTCAATTGAATCAACGTAGTAAAATGCAGTTTGCTGAGATTGTTCAAATCTAACATCATCAAAAAGAAAAAATTCCATTTCTGGTCCAAAGTTAGCGGTATCTGCTATTCCAGTAGATTTCATATATTCTACTGTATTCTTTGCAATATTTCGCGGATCCCGATTATATGCTTGTCCAGTGATAGGGTCTTTTACTGAACATGTTAACACTAAGGTACCTATTTCGCTTATTGGCTCTACTCTTGCAGAAGTAAGGTCTGGCATTAACAACATATCAGACTCATGTATTTCTTGAAAGCCTCTTAGGCTTGAACCATCAAATCCTTGTCCTTCATCAAATAATTTTTCTGTTAATCTTTCTACAGGAATTGTAAATTGATGCCACCTACCTGGCATATCTGTTACACGTAAATCAACTCGTTTTATATCATGATCGGCAATTAATTTTTTTACATCATTAAAATTCATATTTCTAACCCCTTATTTTTTTAGAAATTATAATTATAAATATATGTAAATTTATAATTATAATTGTTACATTTATGTTTCAAGATCGTTAATTTATTTAGAAGGATTAGTAATCTTGTAGCCGATATTTCTTATTGTGTGAATATATTGATAATTTTGTTCAATTTTTGCCCTTATTCTTCTTATATGAACATCGACTGTTCTGTATCCACCAATATAATCATAGCCCCATACTTGATTTAACAATGAATCTCTTGAAAAAGGCTTATCAACATTTTTAGATAAATATGTTAGCAATTCAAATTCTTTAAAAGTAAGATCTACAATATCATTAGCTATGGATATGGTGTATTTGTCAAGATTTATTATTAAATCTGCGATGATGATAATATTTTTACTATTATTATCGACTTGTTTATTAATAAAAACATTATTAATTCTATAAATTAATTCTTCTGGATAAGAAAGATTGATTATTATATCTGTTATTTTTTTATTTAAAGTTAACTTTGATAAGTCTTTTTTATCAATCAGTAGTATAAAGGGGGTATTAATTATTTTATCAGATGTTGTGATTTTTTCAAGATTATTGGTTAGTTCAAAATCAAAAATAATTAGGTCTATTTTTTGTATTGAGGCAAGATATTGCAGAGTTATGCTTTTATTAAATACATTGATAATTTCAAAATCATATAGTTCATTACTTAATGTTTTGTTAAAAACATCAGAATAATGGCTATTTTTTGTGAAGATAATGATTTTTTTCATATATATTGCTTGATACCTAGTAATAGTAATACTATCTACTATGTAAATTATTTAAGTTTATATTCATAGTGTAAACTGTTTAAGAAAAAAATGTTTGCCTTGGTTGCCATATGTCAGTTGTTGAAATAAAAAAATTAACAAAAATTTACTCAAATAGTAAAATTGGGTTGAGCTTAATCGATCTCGATCTCTCTCCTGGTGAAATTCTTGGGATTGCTGGAGAACCTCATTCGGGAAAAAGCACACTCTTGTCAATTCTTGCCAAGAAAAATAATCATACTAGTGGGTCAATTGAATACATGGATGATATTAAAATTGGCTATTTTTCAAACGATATAACATTGCCAAAAAAGATGAAAATTTTTGATTTTTTATTTCTTGCTTTTCAATTACAAAAAATCAATAAAGCAAATACTTATATCGTAATCATTAATTTATTAAAAAAGTTTAATTTGGATCAAAGTGCTTCTTTAAAAATTGCAGAACTTTCTTATTTTGAAAAGACTAAATTGATTTTAATAGTTTGTTTTTTAAATAATCCTAACCTTTTACTTCTTGATGAACCATTTTTTGGCTTAGATGACTATGAAATAGAACAATTAATTATTTCAATAAAAGAAATTTTACACAGAGATATGTCTTGTATTATTTCTGATGATAAATTAAATAATATTGAAAGTATTGCAACGTCAATAGGATTAATGTTTGAGGGAAATCTAATATATAAATCAGATATTCTTTCTTATTCACGTTTTGCTGGAAGAAAAATTATTGTTTTATACGCTGAAGGTAACTTGATTAAATTTGAAGAAAAGCTAGTATATTTTATGTTGAAAAAAGAATTATCTTACAAAAGAGATGGATCAATTTTTAAAATTACTTTTTTTTCTAATAAAGACCTGGAAGATGCATTTTTCTTTCTTAGCGATCTTATTAAAAGAGTAGGTTTAACAATTAGATATATGTCTTCAGTAGCATCTAAAGTGGACATTCAGTTGGTCGATTTAGTTCAAGGCAGACTACAATTAGGCAGACCACATTTTCAATCTTTGTTAGAAAATATTGATGCGCTAGAAGCTAAATTAGAAGAAAATGAATGATGCTTTATGAACTTCTATTTTCCTCTTATCAAATATGAAGTGTATCAAATTTATCAATCACTGTATCTAAAATGTGAAATAGTATTAATTTTCTTTGTATCTATATTTTTGATACTTGTTGCATATACTGAAAATGAATTAACATCTGAAACTTTTGCTTTTTTTATTTTTTTTCTTTATTTGCCTTCTCAATTTTTTAAACTTTTGGTCTTTTTTTCAAATTTATTTAATGCCGATTATTTAAAAGAAAGAAAATGGATCGTATCTACTTCTAATTCTAAAAGTATTTTAATGATTACGGGGCTAGTGTCTTATATATTTAGTGCATGCTTATTACCTATTTTTTGTGTATGTTTATTTAGTTTTTTTCTTTTTTTTATTCCTGATAATGATTTAACAATTTATTCAATTGCATACACCATAATAATAATTATTAATTTTAAAATATTTCTTTTATTATGCTTCTCATTTTTTAATTCTTTATTTCCTTATCATAAAACTAATTTATTTTTATCTTCTTTTTGTTTATTTATAATTATTTTTTTTATAAATAATTTATTTGGTCTTTTTAAAAATATTGGACAATCTTCATTAGGGACATATATCAATAATGATCTATCAAGTTTTTTTCATATAGACTTAATAATGTCACAGCTTATATTTATTGCGATGTTTTTTTTGTTAATTTGTATTATTTACAATAAGATATTTTTAAAATTTAATATCCTAGATTAAATTTTATTTTTTTCTGCTTAATGAAATACGTTTTTTTCTTGAAATTTTTAATTTACCCTTAACAAAACTATTTTGTTGCGATCTAGGTTGTGCTAAACTTTTCTTTTTTCTTATTTTTCCTTTTTTTGATTTAGTAAATATATTAGAGGCTATTTTTGTATTATCATTTTGATTTCTGTTTCTAGTTCGTATTTTCTTTTTTGGTTGCTCAATTCCATTGGAATCTTTGATTTTTGGATTATCTTTGTAAGCTTGTTCATTTTTTATAATTTTATCGGAGCTTATGTTATTTATTTCTATTGGTTCTGTAAGTGGTATTTTAAACTTAAGATCTCGTTGTAAAACGTTAATAAATTTATGCTGAGCTTTGTCTACAAAGCATACTACTTTTCCTTTTGCACCAGCTCGTGCAGTTCTTCCTGACCTATGAACATAAGCCTTGCTATCTTCAGGTGGATCAAAATGGAGAACACAATCTATCCCATCTACATGAATGCCTCTAGCAGCAACATCGGTAGCTACTAATGCAAATGCTTTTCCACTTGTAAAAGCAGCAAGAGCTCTATCTCGTTGATTTTGAGTTTTTCCGCCATGTAGAGCAACTGCATCGATGCCTTCTTTTTTTAATTGCTTTGCGGCTCTTTCTGCACCATGCCTTGTCCTTGTAAAAATTATTGTTTTTCCTGCTTCCATTATTAAGTTAATTGCTATTACTATGCGATCGTCTCTATTAACTTTCCAAAAATAATGCTCCATTTTTTCCATATCTGGAGTTGAAATTCCTATTTCATGCCGAATTGGATTTTTTTGAAATTCTTTAGTTAGTGATGCTACTGCACCATCAAGTGTTGCTGAAAAAAGAATTGTTTGACGATCTTTCATTGTTTGATGAATGATCTTTTTGACTTCTGGTAAAAATCCCATATCTGCCATTCTATCTGCTTCATCTACTACTACAAAAGATACTTGATTTAAATCTAATACTTTTTGCCTAAGAAGATCATTTAATCTTCCCGGACATGCAACTAATATATCGACACCTTTATTTAGTCTATTGATTTGTTTTTTTATACTCACACCGCCATATACAGTCAAAATTGTCCTGTTTCCAGTAAATGCTAAATCTTTTAGTTCAACACTTATTTGTTCAGCTAATTCACGTGTAGGTGCCAATATTAAACCGGTCGGTTTCTTAGGACGTGCTTTGGGAATTTTTGTTATTATTGGTATGCCAAATGCTATAGTTTTGCCAGAACCTGTCGGCGCTCTGCCGCAAAGATCTTTGCCATCCATTGAATCTTTGATAGTTGCAAATTGGATTGGAGATGGAATAATGATGCCTCTTGAATTTAGAACATTTATAAAAGGCAAAGGAACTCCAATTTCTTGGAATGTATTAGTCACGTTTTCCTGTCTATTTACATATAGTATGTATTTAGTAAACGATTGTTCGTGTTCAGGCACAAGTGTTGAGATAAGTCTTTAATCATTTAAATAATTTTATTGTTAAAATGATATTTCTTGATATCCTTTTAACAATAAATAAAAAGCCGGTGTAGCTCAGGGGTAGAGCAGCTGTTTCGTAAACAGCTGGTCGTGAGTTCGAGTCTCACCGCCGGCTCCAAATTAATGTTCAGAATCATTTTTTTGGAAATTCCACTCAATTCCAAGCTGTTTAATGAATAGATATATTAATGAAAAGAAAATAAATAAAGACACGACTGCTAATAATGTATATATCAACGGTTCTTCATAGTTATTAGCTTTAACTAGAGATCGATTATTTGCTTCTGCGCCTATTATTACTATTTGCATTTTAAAAATATATAAAAAAGCAAATGTAATTTTTATTATTCTGGTTAATTGTTTCATTATTTCAACTTTATTAGCTTAAACTCCAGGTTCCTTAAGGAAGCTTCTAACTTCATCTGACCATATTTTTGGTGCTTGATGAGGCGAAAAGTTACCTTGACTAGGTGGATTAATTCCTCTGGATCTTTTAAGATTGCTTAAAAATTTTTCATGGGATCTGCCTAGCTCACTAGTAGTTCCATGTATGACTAAAGTAGGTGCTTCAATTTGTTCAATTGTTTCCCACATATCATGATGAGTCATTGCATATGGTCCTGCACCTTCCCATCCCATGCCTCCATAAATATCTGCGCCTTCATCTGAATTTACTATTAGATTACTAATGAATCTTTCAGTAGTAATCTTTAGATCAGCATTTTCTTTTAGTCCACCAACTTTTTCCCAAAGATCTAGCAAGTGAGAACCATCTATTTTTTCTTGATAATATCTGTGGATTCTTTCATGAACTGCTCTTCTTGACGGCGTTCCCCAATTAAAAACTTCTTCTAAAATTAGCTTATCAACTTTTTCTGGATACTTTGCAGCCAATACAGCAGCTATTTCGGAACCAGTGTGTGTTCCAAAAACCGAAGCCTTTTCAATTCCAAGCGCATCAAGAAAGCTTACCACTGATTTTGCAAATTGTTCTAAATTAGTAAAAGGTGGATTTGGTCTATCGGATTGTCCGTACCCCATTGTTGTCATTGCAATGACTCTGAAATCATTAGCTAATAAAGGAGCAATATCTTTATAAGTCATACATGATGATGGCGTCGCATGTAACATTAAAAAAGGTTCCCCTGAACCTATTTCAAAGTATTCAACATTACCTTCTGGAATCTGTACGAAACCTCTTTTTAGTTTTGTTGCTGTAGTCATTATTTTCTCCCAACATAATATAATTATTTATTTATATTATACCTGGATTATCTAGGCAAGCCAAGTCCTTGATTAGCAATAGTGTTTCTTTGAATTTCAGAAGTACCGGAAGCAATGGTATTTGCCACAGATGCAAGATAATTATCAGCAGCTGAATATTTTACGGAATTATTTTTTAATTGACCATCCATTCCCAATATTGACATTCCTGTTTGCGCTATTTTTTGAGTTAATTCAGCGCCATATAGTTTTGAAACTGATGCTTCATAAGTTGGATTAATGCCAGCATCTTGTAAAAGAGGAATTTTAAAAGCTAAATTAAAACCAGTATTTAATTCAATCCATCGATCTGCAATGTCATCTCGAGCAGATTTTTTATTTTTTGCAATATTAGGATTATCTTTAATAATCGTAACTAATTTTTCTATGTTTCGTTTTGCATTTGAAAATGCGCCAACCCCTGATCGCTCAAAATCTATTGAAGAAGCCATTTGATACCATCCTCTATTTTCATGACCTACAAGGTTTTTTGCTGATACAATAACATTATCAAAATATACTTCATTTAAATTTTTGTTACCATTGATATCTTCAATAGGATTGATTGATATTCCCTTAGAATCCATTGGCACAATAAAATTTGATATCCCTTTGTGCTTAGGTGCTTCGGGATTTGTTCTTGCTGCAAGAAGCCCTAGATTTGCAAAATTTGCATTAGATGACCATAGTTTTTGTCCATTGATTATGTAATTGTCACCATTTTTTATTGCCCTTGTTTGTAATGACGCTAAGTCTGATCCAGCTGTTGGTTCTGAGTACAACATGCACCATTTATCTATTGCCTCAGCAATTCTTGGTAAATAAATAGTTTTTTGCTCTTCATTACCATGCATCATTAGCGTAGGACCAATCCATTGTATTCCAGCAATATTATTGATTGGAGCAGCTAAATATGAAATGACATGATTAAATATTGTTTGTTTTAAGTTTGTTTCTTCTAGTCCGCCATATTTTTTTGGCCAAGCAAGCGTAAGCAATCTATCTTTCGATAAGTCTTTAGTTATTTCTTCAGCAAGATGTAACCATTTTTCATTGGAATTATTTATGACATAACTTTCATCTTGCCAATTCTTAGGTAGAATTCTAGCTAATCTTTGTGTTAAATCTAATTGAAACTCTTCTTCGTAAGCAGTAAATGAAAAATCCAAAATGTTCATCCTTAAAAATTGTATATTAAAACAATGAATTAACATTTTAAATCAAGTAAGATTCTTGTCAAAGCGAGTTAATAAATATTTATTTATTTATTATTAAAAATTAGTTTTGATTAGAGCAAGATTATAGTAAATAATGGTAATAAGATTAATTGAATTTAAGTGATGAGGTTATTTTGAATCAAGACATATCTATTTTTACTGGCAATGCTAATAAAGAATTTGCTGAAAAAATTTGCGAGCATTTAAATCTACCAATGGGGCAAAGCGAAGTTTTTGAATTTTCAAATGAGAATGTTTTTGTCAGACTACTTGATAATATCAGAGAGCGAGATGTATTTATTGTTCAACCAATTGTTAGTCCTGTCAATACAAGACTAATGGAATTAATGTTAATGATAGATGCTGCAAAACGTGCATCTGCTGGGAGAATTACTGCAGTTATACCTTATTATGCATATGGAAGATCTGATAAAAAAGATCAACCTCGTGTTCCTATTTCAGCAAGATTAATTGCTAATTTTTTAGAAGTTGCTGGTGCTAATAGAGTATTAACTATGGATTTACACGCAGGCCAAATTCAAGGGTTTTTTAATATTCCATTAGATGAATTAACAGCTTATCCATTGATAGCTGATTATTTTCTTTCAATGAAATTAAAATCGCCTGTTATTGTTGCTACTGATGCAGGTGGTGCAAAAAGTGCAGCAAAAATGGCGAATGCTTTGAAATGTGGTCTTGCAATAATTGACAAAAGAAGAACAGATAATTCAGAATCACCCACAGCTTCAACTATTATTGGTGATGTTTCTGGTAAAGATTGCATTATTATCGATGATGAAATTTTAACTGGCGGTACAGTTAAATTGGCTGTTGAATTAATTAATGCTCAAAATCCTAATTCTATTCGCGTAGCATGTGTCCACCCTATGTTTAATGATAAGGGTTTTGAATTAATTGATAATTTGGACATTGATGAATTAATAGTTACAGACACAGTGCCAATTAATCGTGCACATTTATCTAATATTACTCCAACTATTATTTCTACCACTGATCTTTTTGGCGAGGCAATTAGCAGAATTCATACAGGTGATTCTGTAGGAGCGTTATTTCGTCGTTAATTGATTTATTTGTATGTTTCTGCAATTTTATTTTGAGAAAAGAATTCAACATGAGCTTTTTAAGTAAAATATTTGGCAATGCTAATAATAAAGCAATAAAAAAATTTCAATCTACAATTGACTTAATAAATCAAAAAGAAAAACAATTTAATGATTTATCTGATAATGAATTGATAAAACATTCTCTTAATTTAAAAAAAAATAATGATGAAATTGAAATTGATGATCTTTTAATAGAAAGTGTAACTTGTATTCGTGAATCTATTCGAAGAGTTACTGGCGAATGGGCATATGATGTCCAACTGTTAGGGGCCTTAACTTTACATGAAGGTTCCATTGCAGAAATGAAGACCGGTGAAGGCAAGACATTAGTTGCAACTCTTGCTCTGTACTTAAATTCTATTTTAGGTAATTCATGTCATTTAGTTACGGTCAATGATTATTTAGCACGAAGAGATGCTCAATGGTATGGACGTGCTTTAAAAAATTTAGGGCTAACTGTAGCAGTTTTACAAAATAATGAAACTTATGTATTGGTTGATGAAATATCAAATAGTAAAAGCGGATATGAGTATTTAGAAAAAGCAGAAAGAAAAGATGCTTATCTATGCGATATTATTTATGGAACTAATAGTGAATTTGGATTTGATTATCTTAAAGATAATATGCGGGTAGCCTTTAATGAAAAAGTTCAAAATAATTTAGATTTTATTATTGTTGATGAAGTAGATAGTGTTTTGATTGATGAAGCTAGAACACCTTTAATAATTTCTGGAGAAGCTAAAGATGATTTAAGTCAATATAATAAATTTACAAAAATTGTCAAGAAATTAATTGCAAGTATTCATTTTGAAATTGATGAAGCAAGCAGAACAGTTTTTTTAACAGAAAAGGGAATTGAAGTTATTGAAGATATTTTAAAAATTGATAATTTATATTCACCTGAATCACTTTCTGTACTTAAATATATTGAGTCTTGTTTAAAAGCAAAGTCTTTGTACCACAAAGATAAAGAATATGTGGTTAAGAATGGTCAAGTTATTATTGTTGATACATTTACAGGCAGATTGCAGGAAGGCAGAAGATGGTCTGATGGATTACATCAAGCAATAGAAGCTAAAGAATCAGTTAATGTGCAACAAGAATCAATGACATATGCAACTATTACGATTCAAAATTATTTTAGAATGTACAAAAAATTATCTGGAATGACTGGTACTGCTGTTACTGAAGCTGAAGAGTTTGCAAAAATTTATAATTTAGATGTATATGTTATACCAACTAATATGCCTACTCGTCGAGATGATTTGCCCGATTTTATTTATCAGTCTGAGCTTTCTAAATTTAATGCTGTAGCTGAAGATATAAATCTGCAAGTCAAAGAGCAACGGCCTGTATTAGTTGGTACTTCTTCGATTGAGTCTTCAGAAAAATTATCAAAATTACTAACATCAAGAAGAATTAAACACGATATTCTGAATGCAAAAAATCATGAGAGAGAAGCTGCAATAGTTGCAAATGCAGGTAAAAAAGGTTCTGTGACTATAGCAACAAATATGGCAGGAAGAGGTACTGACATTAAGCTTGAGGCAGGCGTGGTTGAGCTTGGAGGCTTGTATGTAATAGGAACTGAACGACATGAAAGTCGTAGAATCGACAATCAATTGAGAGGAAGATCGGGCAGGCAAGGTGATCCAGGCACTACTAGACTGTATGTTTCTTTTGAAGATGAATTAATGAAAAGATTTGCTCCAGAGTGGTTATCAGGAGCGATGACTAAAATAGGCATGGATGATAACACTCCAATTGAATCAAAAATGGTGACTCGATCAATTGAAACAGCTCAAACTAGAGTAGAATCTAATAATTTTGAAGCTAGAAAATATATTTTAGAATATGATGATGTGATGAATATTCATCGAAGTACAATTTATACTGAGAGAGAAAACATTCTCGAAGGTATAAATCTAAAAGACAAACTCTTTAATCTGGTTTTTAAAGAGTTTGAATTTCTATTATTAAATTTCTCGACTACTAATTCTGAATCGTTGATTAACTTGAAACAAAGTCTATCTTTTTTGTTAAAAGAAGTAGAAGAAGCAAAAATTAATAACGTATTGAAAGCTAGTTCTACTCAAGCAGCCGATGAATTTCTGATTCTATATAAAGAGGAATTTGAAATATTTTATAATAATTTTAATCAAGAAAATGTAGACAGACTTATTCAATTTACGTTTTTGTCCATTATTGACCAATTATGGGTTCAGCATCTCACTGCTATGGACGAAATGAGGAGAGGTATAGGCTTAAGAGCATATGGACAAATTGATCCTTTAGTTGCATTTAAAAAAGAAGCTTTATTAATGTGGGAAGAGCTAGGAATTACTATAAGGTCTAGTATATTAAAAAGTATAGTCTCTCAGTCTTATTTAACGGCTGATGATCAAAAAATAATACCAATGAATTCTAATGATTTAAGTAAAATATCTAATGAAAACAGCAATAGTAATTTAGAAAATAGTGTGAGTTTTCAGTCTATAAATAAGGTGAGTAGAAATACTACTTGTCCTTGCGGTTCTGGATTAAAATATAAAAAATGTCATGGTTTAAATTAGTTAGTAATGAATATAAAAGATATCCCTGCAGAACTAAATCCTAATGAAGGCTTAGAAATTTTTACTAAGTTAATTAACAATAATGTAAGCCTAGAAAAGGCAATTCTTACTATTATTGGTCGATGGGCAGTAAAAGAAGAAATTGTTGACAATGTAAATTATCAGTACTGGATTAATGACGAAGTGTTTAATTGGCTATTTTTAGCCAGTAGAATTTTGGATGCAAGTAAGGATTTAATTGAGATAGATTTATCGCTATCTTTTTTATTCAATACATATATTTTACCAGGAGGCGATCAGACTATATTAACTCGTGCTTTTCCTCCATATAAGTATAAGGCTCATCTTAATTTTCTTTACGGTGTTTTATTAGAAGAATCAATTATTATTGTAAATGATATGCAAGGTAATAAAGAGGCATTATCGGGATTAACTAAAAATTTCAAGAATGATTCTACGTATTTAATTCTTTATGGTTATACATATGATGAATTCATAAGATTGTATGAATATGAAAATAAATTACATATAACCCAATTTAATTCTTTAAATGACTATTATAATTTTTTGTATTGGAGTTGGCAGTATAGAATAAAAAATAGTACTCCAGAAAAGATAGCATACGATACTCATACAGGTATTAGTTACTTGTGGAATCTGAAAGATAAAAAATAAATTTTATACTTGTTTATATATAAATAATCTTATAATACTTATATAGATTATTTATAAGAGTGTTTAAAATATTATGACCAATGATCACTATAAGACTTTAGGAATCGATAAAAATGCTTCAGAAAAAGAAGTTAAAGCTGCTTATAGAAAGTTAGCTAGAAAATATCATCCCGATGTTAATTTTGGAGATAATTCTTCTGAAGAAAAATTTAAAGAAATAAATAAAGCTTATCAAGTTTTATCAGATATCAATAATAGACAAAAATACGACCAATATGGTGAAAATTGGAACGCTGGTAGTGGATTTAATAATTCTAATTTTTCTGAAGCCTTTACTACTAAACATTCTCAGCAAAATGGGTTTAGTTTTTTCAATGAAAGTTTTGATTTATCAGAATTATTAAAAAATATGTCTGGTACTAGTTTTAAAAACAATTCTCAGCAAAATTTTTATAAAAAAAAGAAAAAAAAACAATCGAACAATATTACAACACAAATATTGAACATTACATTAGAAGATGCTTATCATGGTGCTTCCAAAGAGCTAATTTTTTATTTAGATAAAGCCCCTTGTAATACTTGTAAAGGAATAAAGCGTCTAGCTGGTGCAATATGCCATAATTGCAGAGGTTCTGGATTTGAAAAATCTGGAAGAAAAATTGAGGTGAATGTTCCCAAAGGAATTATTCATGGACAAAAGATCAGATTAAAAAATGTAGTAAAAGAAACCTCTGGTTTTAATAAGCAGGATTTAATCATTATTGTTGAAGTAGAAAATCATCCTATTTTTTATCTAAATAAAAATAATTTACATTATAAAGCAAAAGTTGATGTAAGTGACTGTGTTCTGGGAGCTGAGATTACTATTCCAAGAATTAATGGCAAGCAAGTCAAGCTTATTGTGCCTCCTAAAACTATTTCAGGTCAAATATTCAAACTTGCTGGCCAAGGCATGCCCAAAAGCACTGGGTATGGTGATTTATTTGTAGAAATTGATGTTCAAATTCCCGAAAAAATGACAGAGGAACATATTGATTTATTTAATCAAATGAAAAATTTAGATGATAAAGTTCATTAAGGATAAATTATGAATTTTGACAATAGTGAATTTGATCAAGAATATGAAGTATCTATTTCAATAAATAGACCTATTTTTCATATATCTGCAGTTGCTAAAATGACAGGTATTCATCAGCAAACACTAAGGTCTTACGAAAAACAAGGAATTATTAGACCGGCGAGATCAGATGGAAATACGAGATTGTATTCGCTCAATGAAATAGAAAGATTACGCCAAGTTTTAAATCTAGTTAATGACTTAGGAGTAAATTTAGCTGGAGCAGAAGTTATTTTAAAATTAAAAGAACAAATTAATGATTTGCATGGCCAACTAAATAATGCAAATAAAAAAATAGAAAAATTAATTTCTAAAAATAATTACGAAGGGAGATAGAAATGATGCGTCAGGATCGATTTACTGAGCAAGCGCAAAAGGTTTTACAGGATTCACAGCAGATGGTACGTGATCATAAACATGCACAATGGGACGTAGAGCATGTTTTTCTTGCGTTGTTGCAACTTAAGGATGGTTTAGCTAAGGAACTTATTGAGAATTTGAATGTTGATATAGAAGATGCTATTAGAGTTATTGCTGATGATTTGGCCAGATCTCCTAAATTACAGTATGAAGTCGTTCAAATTTATACAACTCCAAGAATCGTAAGAATGCTGGAATCAGCTAATTCAGAATCTGAGAGACTACAAGATGATTTTGTAGGTATTGAACATCTTTTGATATCTATCTCTGAGGAAACTGATGGCGCAACGGCAAGATTTTTTAAAAGCAAGCAAATAAGTAAAGAGTCAATTTATTCGGCATTACGCGAAATTCGTGGAAGTGCAAGGGTTAATTCACCTACAGCAGAATCAAATTACAAATCTCTTGCAAAATACAGTATTGATTTAACAGATTTAGCAAGGAAGGGTGAACTTGATCCAGTAGTTGGCAGGACTGAAGAAATAGATAGATTAATTCAAATATTAAATAGAAGAACTAAAAATAATCCGGTGTTAATTGGTGAAGCTGGCGTTGGTAAAACAGCAGTAGTTGAAGGACTGGCACAAAGAATAATTGATCATAATGTTCCAGATAAATTAAAAAATAAAAGAGTTTTTGCACTTGATTTACCAGGCATGCTAGCTGGCTCTAAGTTTCGTGGTGAATTTGAAGAGCGCTTGCAATCAGTTATTCGTGAAGTGAAAGAAGCAAGCGGGAATATCATTTTGTTTTTAGATGAAATGCATAATTTAGTTGGCGCTGGAGGCGCTGATGGAGCAATTGATGCGGGCAATATGTTAAAACCTGCTTTGGCCAGAGGTGAATTTAAAGTTGTCGGAGCAACTACTTTAAATGAGTATCGTCAATCTATCGAAAAAGACCCTGCCTTAGAAAGACGGTTTTCGCCAGTGTTTGTTAATGAGCCAGACATTGCTAATACAATAAAAATTTTAGAAGGCATTAAACATAAATATGAGGAACATCATGGTATACAGATTTCTGAAGAAGCAATTAAAAATGCAGCATATTTATCAGAAAGATATATTACCGAAAGGCAGTTACCTGATAAAGCTATTGATTTAATTGATGAAGCATCTTCAAGAAAAGTTCTAGATGCTGATTCGTTGAATCCAGACTTAAAGGATATTAAAAATAACATTGATCAAACTTCCGAAAAAATTGATTCTGCTGCATTAAGACAAGATTACGAAGAGGCCGCAAGAAATAAGCAAATACTTGCTAATTTAAAAAAGGATTAAGAAAAATTCATTAATAATTCTAAGAACGATTCTGATGGTATTTATAGCATTGATGCATCAGATATTGCTACTGTCGTTGCTCAAGTAACAGGTATACCTGTTGATAAATTGCTTGAAAAAGAAGCAAATAAATTAATTAATATGGAAGCTTCATTGCATGATTCTGTTATAGGTCAGGAAAATGCCATAGGTTCATTAGCTGATGCTATCCGGAGAGCTAGAAGTGGATTGAAGGACCCTAAGAGGCCTATAGGTTCTTTTATTTTTGTTGGCCCAACTGGAGTAGGCAAGACGCATCTGGCTAAAGGACTTGCAGAATATTTATTTGATGATGAGGATGCGCTGATTAGATTGGACATGTCTGAATTTCAGGAAAAACACACAGTATCAAGGCTGTTTGGCGCACCTCCTGGATACGTTGGGTATGATGAAGCTGGAGAATTAACTGAAGCTGTCAGAAGAAGGCCTTATCAAGTGATTTTATTTGATGAGATAGAAAAAGCACACCCAGATATTTTTAATACTTTATTACAAGTGTTAGATAATGGTCGTTTAACTGATTCGCATGGTCGTGTTGTTGACTTTAGAAATACTATTATTATATTAACATCTAATTTAGGAACAGGGACAACCAAGGCTAATATTGGTTTTAAAAGAACCAGCGATCAATCAGAACGTGATTCGATGGTTTTTGGAGTTGAAAATGCTTTAAAAAAAACATTTCGGCCAGAATTTTTAAATAGAATCGATGAAATTATAGTTTTTGAACCGTTAACAGAAAAAGAAATAAAAGACATTGCTAAAATTGAGATTCGTATTGTTGCACAACGCTTAAATGAACAGGGAATTCAACTTGAAATAAAATCTGGTGCGATTAATAAGCTTGTTGAGCAAGGTTATGATCCTGAATATGGGGCACGGCCATTACGAAGAACTATTGAAAGACATATTGAAAACCCATTGGCTTCAGATATTTTAGCTGGTAAATTTCAAGAAGGACAAACAGTCGTTGTTGATTGGGATAAAAAATTGTCTAAATATAGTTTTACATCGTTTCATCTTAACGATAAATAATATAAAAAATATGCAGTACGAATAGATAATGAGGTAATGAAAAATGAAAAAATTATTAAATGATTTTGGTGGATTTATAACAGTTTTTTTTATTGGTAGTGCAATCCTCGTTGCAGCATTATTAGTTTTTATTAGTATAAATCAATCTAGTATTGATAATTCTCTTGAAGGATTTACTTCTACTCAACGCAACAAGGTGATTGGCAGGCTTGAAGGAAATCCAACTAATAAAATTAAAATGATTGAATTTTCTGACTTTCAATGTCCATACTGTAAAGTGTTTCATGAACAAATGATGCCACAATTAAGGAAAGAATTTCTTGATACAGATATAGCGTCTATTGAATATTATCCTATGACTTTTTTAGGCGAAGATTCTATTAATTCAGCAAAAGCTTCAATTTGTGCACAAGATCAAAGTCAATTTTGGCTTTATCATGATCTTCTTTTTTATATACAAAACCCAAATCATAATAATGGAACTTTTAGCGATGATGAATTATTAAAATTGGCAGAATATATTGAAACTGAAGATGATGCGTTCGATAAAGAAGTCTTTTTAACATGTTATAATTCTGGTGAACCAGAAATGTTTCTGAAGCAATTACAATCTCAGGCTACAGCTTATGGGATTCAATCTACTCCTACTGTAGTTATTAATGGAGTTGCTGTTGCTGGCATTCAAGATATTACTGTATATCGTCAGATAGTTGAAAAGTTATTGATGGAATAAATTGCGCAATCTTGGATAGTATCAATGAATCATATTTTATATTTGCGCAATATTAACTATCTCAGACTACTGTTTACTATTATTGGCCTCTTTATTACTATTTATCTAGCATATGTTCATTTAAGTGCATCTGCTGAGTTGTCATGTGGCAATATTGGTGATTGCACTAAAGTACAAGCATCAATATACGGATTTATCCTTGGTATACCTGTTTCATATTTAGGATTATCTTTGTACCTTTGTATCTTTGCACTCATTATTTTTGAATTTTATGTCCAAGATTATTTATATAAATACTTTATTCAACTTTTGAATGCTTCTATTGTAAGTTCAGCATTAATTTTTTCCATGTATTTAACTTGGGTAGAATTTTTCATTCTGAAAGAAATATGTATTTGGTGCATTGGTAATGCATTCGTTATTTTCTTAATCTTTTTATTTAATATATGGACTTTAGTTTCATTAAAAAGATATCGTATTAATAAGTAATAAAATAAATTTACTATCTATTCAAGGTGTTTATAAAATGATTGATATAAATGTAGACAAGAAAGAAATTTCTGTTGTATATGAAGATCTTGATGTCATTGGCGATCAAGATACAGAGACGTTTGTCCTTAATTTAAATTTTCTTGAAGGATTGTTTCCTTACTATATTAATATTGATAAGCTTATTTTTTATTTTTCAGGTAGATCTTTTCTTGTCAATGGTAGAAGCGCGATGTTACCTAAATTAATTGTTGAAAATGAAAGCAATAATCAATTAACTCTTTTAGTAGAGAGAGAAAATAGATTCTATATATATCTTCACGATATCAAATAAATAATTTTTATTTTAAATTATTGCTAGTGATTAACTTTTTATTAGTAGTTGGTATTTTATGTCCTTTTTAACTCTATCTTATTTTTTGTGTTTACTTGCTATGCATTCTTTTTTTGCAAGTTATTATATGTCTGTTATTACAATTCCAGAAAGCCTAAATGGACAAGATAGTTGGTTGATAGGCCTTATTGTTGGCGTGATGGGTATTACTGGGATGGTTACAAGACCATTTGTAGGAGTATTGTTAGATTTAAATTTTCCGAAAAAATTATTTCTTTTTTTTGGATCTATTGGGGTTGGGTGTGCTTTTTTAGGTTATTACTATAGTGATAATTTGTTAGTAATGACAACATTACGTTTGTTACAGGGAACAGCAACCGCTATGTTTACTACGACATTAAGTGTTGTAGTATCGGGATATGTACCTGCTTCAAAAAGAGGTATAGGTTTAGGAATATTCCAGTCTTCTAGTGCGTTATCTCAAGTTTATGCGGCACTTTTAGCAGTATGGATGATAAATAATATGTCTTTAGAAATAGGATTTCTTGCATCTGCAATTTTTTCTTTTATAGCATGTATTTTTGTGTTATTTTTAAAAATTGATAGACAGCCATTAAAATTAGATAATTTTCAATTTACTAATGCACAATGGATTTCATCACATGGCTTATTGCCTGCACTGATTTTTACAACACAGACTTTAACTTTTGGTGCAATCATAGCTTTTTTGCCATCTATTAGTCTTGAAAGAGGATTAGGCAATCCTGGATTATTTTACACAGTTTATGCAATAACTATGTTCATAATGAGATTTGGATCTGGATACCTATCTGATGTATTTGGAAGAAAGCAAGTTATGTTACCTGCTTTGATATCTAGCTCTTTTGCTTTAGTACTGATTGCTTTTACCGATAGCCAGTCACTTCTTTTACTCGCTGCAATTTTTTATGGAATCGGCTTTGCTTCAGTGCAAGTTGTTGGTTTTGCTGTTTTGATCGATGCGACCCCTTCTCAATTTCATGGCTCTGCATTAGCAACGTACACAAATGCTTGGGATATTGGTGGTTTTTTTGGTGCAGTCATTGTCGGATTACTTATTGAAGCTTCAGGATTTTCAATGGCTTTTATGTTTTGTGCTTGCCTACCAATAGGTGCAATTTTTGTATTAAATAAATTATCTCTTAAATAATATTTTTTTCATAATAATTGCATCACTATACGTTCCATCCTTATTTTTGTAGTAATTTTTTTTCTTTTTTATTTCTATAAAATTATTTGCTGAAAAAAATTTGTTACTTGTTATATTTTTTTCATGTACTTCAAGCACAATGTGTTGAGCTCCGTATTCTTTTGCTAATGCAGTGCAGTGTTTTAATAGTTGATTCCCAATGTTTTTTCTTTGCCATTTTTTTGCTACTGCAATTTGTGCGATATGTGTTTCGCCCTGAAAAATCCATATGCCAGCAAAACCAATAATATTTGTTATTTCTTTTTTAATATCTATAATTTCAGCAATAACATATTGTGAAAAATGGTTCTTAATTTCGTTATAAAAATCAATAGGCTCATCTTTTTTTTTGTATGTCTCATATTCTATTTTTTTAATAACATTAATATCATTTAATGTCATTTCTCTAATGTTAATTTTTATATCTTTTGGCTTATTCAAAATTTAACCTAGTTTTTTACTTATATTTATAATGTATATTATTTATGAGTCATTTTAAATTTAATATGAAAGTTATTCTTTCTATTGGATACTTAGGTATAGCAATAATTATGATACGTCCAGATAGTCCAGTTGATTCTAATGAACAAGATGATGATGTTGTGGTCGAGGGTGGTTTACGTCCTAAAAAACTCGATAGTTATTTTGGTCAACAACTTGTAAAAGATGATTTAAATATTGCAATTAAAGCAGCTCAAAAAAGAAATGATTCACTCGATCATTTACTTTTTCATGGTCCACCAGGTCTCGGTAAAACAACTTTGGCGATGATTGTTGCTGAAGAAATGGGAGTCTCTATAAGAATTACTAGTGGGCCAGCAATTGAAAGAGCTGGGGACTTAGCATCAATCCTCACTAATCTACAAAAAGATGACGTGTTATTCATTGATGAAATACATAGACTTCCTACATCTGTTGAAGAAGTTTTATATCCAGCAATGGAGGATTTTTCAGTTGATATTGTATTAGGTAAGGGACCTAAGGCAAGAGAAGTGCGATTGAAGATCAATAAATTTACTTTAGTTGGCGCTACAACGCGTTTTTCATTAATTTCTCAGCCTTTAAGAGATCGGTTTGGTTCTTCACATAGATTGCAATTTTATGAAATAAATGATTTAGAAAAAATTATTAATCAATCAGCTCATGTTTTGAAATGTGTAATTTCACCTAAAGGCATAACTGAGATTGCCAAACGATCGCGTGGAACTGCTCGAGTAGCAAATAGAATTTTGAGAAGAGTTCGAGACTATGCTTTGGTCGAAGAAGATGGAGATATAGATGATAGGATTGCAGCAGATGCATTAAGAAGAATGCAGATTGATGATTTTGGCCTTGATCAAATGGATAGACAATTATTATTAGCATTAGTCAAAGATTTTAATGGTGGCCCAGTAGGATTGGACACTCTTGCTGCTGCTATTTCTGAAGATAGCGAAACTATAATGGATGTGTATGAACCATATTTATTAAAACTTGGATTCATGCTACGTACACCAAAGGGAAGAATTGCTTCTGAGAAAGCTTTTCAGCATTTAGGTATTACTTATAAAAATCCTACAGATAAAAAAAACCTTAATCAAATTGAACAGTCTAGTTTTTAATTAGTGACTATCCTATCGAGGCCGTAGTATCATATAGGTGGCTCTGCCTGAAGCAATAAACTTGCCATCAGTATCTTTAACATTTACCTGCACATAAACAATTGTTTTACCTGCCCGTATTGCTTCCGCTTCTGCTTGCACATCTTTCATTGCTGCATTTAGATAACTAACATTCAAATCAGTTGTTACTAGTCCTGACCATTCTTCATCTTCTTTTCGAAGAGTAGAGGAACATGTAGCAGCTGCAGCATCAATTAACGAGGCAATAGCGCCTCCATGCATAACTTCTGTAAATCTAGTTCCAAGGTCTTTTTTCATAGGTAAATCTAGAATTATTTTACCCTTTTTTATATTTTCTAAATTTGGCGTGATTCCTAAGAGTGACCAATATGGCACAATTGCTTCGCTTACAGTTTTTTTTAGATGATCTTGTTCAGAATTCATATTTCCTCAATCTTTTTTAATGTATTTATTATATCTGATGATGGCATATATAGAATTATTGACTATGTAGAATTTTATATAAATCACTATATATATTTTTGGTTTTTAATAATTCTTGATGACTGTCAATTTGTTCTATAGATCCTTTATTAATGATTACTATTCTATCAGCAAGTTCAATAGTTGATATTCTATGAGCGATTACTATAGATGTCCGACCTTTTAAAGCAATTTTAATTGCATCTTGTATCATTTTTTCGCTGACTTGATCTATATTTGCAGTTGCTTCATCCAGTACCAATATAGCTGGATTTCTAAGTAATGCTCTAGCTATACTGATAAGTTGTCTTTCACCTGCAGATAGATTTTGCCCTCTTTCAGCAATTTCTGAATAGACACCATGTGGAAGATTATTAATAAAGCTACTTCCTCCAATTGATTCCAGTATGCTCATTATTTCTTGTTCAGAAGTATTTTTTTTGCCGAAACTAATGTTTTCATAGACGGTACCAGAAAATAAAAAGGGATCTTGAAAAACTAATCCAATATTATTTCGAAGAGAATCAATTTTAATATCACGAATATCTTGATTGTTAATAAAAATGCATCCTTCAGATACATCATATAACCTACTAAGTAGCGAAATAATTGTCGTTTTACCTGATCCTGTTGGACCAATTAGAGCAATTGATTCTCCTTGTTTAATTTCAAGATTAATATTTGAAAGTACTGGTAAATTTTTTTCATACTCAAAATACACATCTTTGAACAATATATTCGAGGAAGGTTTTAATAACGGCTTTGCATTATTTTTTTCATAAATTGTTGGCTTTGTATCCAATATTTCAAATACTCGGTGAGCACCTGCCATTGCTCTTTGTAGCTGTGTATATTGCAGTACAATATCTCTAATTGGATTAAAAAATCTTTGAATATATAGAGTAAATGCTGTGGCAAGCCCTAGAGCTTCAGGCAATGATAATGAACCATTAGAAGTTCTAATTGCAATTATTGATAAAGTAATAATTGTGGTAAGTGCGGAAAGGAATTCAATGATTGGAATGATAGCTGCTTGAAATTTTACTGCTGATAAATTTTCAAGTTCATTTCTTTTATTTACAATCTTAAAATCGTTTAGATTTTTTTCTTGTCTATTAAGCGATTGTATAACTTTTGTCCCTGATAAATTGTCATTAATGGTGCCATTAACTATTGCGATTGCTTGCCTGACACGAATAAATGCTTTGGCAGCGAATTTTTGCCAAAAAATCATAATGATAATTAGAATAGGTATGGTTGCAATAATAACGAATGCAAGCAATGGATCAAGTAAGAAAAGAAAAATAATAGTGATAATGAGACCAAAAAGATCTCCAAATCCATTTAAAAAACCTGATGTCATTAATTCTTGTAAAACGACTACGTCAGAAGTTGCCCTAGAAACAAGTTTGCCAGTTTCATTTTTATCAAAGAATGACATAGATAATTTATTAAAATGAGCAAATAATGATTTTCTAAGATCTAAGAGAATATTTTGACCAATGTAACCAATATTGTATCTTTGAAAGCTCTGGGCACCAATTGTTATAACTGTTGTTATTAATAATGCAACTGCGGTTATATCTATTTGCTTTGTTCGCTCAATAATTGTTTTATTAGCATTAGTTATAATTTCAACTCCATTACCAATAAGGAATGGCTGTATATATGCACTTAAAGTTGAAATAATCATTGCTAGTATTGTTAAATACATTCTTTTTTTATGTTTTTTTATGAATGGAAAAAATCTGGTTATTAGTTTCCAGTTATATATTTCCGCATAATAATCTACCCAATCATTCGCATGCTTAGCATTTCTTGCATTATTGTTAGACCATCCAGATGGCCCTCCTGACCAATATGCCATTAGCGCACCTCTTTTTTTGTATTCTTGTTTTCAAATGATTGGCATAACGATCGATATTTTTGATTTGTTGCGTATAGTTCGTCATGCTTACCTTGGTCTTGTATTTTGCCATCTTCAATAAAAAGTATCTTATCTAATTTTTTCATTACTTTTGTTCTGTGGGTTACAGTAATGGAACTTTTGTTAACTAAAATTTTTTCTAATGATTTCTCAATTTCTAATTCAGTTTTTAAATCAACAGAAGAGGTTACATCATCAAGAATTAATATAGGTGGATTTGTTAATAATGTTCTAGCAATTGATATTCGTTGTTTTTGGCCTCCTGACAAACTCACTCCATTTTCTCCTACCCAAGTTTCATATTGATCTGGTAAAGATTCAATATGCTTGTTAATATGTGCTAAAGTTGCTGCTTTTTTTATCTCTATTAATGTTGCATCTGGTTTTCCATAACTAATGTTTTCTTTGATTGTTCCGGGAAATAAAAAAATATCTTGTTGAACAATGCCAAATATTTGCCGCAATGATTTTATTGTAATTTTTTTTATATTTTTATTATCTATGTAAATATTGCCATCATTGATGTCATAAAACCGCGACAATAAATGAAGTAGAGTGGATTTTCCAGTACCAGTTCTGCCAATTATTCCAATTTTTTCACCTGGATTAATTGTAAATGATATATTGTTAATTAATTTTTTAGAATCTTGCTTTTGATAATCGAACGAGACATTTTCAAAAATAATAGATCCCTGTACATTATTTAATGCCACTGCATCTTTTGAATTTGAAATTTTACTTGGTTCATCTAAAATTTCAAATAATCTACCTCCAGCTGATTTCACACGTGCAATATGATTAATTATAAAACCTATTGCTCTAATTGGAACTTGCAGTAATGTTAAATATAATTGAAATTCAACTAGTTCTCCTACGGTGATTTGACCATCAAGAATTAATCTTGCACCAAAATAAAATATGCTTGTTAAAGCAATAAGCCAAACTCCAGATAACATTGGCTCATTAAATGCAACGATTTTACTTGACCGCAAAGAAAAATCATAGAGTTGATTTGCAACGCTATTAAATTTTAACTGTTCATTATTTTGTTGACTGTATCCTTTTACAAGCTGTTGGCCAGCAAAATTTTCTTGCAAAACAATACTTGTTTTGCCTTGAAGTTGTTGTATTTGAATCCAAATTTTTCTTAAAAATTTTTGCACTATAGCAGCTTGTATTGCGACAATAGGCATAAAAATAAATGCAATGAGAGCAAGCTGTGTATTTGTATTAAGCATTAATATTACAGAAGTGATTCCAAGAAAAATGATATAACTACCTCTCATGATAGCCATGCTAATGAAAAATCTTATGGATTCTATATCTTGAGTTGCTCGAGACATGATGTCGCCTATTTTAATTTGATCATGGTAGGCAAAATGCATATGTTGCAAATGATCAAAAAGCTCATTTCTTAGATCGAATGCTATTCTTTGAGATAATTTTTCAGATAAAAAACTCTGTGAAAAAAGAATGCACCCACGTGCAATAGATAAACTAATTAAAGCAATCGAAGCTAAGGTTAAAGGATCATTGAGACTAACAGAAAAGGCATATATTTCTTCTTTTTCAAATACTAGATCAATGGTCATTCCAATTAATTTGGGCGCAAGTAACACCGCAATACTTGCAAGAATTAAGCTAATAAATCCTGCGATAAATATTTTTGGATAGTGCAATGTATACGAAAAAACTCTTTTAATAATATTGTCATTTTGTTTTTTATTTGTATTAGTTTCTTTGTTCATTATATTTTTTTTAATATTTCTGCTGACATTGGATGGATTATTTTATTCATATCTTCCCGTTGTTTTAATCTCCAAATGATAAATTCTTTTACGGCATCTACTAGAGAATTTTTAGCAGTGGAAAGTATCGGTTTGAGTGCATTATTTTCTTCAATTTTTTGTGGTTCTAGCTTGTCTGCCAGAAATGTTGCCCAAGCCCAATCTTTATAATTATAATGCCCTGTTGTATGCCAAGAAATAGTAAATAAAATATCTTTGTCTGTAAAATGAAGAGAATTTGCAAGTATGTAAGAACCTACTTGGCCATGCAATAAGTGAGGTGCATCTTTTTCTTCTTGGTGATTGATAAGATTGTGTTGCATTGAAATCTTTAATAAATCGTCATCACTTTTATCTTTAGCAATGTCATGCATGAGGCCAGCTAAGTATGCTTTTTCTGCATTGAGATCATGAATAGTCGCTAGCTCTTCTGCTACAATTGCTGTTCGTTGCATATGTTCAATTCGATGTACAGGAATATTATCATATTGCCATTCAAGAAGGTTTTTAATTTGCACGTTCTGGTCGCATCTTTTGGAGGCGCTCTAATCTTTCTTCAAGACTAGGATGCGTTGAAAATAATCCACTGAATTTACTTTTGAATGGATTAGCAATGTATAGATGTGCGGTTGCCTGAGGGACATGCAATTGATTGGATATTGCTGAGCTATGAATTTTTGTTAATGCAGATGCTAATTCAACTGGCGATTCTGAAAAATGCGATCCGTCCCAGTCAGCTTCAAATTCTCTTGATCTACTAATTGCCAATTGAATAATTGTAGCAACAAGAGGCGCAATTAATGCAACAATTATATTTGCACCGCCATTTCTTCTACCTGAAAACCAAAAACTCATCCAAGAAAGCATTGAAATAGCACCAGCAACAGCTGCAACAATTGTCGATATTAAGATATCTCTATTTGCGATATGCGCAAATTCATGGCCTATAACTGCTCTTAATTCACCATGGTTGAGTTGTTTCATTATGCCAGATGTGACAGCAATTGCTGCATGTTGAGGATTTCTACCTGTTGCAAATGCATTTGCTTGCTCAGATTCCATAATATATATTCGTGGTATTGGTAACTGAGCTTTGCTTGCAATATCTGCAACCATTGAATATAAATCAGGATGATCTTCTTTAGATGCTTCATGAGCTTTTGAGATTCGTAATATAATACTTGCTGAATTCCAATAAGAAAAGAAGTTCATTAATATTGCAAAAATAAATGCAAAAATTGCTCCATTGGGACCAGCTAATGATCCGCCAATGATAATCAAAATTCCAGCCAAAATCGATAGCAGTATTGCAGTTTTTAAATTATTCATTAGGAATATTTACCTTTTAATTAAATACCTAATTGTTGCGCAACGAGTTCTCTATGATGCTCTGTATCGCCCCATGCTAATTCTGATTTCTTTTGACGTCTATAATAAAGTTGAATTTTATAGTCTTTTGTAAATCCAATGCCTCCATGAATTTGTTGTCCATGAGCGACTACTCTTCTTGAAGCATCAGATACCCACGCTTTCATCATATTAACAGTCATTTGTTTGTCTGCTTGATCTGTAGCAATCGCCCAGGCTGCTTTATACATAATAAATCTAGAACCATCTACATCAGTTAACATATCTGCACATTTATGCTGTATAGCTTGAAAAGAGCCAATAGGCCTACCAAACTGTACTCTCTCTTTTGCGTAATCAACTGAAATTTCAAAGTCCATTTGTGCCAGCCCTACTAAATATGCAGATTCACCAACAGTATATTTTTGTAACACTGATTCTATGATTGGCCACCCAGCACCATCTTCACCAAGTAGTTGTCCTTTTGCGTTATTTAATCTTACTTCACATTGTTTATCTCGTGCAATTGTTAATAATTGCTCTACTTCGACTCCTTCTTGGTCTTTTGCTACAATTGCTAACGTAGTTCCTTTTGATGATTTTGCTGCAACAATTATATAATCTGCAACATTTGCATCATAAATAAATAATTTTGTTCCAGTAATTGTAACTTCGTTGCCATTGACTTCAGCCGTTGTTTCAATGCCTGCTTCATCAAAACGAGCAGATGGTTCTGTTAATCCAAGAGTAAAGATCAGCTCTCCAGAACCTATTTTTGGTAAAAATTCTTTCTTTTGCTCTTCAGTACCTGCTTCTAATATTGGCACTGCACCACCAAGCACTGTTGACATAAATGGCCCTGGTACTAATGCTCGACCGAATTCTTCTAACAAAACACACAGGTCTAAATAATCAAATCCAGCTCCTCCATATTCTTCAGGTATTAGCAGACCTTGCCATCCTTGTTCTGCCATTTTTTTCCATAGTTCTGGTGAATACCCTCGTTCATCTTCTTCCATCTCTCTTACCAGTGTTTCAGGACATTCATTTTCTAAAAATTCCCTTGCTGCATTTTTTAGTAATTCTTGAGTTTCAGATAGACTAAGATCCATGTCATTCTCCTTTATTTAAAATATTGTTATTCGGTATTATCTTCATAAATTATTGCATATTCATTACGATAACTCAATCTATATATGTTTTACAAGCTTTTTTAATTGAAAAAAACAATAAACACAATCAATTAATTATTAGTGATGATTTCATCGTTAATAATTGCTGCAGCCATGTCGGCTATAACATCATTGCTAATTTCTTTAGAAATTTCGTGCATTTTTTCCTGTAATTTATTTTCATCTTCTTTAATTTCTTGCATATGTTCTAAAGTTATTTCGTGCATTTTTTTTAAATGATTATCTCCTCCTTGAGGTGTTTTTGCCAAAAATTCTTTACCCAAGACACTGTATCGATTTGTATCGATATAAATTAATGGTCGTTTATTTATTGTGCTTGTTAACCATCCATCACTAAATGATGCAGGATCAGCAAATAACATTTTTGGATATCCAATAACAAGCTCATGATTTCCTATTGTATGTATGTCGTGCACTTCTAATTCTATCCATGCACAACATTTATGTAATAACGGCGCAGTAATACTGACTGGTGTAAATGTTTCAATTTGTAGGAAATCAATTTTGTCCATTTGCTCACCTGTATATCTGCCTAAATATTCCACGTAATGCAATAAGGATAGAGTTGGTATATTAATTGCAAATTCTTCAGATGCTTTAATAATATCAAGTGAAAAACGAGAACGCTCGATAGCAATGCCAATGTATGGTGGATCTGTAGAAACAACTGTGTATTGAGAGACAGGCATTATATTAGTCCTGCCTTTATATTTTGATGTAATAAGACTTACAGGAGAACAATGCAACATATTTAATATGAGCGAGGTATCTTTTTTTACAATATGAGTAGGGAATGGTGAATAAATTGGATCAATTGATTGCATTTATGCCTCCAGTTTCCAATAGCTTTGTTAGAATTTTTTGAAATAAATATCTATTAAGTCAGCATAAATATATACTATCATAGTAAGTACAGTATTTATGAGAATTTTATATAAATGACTGAAGATATAGATATTAAACAAAAACAAGAAGTTCTGCATATTAAGAAGCTAGTTGATGGTGCACAAAATAGCAACATGGATGCATTTGGTCAACTATACGATCTATATTTACCAAAAATTTATCGATATTGCACTGCAAGAATACGTAATATTCCTGAGGCAGAAGATTTAGCCGAAGAGATATTTGTGAAAGTTCTTACAAATATTCATAAATTCCAATGGAGCCAATCAATTGGTGGAGCTAATCCATTCACTTCATGGTTGTTTCGCATAGCTCATAATCATGTTGTTTCTTTTACGCGTAAGCTGTCAACTAAAACTCAAACATCTGAATTGGGCGAATGGATTCCAGACAAAGAACCTACTCCTTCTCAGGAAGTAGAGTTGCAATTGTCAATAGATGAAGTTTTTACAGCAGTACAGAAATTACCAACCGCACAACGAGATGTTATTATGATGCGTTTTAGTGCTGGGTTATCAATTGCAGAAACTGCTGCAAGTTTGGATAAAAAAGAATCTAATGTTAAAGTCCTACAACATAAAGCAGTGACGAGTCTTAAAAAAATGTTGCAAGATGATCAAGGCCTTATTAGTAAAGAATTAATATTATGACAGAATTTTTTAGATATGAGAGTTAACTTTTTTGTGCATGAGTCGTTGTTATGTATGTAGTCACTGAACAAATAGACTATATGATAATTTTTTTTGGGGGCAAATGTTGAAAGATTCAATAAATTTTTCTGATAGTAATAACGTTACTGAAGATTATAATGCAATGAATAACAGAGTTGATGCATTAAACGCGGCATTGCCTTTTTTACAACAATCTTCTGCAGATAACCTAGTAGGCACAGACAATGATTTTCCGTCTGCTCTTCATGCAACAATCAATACTATAAAACCAGGACATAATTATCAAACTCGTTCTAAAGGGTTTTTAATGAATATGTATGCCGAAGAGCAAGCAAAACATAATGCACTTATTTCATTTGCAAATATACGAACACAGTTCGTAGATTTTTCAAAAATTATTGTACGTGCTTCTGTAATCGCTCCTATGGCAGCAACATTATTGTTGGCATTTATTGGTGGATATGTTATTGGCTCTGAACCTCTTAACAATAGTGAAATAACAACAGCTCGTGTTATCGAAAATAACACTTCTGTTATCGAAAATAACACTTCTGCTCCTTCCATTGTTGAAATTTCTCCTGATGCTTCTCAGTTAACTGGCATAACTATAACTCAAGATCAATCTAATTCTTTAAAGAGTGTTGCTTCTCCAGAAATTAAAAATATAAATGTAATAGAGACTGAATCAAGGTCTAATAGTAATGTCATTACTAATAATTCAATAGTAAGCAATGCAAATAATCAAATAGAATTTTCAGAAAATAATTCGCCAACTAATGCAGTTACTGTTAAAATTCAATCGCAGTTAGATGCTTTACAATTGTCATTATCAATCATTGCGGACAAGGCTTATAATAATGAAACGTTGGAATCATCGATGCTTAATTCTATAGCAGGTAATCTTCATGCAATTACTGCCTATATTAGTAGTGAACAAAATATTGAGCCATCATTTGTTATGAATTTTATACAAGCAGCAACTGGCGTTAATTCAACATTGGCTTCTGCAGGCAATGATTCTGAAGACCTGGCTTATACTTCTACAGAAATTGCAATCCAACAAGGTATTGTTGGAGCTGCAAAGTATCTTGATACAAATCCTGAAGCATTCGTAATATATGCAGCAAATAATTGGTAACGTAATACTACGACCTCTATCATAACTTCTGTTTTTTGGAGATTTCAAATATGAGTCATGATGATAATAATAGTACAGCACATACACAATTAGCTAATAATTCACACTGTGATAATAATTGTCAAGATTTACAACCAAGATGGAGTGGGTCTGATGGTGTTGACAATTTAGAGAAAGCAATTGGCTTTGTATGTCATCGCTGTCACAAAGAGTATAGTCCATTTGCTGCAAAGCAGCATTTGGAATTAAATCGACCAGAACCATCTGCAGATATCATTGAATAATAATAGGTTTTTTGAAAAAAATTTATGAGTTTGAATGTATCAACTTACAAACCAGTTACATACCTTGTTATAAAAGAAAATTAAAACAAGAGCTTATAAGGGAGATAAAATAGAGTCAAAATTGGAATCTTTTTATGATGTCAATTTTATTATCAATACATATCCTAGCTGGAATATTTGCTCTGCTTTTCTCTGCTTTGGCAGTTTGCTCGGAAAAAGGTAAACGCATTCATGTGCTTTCAGGCAGAACATATTTTTGGAGCATGGTTGTTATCTTCTTAACAGCAATTCCCATGTCGATTATCACCAGCAATATCTTTTTGTCTCTAATAGCTATCTTTTCTTTTTACCAAGCTTTCGCCGGTATGCGGTTTGCTAGAAACAGAAAAGGCATAGCGACTATTTTAGATTGGGCTGCTGTTTGCTTGATGGTTTTGTCAGGACTAGGAATGTTGATACTGGCTACGATTTACTTCACAAACGATAACTCGCAATACATAGTGCTTCTGGTTTTTGGATTTTTAGCGGTTTTTTTGGGTTATAGTGACTATAAAAGTCATAAGAATAAAACAGCAACGGGGAAAATAAGGATAACGAAACACCTAACCAATATGATGGGTGGCACGATTGCTGTGATTACGGCTGTTTTAGTGGTTAATGTTGATATTGAACCTGTATGGATATGGTGGGTGTTGCCAACAGCATTAATAGTCCCGTTTATTGTTTGGTGGAATTGGAAAGTTTTGAAATGAAGTTACAAGGTATGTAACTACTTGTAACGTTACTATTGAATAATAATATACAATTGTACTCTGTTATTTCATTGATTAAGGTTATATAACTTCAATGATATTTTTATCTTTATTCCCTTTGCCTTTATCTTTTTTTCTTGTAAAGTAAATAACTGTATTCAGAGATGTCTTTCGAAAAATATTTATTGATTTATTTATTTATTTATTCGTTAACCTTTTTTGGTTTATGGCGTTCTCTGTTATGTAACCGAAGACTCTTTATGTCTTCTATTCTTTGTATTTTATGAAGAATAACAGGTTGCAATTGGAGTGAATGAATGTAAAAAGTTATTCAATGTGCCGATAACGGGTAGATAAAATCAGATTGATTTCGTCTCGCTCGAGCGGCGATATTAATCCGTATATTCGGGTATTATTGATAATTTTTTTAATTCACTTACAACAATTAATAGTTTAGTTAAGAATTACAATCGATTGTAATTCTTGTTCATTAAGGAAAAAAATGAATACTTTTAAAACTTTGGCTTTGCGAATTGCTGCAATTACTGCTGCATTTGCTCTAGCCTTTACGTTTATGGTAGGTTCTTCCAATGAAGCAGACGCTGCTGCGCAGCCTATGTCAGCTGGAGCGGGCATAACAGCTGTTATGACTGCAACATCTGTTCCTGCTTTAGCGGTAATTGGAGCTGCCGGTACACTAGAGGGTGGAGGTTCGCAGGCTGCAATTGTTGCAGGACAACCTGTTGAGTACACTCTTACTGCTGGTACTACATTAAACACTGCTAACATGGTTGCTGCTGATTTTACAGTAATCCAAGGCGTTGGTGGTAGTGGTGGTACAGCTGGTGTAGCTGGTACACTTTGTGGAACAATGACAGCTGTCGCTGCTACAAGAGTAATAACTTGTACAAT
>QGNP01000002.1 GCA_003228125.1 Chloroflexota bacterium | reverse complement strand
CCAGTTGCAGAAGCACCAGTTGCAGAAGCACCAGTTGCAGAAGCACCAGTTGCAGAAGCACCAGTTGCAGAAGCACCAGTTGCAGAAGCACCAGTTGCAGAAGATAAAGATAAAAATATTAAGTAAAAGGATTATTTTGAATATAGATTGTTATACAACTAAAGGAATTTTAACAAAATCAAAAGCTAAGCTGGATGATTCAGTTTTTGCCATAACGCCTAGTGAAGATTTAGTCCATCAAGTCTTTATATCTCAACGAGCAAATTTAAGAGCAGGAACTGCATCAACAAAGAATCGGGCAAAAGTTATTGGTTCAACTAGAAAAATTAGACCACAAAAAGGTGGAGGAGTTGCAAGAAAAGGTTCTATTAAGTCACCTTTACAAGTAGGAGGTGGAGTTACATTTGGTCCATCGCCAAAAAGTTATGCTAAAAAAATTCCTAAAAAAATGAACTTAAAAGCATTAAAATCTATGCTGTCTGATAAAGTTGCTTCAAAAAAACTGCTAATTTTAGATTTTGACGGACAATTTACAGAACCATCAACAAAGAAATTTATTTCCATACTTACAAGTTTAAAAATTGAGTCATCTTGTTTAATCGTTACAAAAGATCATAATAGAGATTTTTTTCTATCGGCTAGAAATGTTCCGAAAGCTAAACTTATTTCTGCAGAACAACTGAGCGTATCTGATCTTTTGACTACCGATTGGGTTATTTTGTTAAAAAATACGATTGAAGTAATTGAATTAAAGTTACGAACACAAAAATCTGTTAAGAAGGAAAGTAAGTAATATGAAAGATTATAATTCTAGAATAGATATTTTACGTAAGCCATTGGTTACTGAAAAAACTACTATTCAAGCTGCTTCTGGTAAATATTCTTTTCAAGTAGCTGATTATGCAAATAAAATTGAAATAAAAAAAGCTGTAGAAAATACTTTTGATGTATCAGTTGTTTCAGTAAATGTAAGTGTTGTTAAAGGAAAGACTAAAAAAAGAGGCAACAAGGTATCTAAAAAGCCAAATTGGAAAAAAGCTATTGTAACGCTTAAGCCTGGCGATGAAATTAATATATTTGAGGGAATTTAGATGGCAATAAAACTATACAAACCTACATCTCCAGGTAGAAGGAATTCTTCAGGACATTCTTTTTCTGAAATTACAAAAAAGAAGCCTGAAAAAAAGCTTTTAATTTCTAAGAAAAAAAGTGCTGGTAGATCTTGGGGAAAAATTTCTATTCGTCATAGAGGCGGTGGGCATAAGAGGATGTTGAGAGTAATTGATTTTAATAGGGATAAACTTGATATTCCTGGTAAAATTGCTTCGATTGAATATGATCCATCTCGTTCATCACTCATTGCTTTAGTAAATTATTTAGATGGAGAAAAAAGATATATATTAGCCCCGGATGGGATTAGTGTTGGAGATCCAATAATTTCATCATCAGAAGCACCGATTGTTATAGGTAATACCTTGCCACTTAATAAAATTCCTCTTGGTTCTGCTATCCATGCTATTGAAATGCAACCAGGAAAAGGTGCTCAAATAGGTCGTTCAGCTGGTGCTGTAGTAAGATTAATTGCAAAAGAAGGCGGATATGCATTATTGAGATTGCCTTCAGGAGAAGTCCGTCGTATTTTAGATGTGTGTAAAGCAACAATAGGATCAGTTGGTAATAATACATCTTCTCAAATAAAATTAGGCAAAGCTGGTAGAAATCGGCATAGAGGCAGAAGACCACAAGTGAGAGGCTCTGTTATGAATCCTAATGATCATCCACATGGAGGTGGAGAAGGTAAATCTCCAATTGGGTTACCAGGACCAAAAACTCCTTGGGGTAAACCTGCCTTAGGATATAAGACAAGAAATAAGAAGAAATCAAGTAACGTATTTATTGTAAGAAGAAGAAATCAAGGTAGAAGGTAGAGAGGATTAGATATGTCCAGATCAACAAAAAAAGGTCCTTTTGTGGATGAAAAGTTAATGAAAAAAGTTCTTTCAGCACAAAAATCTGGGAATAAAGAGATAATTAAGACATGGTCTAGATCTTCTACCATTATGCCAGAAATGGTTGGGCTAACTTTAGGTGTTTATGATGGACACAGGCATGTACCAGTATATTTGTCTGAAAATATGGTAGGACATAAACTGGGAGAGTTTGCTTTTACAAGAACTTTTAGAGGGCATAATACGAAATCGGAATAGTTGAAAAGTATAGAGAGAGATATAATGGAAATTATAGCAAGGGCTGTTGATCAGCCAGTTGCACCAAGAAAAGTTAGATTAGTTTTAGATGCTATCAGGGGTCATAAAATAAATGATGCCTATAATATCCTTGATGTTTTACCGCATAAATCTTCTAGAATAGTCAGAAATGTATTAATGTCAGCTGTTTCTAACGCCCAACATAATAATGGCTTGAGTTCTGTTAATTTAGTAGTTAAAAAAGCTTATGCCGATGAAGGTAGGACGCTAAAAAGATTCAAGGCTCGTTCTAGAGGAAGAGTTGCACCAAGATTAAAAAGATATAGTCATATAAATATAATAGTTTCGGAAGAGATAAAATAATGGGAAGAAAAGTACATCCATATGGTTTTAGAGTTGGCGTCACTAAGGATTGGCAATCTAAATGGTTTAGTAGTAATAATTATGCTGCACTTGTTAACGAAGATATTGTTTTAAGGAAAATTATATCTAAGTCTGCAAAAGAAGCTGGTATTTCAAAAATAATTATTGACAGGAATGCGAATGATATTGTTGTTACAATTCAATCTTCCAGGCCTGGAATTGTTATTGGACGTGGTGGTGCTAGTGCAGAAAAACTTAAAAAAGAATTAGAAAAAGCATCTACTAAGAAAGTGAAAGTTAATATTAAAGAAATTCGTATACCTGAATTAGATGCATTACTTGTTTCACAAAATATTGCAGAGCAATTAGAAAAAAGAGTGGCATTCAGAAGAGCTATTAAGCAAGCAGTTCAAAGAGCAATGCAAAGAGGTGCGTTAGGTTGTAAAGTAAAGATTAGTGGTAGATTAGGTGGAGCAGAAATGGCTAGAATTGAACACGAAATGCAAGGACGAGTACCTCTTCATACTTTAAAAGCCAATATTGATTATGGTTTATCCGAAGCTCATACAACATATGGAAAAATTGGAGTAAAGACCTGGATTTATAAGGGAGATTTACCTTCTAATTTTGTAGAAGCAGATTTAAATTTAGAAGCAGAGGAATAGATTATGTTGATGCCTAAAAGAACAAAGTATCGTAAACAATTTCGAGGTAAAAGACGTGGCATGGCTATGACTGGAAATAATGTCTCTTTTGGTGAGTATGGACTTCAGTCTTTATCAAATGCATGGGTTGATGCGAGGCAGATAGAAGCTGCAAGAAGAGTTATTACCCAAACTTTAAAAAGAAGCGGTAAAGTTTGGATTAGAGTTTTTCCTGATAAGCCTGTGTCTGCAAAACCTGTTGAAGTCAGAATGGGTAAAGGTAAAGGAGCAACAGATAGATGGGTCTCAGTTGTTAAAAGAGGGAGAGTCATGTTTGAAGTTGCAGGAGTCGATGAGAAAATTGCACGAGAAGCTTTTCGAAAAGCACATCATAAATTGCCAGTAGATACAAAGTTTATATCCAAAGAAGAAGGTTTCTAATGTCAAAGAAGCTAGTGGAAGAAATGAAAAAATTAAATAAAATAAAGCTATCAGAAGAATTAGATAATGCAGTGAAAGATCTTTTTACTTTTCGAACACAAGCATCTACTGGTCAACTATCAGATGTTTCTCAAATACGAAAAACAAGAAGAAAAATTGCATTAATTAGAACTTTATTAAAAGAAGTCAAGATTTAAGAAAGAGATTAGAATGATTAGTAAAAACAAGAATAAGAAATCAAGAATTGGCACAGTAGTTTCTGATAAATCCAACAAAACCATTGTTGTTGATGTAGTGAGAACAATGAGTCATCCAATCTATAAAAAAGTTCTTAAACGAACAAAGAAATATCAAGTCCATGATCCTGAAAACACTGCTACTATTGGCGATATTGTTCGAATTGAAGAAACGAGACCAATTAGCAAGCTTAAGAGATGGATTTTAGTTGATATTATTACTGATAGAGATGTTGCCGGAATTGCTGCAACTGAAATTGATGTTAATTTAATCACTGAGATTGAGCAATCTGTCAAGAATTCTGGAGAAGATAAAATAGATGTAAAAACTCAGGCTTCAATTGACGGTAACCTTGATGGCAAAATAGAACATGAAGATGGGGATAATAAATAATGATACAACAAGAATCTAGAGTAAAAGTTGCTGATAATTCTGGTGCACGTGAAATTTTATGTATACGTGTATTAGGTGGAACTGGTCGTCGTTATGCTCGAGTTGGAGATTTAATTGTCGCAACTGTTAAAGATGCACAGCCTAATTCTAATGTAAAAAAAGGTGAAGTAGTAAAGGCAGTAATAGTTAGAACAAAAAAAACTACTCAAAGAAAAGATGGCTCATCAATTACTTTTGATGAGAACGCAGCTGTGATTATTAATGATAAAGAAGGTAGTCCTAGAGGAACTAGAATTTTTGGACCTGTTGCAAGAGAGCTGCGAGAGAAGAATTTTATGAGAATTATTTCCCTGGCTCAGGAGGTATTGTAAGTGAGTAATAAACTAAAACTTAACGATAATGTTTTTATTGTTGCCGGTAAGGATATTGGTAAAAAAGGAAAAATTATGTCTATAAATATTTCCTCTAATCGAGCAGTTGTTGGTGGTGTTAATATGATTAAGCGACATCAAGCCCCTAGAAGTGAATCTGATCCAGGTGGAATTATTGAAAAAGAAGCAGCTATTAATTGCTCAAATTTAAAAGTGATTTGCCCATCTTGTGAGCAACCAACTAAAGTAGGATTTAAGAGACTAGCAGATGGAAAAAAAGTTAGATTTTGTAAAAAAGTAAAATGTAATGAGGCAATAGATTGACTAATAATTTTATACCAAGAATGAAAAAAGTTTATTTTGAAGAAGCTCAAAAATTATTAATTGATGATTTTGGCTACGTAAATGATTTAGCTGTTCCTAAGATTCAAAAAATTTCTATTAATATGGGATTAGGAGAAGCTGTAACTAATAATAAAGCGATGGAATCTTCAATTATTGATATTACAAAAATATCTGGTCAAAAACCTATGATAACTAGAGCAAAAAAAGCCATTTCTAATTTTAAAATTAGACAAGGGAATGCAATAGGCTTAATGGTAACTTTACGAGGAGATAGAATGTGGAATTTTTACGATCGCCTTGTAAATATTGCTTTACCGAGAACAAGAGATTTTAGAGGAGTTTCTTCTAATTCTTTTGATGGACATGGGAATTATTCTTTAGGGATTCGAGAGCATATTATTTTTCCAGATATCGATATACAGCATGTAGATCGAGTTCGTGGTTTTCAAGTAAATATTATTACTTCTGCAAAGACTGACGAAGAATCTAAAAAACTTCTTGAATTACTTAATATGCCGTTTGATAGAAAAGGGAGTTAAGTATGGCACGTACATCGTTAATAGTAAAAGAATATAAAAAACCTAAGTACAAGGTTAGATCAGTAAATAGATGTCCTGTTAGATTAGGTAAAAAGCCTTGCGGACGTGCACGTGGCTTTATGAGAAAGTTTGGAATGTGCAGAATTTGTTTTAGAAAATTTGCAAATGAGGGCATGTTGCCTGGAATTAAAAAAGCATCTTGGTAGTTTTTAAAATTAGTAAGTAGGTAGAAAAATGTCAGTAAATGACCCAATAGCAGATATGTTTACAAGAATTAGAAATGCAGCAGCAGCACAACATGATTGGGTTGATGTACCCGCATCTAATGTTAAAAGATCTGTTGCGAATGTTTTGCTTTCAGAAGGATTTTTATCAGTTATTAAAGAATCCAATAATGGACCTCAGTCAGATTTGAAATTAAAATTAACTTTAGGACAAGATCAAAGAGCAATCATAGAAGGAATTAAAAGAGTATCTAAACCTGGATTACGAGTTTATGTAAAAAAAGGTGAGATTCCGAGAGTACTAGGTGGTTTAGGTATTGCATTAATTAGTACTTCTCAAGGAATAATGTCTGATAAAGAAGCATGGAAAAGAAAAATTGGTGGAGAAATACTTGGTTACGTTTGGTAATTAGTAATTGGAGAACTTATGTCTAGAATTGGTTTGCAGCCCATAAATGTTCCTGAAAATGTCAAAGTCGATGTGCAGGGATCAAAAATTGTTGTTACTGGCCCTAAAGGTGAATTGAACTATAGTTTATTGCCTGGAATTTCTATACAAGCAGATGATAATTTGTTAAAAATTAGTAGGTCGAGGAATGATTCTAAAAGTCGCGCGTTTCATGGGCTTTCGAGAAGTTTAATTTATAATATGGTTGAAGGTGTTTCAAATGGTTTTTCAAAATCACTTCAAATTGTTGGAACTGGATACAGGGCACAATTGGTTGGGGATAAATTAATGTTAAATTTGGGGTTTTCGCATAAAGTTGAAGTAAAGCCATTGGATGGTATTTCTTTCGAAGTACCTGATCAAACTAATATTAAAATTATTGGAATTAATAAACAAGTTGTAGGTCAACAAGCTGCTTCTATTAGAAAAATAAGACCCCCTGAGCCATATAGAGGCAAAGGCGTTAGATATCTTAACGAACACGTGAGAAGAAAAGCAGGAAAAGCCAAGGGAGCTAGTGGAGAATAATTATGACTATAAAATCAAAAAAAACAATAAGAACGATGAGACATAAAAGAATTAGGAAAAAAATATTTGGTAATAGCGAGAGGCCAAGATTGTCTGTTTTCCGTTCTAATAAATATATTTATGCTCAAATTATTAATGATGAGAATGGCTCAACTCTTACGCATGCTTCCGATCAAGCCTTAGATTCTAAGAGCAATATTATTAATGCTGAAAATGTTGGTGCGTCCATTGCGAAAAATGCAAAAGCATTGGGCATAAAAAAAGTCGTATTTGATAAAAGTGGATATGCATACACTGGAAGGATTCAAGCGCTAGCAGATGCTGCTCGCAAGGGAGGATTAATTTTCTAATGGTTGAAAATAATAAAAATAATAAAAATAATAAAAATAATAAAAATAAGCACTCTGCAAATGAAGAAAATGAAGAAGTTATAGAAAAAATTGTAGCTTTGAATAGAGTGTCTAAAGTTATAAAAGGCGGGCGACATTTTTCTTTTACTGCCTTGGTAGTTATTGGTAATGGTCATGGGAGAGTGGGATATGGATATGGCAAAGCAAATGAAGTTCCTGATGCCATTAAAAAAGCAAGTTTAATTGCAAAAACTGCAATGTTTGATATAGCAATTAATAAGGGAACTCTTGCTCATGAAATGATTTCTAGTTATAAAGCTTCAAGAGTGATTCTTAGACCAGCTTCAGAAGGAACAGGCTTGATTGCCGGAGGTGCAGTTAGGGCTGTTTTAGAAGCAGCGGGAATTAAGAATGTTTTATCTAAATCATTAGGATCAACGAATCCTGTTAATGTTGTTGCAGCAACAATTAAGGGATTAAAAGCTATTCGAGATCCTAAAACTGCAACTAGGAATCGGATGGAACAGGCTAAGTTGCAAAAAAATAAGTAAATCTTAATATATAGAAAGAATAAAAATGGCTAAATTAGTAATCAAGCAAAAAAAATCAGTTATTGGCAGCAAGCCTTCTCATAGACAGACTATAAGGCGTTTGGGTTTGAAGAGAATTAATGACGAAGCCGTACATGATGACAACCCAGTAATTAGAGGAATGATCCATTTAGTTAAACATTTAATTGAGGTTAAAGAAAATGATTAAACAGCACGATTTTCAATTATCTGAAGCAAGAAAAAATAGAAAGCGAGTAGGTCGAGGTAAATCAAGTGGACAAGGCACATATGCTGGTCGTGGGCTAAAAGGACAAAAAGCCAGAGGTAATGTAAAGCTTGGCTTTGAAGGTGGTCAGTTAGCATTAATAAAACGTCATGGACATCGAAAAGGATTTAGACCTTTTAATAGAGTTGATTACCAAGCCGTTAATTTAGGTAGAATAGATAAGATTTTTAATAATGACGATGTAGTTAATGCAGACTCTTTGTATAAAAATGGACTGATTAGTTCTCCAAAAGTAACCTATAAAGTCCTTTCTAATGGCATACTGTCAAAATCTTTAAACATTACTGCTAATCGTTTTTCAAGTTCTGCAAAAAAGAATATAGAAGACAATGGTGGCACTTTTGAAGAACTTGATCCATACACACATAAAATTAGGAATAGGAAGCATCGTAGAAGTCCTAAGCTATCAATTGAATCAAATCAAGATGCTAAAATATCTTCTAATGAGAAAGCAAAATAGCATGATTGAGAATTTTTATGGTAAATAAAGAATTAAATACAACCAAACCTAAGCTTTTAGAAGCAGTTATAGCTGCTATGGGACAAAAAGAAATAAGAAAAAAAGTTCTTATTACAATTGCTTTGTTACTTGTGTTTAGGTTTGTGGCACATATTCCAGTCCCAGGCGTTGATAGCGCTGCATTAGAAACAATTTTTTCTGAAAATGCGATTTTAGGTTTTTTAAATATTTTTTCTGGCGGTGCTTTAGAAAATTTATCAATTGCAGCATTAGGCGTTTATCCTTTTATTACTGCTACAATTGTAATGCAATTAATGCAACCAGTTATCCCTAAACTTCAAGCACTCGCTCAAGAAGGTGAACATGGTAGAAATAGAATACAAATATACACAATGTGGCTTACTGTTCCCTTGGCATTGTTTCAAGCTTATGCGCAGTTATTATTAATACAACAATTTGGTGGTGTGTCTGGTTTTAGTCTAAGTGGTGGCCAAGCAATTATATCTATTGCAACAATTCTTACTATGGTTGCAGGAACTATGTTTTTGGTATGGATTGGTGAAAGAATTTCTGAAAGCGGCATAGGCAATGGAGTGTCTTTAATTATTTTTGGCGGCATTGTGGCTGGATTACCAAGTACAATTGGTCGTGGTGTTTTAACCGGCACTGGTGCAGCAATCAGCGGATTGCTTTTATTATCTGTAGTAACATTATTGATAGTTGCTTTAATTGTTACGTTTCAAGAAGCACAAAGAAGGATTCCTGTTCAATATTCAAAATCTCAAATTAAGGGCGGAAAAGTTTATCGCCAACAGGGGCAATCATATTTGCCATTGAGAGTTAATACTGCTGGAATGATTCCTTTAATATTTGCTTTTTCTATTATGATTTTTCCTCCAGTTGTTGCGCAATTTGTTGCAAATACCGTTGATGTTGGATGGGTGGCATCAAGTGCTGACTTTGTCCAGAGATTTATGTCTCCTGCAGCTTTGCCATATTGGATAGCTGTTTTTCTTTTAGTTGTTTTATTTACCTTTTTTTATACAATGGTTGTGTTTCAACAACAAAATTTAGCAGATAATTTACAAAAACAAGGCGGATTTATTCCAGGTATTAGACCAGGACCACCGACCCAACAGTACATTAACAGAGTGCTAGTAAGAATAACTTGGGGCGGAGCAATTTTCCTAGGTTTTATTGCAATTGTCCCCTTCTTTGCTACAAGTCTTACAAATGTTCAGGCTCTTCAAATTGGGGCAGCAGGATTGTTAATTGTTGTCGGAGTTGTAATTGATACAATGAGACAACTTGAAGCACAAATGTCCATGAGGAATTATGAAGGATTTATGTAATGATAGTTATTTTACTAGGCTTAATTGGGGCTGGAAAAGGAACACAGGCTAAAATGTTAGTTGATTCAATGAATTTTTTACATATTGCTACCGGAGATCTGTTTAGAAATGCAGTCAAAAAACAAACGAAACTTGGCATTGAGATAGAAAAATATATGAATAATGGAGAATTAGTACCTGATGAGCTTACTATTAAAATGTTACTTGATTCTCTGAATTCTATGAACCAAGATGCAGATTTGCTTTTGGATGGTTTTCCAAGAACAGCTTCTCAATGCGTTGCTTTAGATGAAGCATTGACCACGAAATATTTGGCTGTTGACTATGCAATCAATATACATGTATCAGAAGAAATATTATTGGAAAGAATAGCTAAAAGAGCAGAGATTGAAAATAGAAAAGATGATAAACCAGAGATAGCAAAGCGCAGACTAACAAATCAACAGATTGGCTTACAGGAAGTTATGACTTATTATACTAATGCTGATAAATTGCTTGAAATTGATGGCGTAGGGAACGTAGAAGACATTCATCAAAGAATTTTAAAACAAATTCAAGCAGAAAAAATTAACTCATGAGTATAATTATTAAATCTGAAGAAGAAATAGAAATTATGAGAGAATCAGGATTAATTAATGCTGAGGTAAGAAATGTTTTATATCATACAATTGAAGAAGGTATTTCTGGTATTGAATTAGATAATATTGCACGAAAAGAGATTGAATCTAGAGGAGGAACTCCTACATTTCCTGGATATTCTCCTTTCAATAAACCTCCATATCCTGGAGCAATATGTTTTTCAGTAAATCATCAATTAGTGCATGGTATTCCATCTAAATATATTTTACAAAATGGCGATATAGTGAGCATTGACTTAGGTGTTACATATAGAAATTATGTTTCTGATGCAGCATTTACTAAAGGAGTAGGGGTCATTTCTAAAAAGGCATTAGATTTAATTAACACAACAAAAAATGCTATGGAAGCTGGCATCAAAGAGCTTATTGATGGAAATTTTTTAGGTAATGTTTCTAATGCGATAGAGATTCATGCTAAAAATTATGGAATTATTAGAGAGTATGGCGGGCATGGAGTTGGTCGAAATATGCATGAAGATCCTCATGTACCAAATTATGGCTCAAAAAATTCTGGAATTAAAATTCAAAAAGGAATGGTTTTGGCAATTGAACCAATGTTAGCCTTAGGATCAATTGAAAATCATGAAGATGAAGATCAATGGACTGTCGTCATGACAGATCATTCTTTAGCTGCTCATTTTGAAGAAACTGTAGCAATTACGGACGATAAACCTTATATATTAACAAAAAAAGAAAATAATGGAGAATAATTTGCCTGACGATAAATCAATAAAAGATTCTGACGACAATGCTAATGCTAGTGATAGTAAAAAGGATATTATTGAAGTTGAAGGCATTATTAAAGAAGCTAGGCCGAATGCTATGTTTGAAGTGGAATTAGCAAATGGTCATAAAGTTTTAGCAACTATTTCAGGCAAGATGAAAATGAATTATATTAGAATATTACTTGGAGATAGAGTTTTAGTTGATTTGAGTCCATATGATCTTTCACGTGGTCGAATAACTTATAGGTTTAGATAGATAGGGAATTAGAAAATGAAAGTAAAGGCATCAATTAGAAAACGATGTGAGCATTGTCAGGGCGTAAAAAGAAAAGGCAGATTAAGAATAATTTGCTCAAATCCAAAACATAAGCAAAGGCAGGGTTAGTTATGGCAAGAATAGCTGGTATTGAAATTCCAGATAACAAACAAGTACTTTATTCAATAGTTTATATTTACGGCATAGGTCACTCTAATGCATTAAAAATTATTCAACAGGCAGGAATTGAAAAGAGTGCTTTAGTTAAAGATTTAAAAGAAACAGACTTAGTAAAAATTAGGTCAATTATTGATTCTGATTATATTGTCGAGGGTGATTTAAGAAGAGAAATTAAGTCGAATGTTCAAAGACTAATTGATATTAATAGTTATAGAGGCAACAGACATAGAAGAGGATTACCAGTAAGAGGCCAAAGAACAAAAACTAATTCAAGGACTAGAAGGACTGGTCCAAGAGCAACAGTAGCTGGAAAAAGAAGAGTGGGAAGAAAGTAGTATTAAAAAATTATTAATTTCAATTAATAATTTTATAGCTCATTAATTGATTTATTAGTAAGCTTTTAATCTGCAAAATAAACGGAGGATTTATGGCAAAGAGTGTTGGTGGTCAAAAGAGTTCGAAAGCTAAGGCTAAGAAAAAAAATATACCAATAGGAAGAGCGTATATTAATTCAACCTTTAATAATACTGTCATTACTATTACTGATACTTCTGGCAATGTTATTGCTTGGGGTAGTGGTGGTACGGCTGGATTTACAGGATCTCGTAAAAGTACTCCATTTGCTGCTCAGTTAGCTGCAGAAACTGTTGCGTCTAAAGCCATGGATAATGGCATGAGAGAATTAGATATTTATATTAATGGTCCAGGATCTGGTAGAGAAGCAGCAATTCGAGCACTTGCTTCTGCAGGAATAAAAGTAAAAGCAATGCGTGACATTACTCCAATGCCTCATAATGGATGTCGTGCTAGAAGAAGACCGAGGAAGTAATTATGTCAAGATACACTGGTCCACGAGTTAGAAAAGCTAGAAGGTACGGAGCGCCTATTTTTGCTAATGCATCTATTACAAAATCTAGGAAGACAAATCCTCCTGGCCCACCTCCTACTAGAAGAAAAAAGATTTCAGATAGAGGCGTACAATTAATTGAAAAACAAAAAGTTCGATATGCATATGGATTGGTTGAAAAACAATTTAGAAATGTTTATGAAAAAGCTGTTAGAAGTCCTAATCCAACTGGAGATGAGTTATTGCTCTTACTTGAAGAAAGATTAGACAATGCTGTTTATAGATTAGGTTTTGCAGCAACTAGAGATCAAGCAAGGCAATTAGTTACGCACGGACATATTTCTGTTGGAGGTAAAAAGTTAGATATTCCAAGTGCTCATATACAAATTGGACATGAGATCTCTTTTACAAAGAAAGGCTTAAATAGCAATTATGTCAAAATTCTTAAAGAAGAAATTAAAAATCGTACAAATCCGAATTGGTTAGAATTAGATGAAAAAAAACTTACAGGCCAAGTTATAAGTAGGCCTAATCTGGATGATATAGAGCCTATATATAATCCAAATGCAATTGTTGAGTATTATTCAAGGTAGTTTCGTATTAATAACTTAATAGTTATTTTGAAAAGGAGTATTTTGTGGCTGGCGAATTTGTAATTCCTGAGGTTATTTTAGAAAAAGAAGAAAGTGAATTTATTAGAGTCGTTGCTGAACCTCTTCAACCAGGTTTTGGAACTACTTTAGGAAATTCTTTGCGTAGGATCCTTCTCTCCTCTTTACCTGGAGCGGCTATAACTTGGGTGAAGATTGAAGGTGCAGAACATGAATTTTCTACACTTGATTTTATGAAAGAAGATATTGTCGAATTTCTTTTGAATCTAAAAGAAGTTAGATTAAAAGCATTTGCTGACAGACCAACAAATATTAGCTTAAATGTAACTGGAGGTCAAATTGTAACTGCAGGTATGATTGAAACATCTGCTGATTACGAAGTAATGAATCCAGATTTATATTTAGCAACATTGACTGATGTTAATGCTGCATTAAGCGTTGACATGTATGTCCAAAGTGGTAGAGGATTTGTGACATCTGATCAAAATAAAAAAACAGATACTATTGGTATTATTCCCGTTGACTCGATTTACTCTCCAATTAGAAGAGTAAATTTTAATGTGACTAATACTAGGGTTGGTCAAGATACTAATTTTGATAAATTAGAAATGGATGTTTGGACTGATGGAACCATTGAGGGCAAAAGAGCCCTATCTATTTCTGCAGAAATTTTAAGAGATCAATTATTTAATTTTTATGAGTTTGGAAAAGTTGAAGTAGCAGAAATTCAAGAAGAAGAACCAAAACCTTTTGAAGGTCATGAAACACCAATTGAACATCTTGGATTATCAGTAAGAGCTTATAATTGTCTTAAAAGATCAGGTCTTATAACTGTTGGAATTGTTCTTGAAAAACCAGAAGAAGATTTGATGTCTTTACGTAATTTTGGCCTTAAGTCCTATGTAGAATTAAAAGGAAAATTAATAGCTCATGGGTTTCCTGCGCCTAGAAGTCAAAAAACAATTTTATTAGAGGAACAAAGATCTGAAGAGCAAGACACTGAAATTGCCAGCAGTGAGATTAATAGAGATGATATAGGTTCTTTAGGGCAAGCTTTAATGGAAGCATTAGTTGATGAAGATAAGGATTAATTGTGAAACATAGGATTCAAAGACGTAAATTTGATATGCCAACAAGTCAACGTATGTCTATGTTGCGTAATCTTACCACTGATGTTCTTAATTATGGATATGTTAAAACTACTGAAGCCCGTGCAAAAGAATTGAGACGTTTAATCGATCAGATGATTACCTTAGGTAAAAAAGACACTGTTATTGCTAAACAGAAAGCGGCTAGTTTTATATATGATAAAAAAATTGTTAAAAAATTATTTAAAGAAATAGCCCCAAAATACACTGAGAGAAACGGTGGCTATACTAGGGTCATTAAATTGCCTAATAGACAAGGAGACGATTCTAAAATGGCAAGAATTGAACTTGTGTAGGATAAATAATAAATGGAGTATGCTTTGTTGTTAGAATATGATGGAACAAATTTTGCTGGTTCGCAGTATCAGCCTAATGTACGTACCGTACAAGGAACGTTAGAAGATTCTATAATTAAATTTGCCTCTCTAAATAAAAGAACAAAATTTGCCAGTAGAACTGATAGTGGAGTTCATGCTTTTGGTCAAGTAGTAAAAATTGATATAAATAAGGAAGTTAATTCTTTTGAATTGCAATCAGCTTTAAATCATTTTCTTGATATAGATATTTCAATTAAATCAGCGTGTACAGTTGATTCATTTTTTAACCCGAGAAGCGATGCTATAAGTAGGCTTTATACTTATTCAATACAGCATGGCCAAGCTCGTTCGCCACAGCAATCTAGATTTACTTGGCAGATGAACTATTGCTTGGATGTTCAATCGATGAAAAAAGCTATCGAGACTTTGCCTTATGATTCAATTGACTGGTCTCCTTTTGCTGGTAAAGTTCCTGAAAATTACTCAACAATTCGTCAATTACAATCAATAAAAATGATTGGCAATGAAAAAAATATTCAAGTATTTGTCCAAGCATCTGGATTTTTACCTCATCAAGTAAGACGAATGATTGGTGCAATTAAACATGTCGGTACTCATAAAATATCAGTCAATGAATTTGAGAATTTAATTAATGGTCCATCTGGCAGTGTTCATTTTACTGCACCTGCAAAAGGTTTAAATTTAACAAAAATTCAATATGACATGCCTCTTTTTCAGTAAACTAAGGATTAATGATGAATAAAACTTATAGATTAAAAAAACAAGACATATCAATTAAATGGCATTTAATTGATGCAAATAATAAAACTTTAGGACGATTAGCATCTGAAATTAGTAAATTATTGCTCGGTAAACATAAGCCTGAATACGAACCTAGTCTTATTATGGGAGATTTTGTAGTCGTTATTAATGCTAATAAAGTTGTTGTTACTGGTAAAAAGTTTGAACAAAAGTTGTACTATCGACATTCTGGTTATCCGGGGGGCATTCGCTCTAGAACTTTTGAAGAACAAATGAGCATTGACTCAACAAAGATTATTGAAAAAGCAGTCAAAGGCATGCTTCCTCATAATGTTAGAGGAAGAAGTCTTTTTAGGATGCTAAAAGTTTATTCTGATAATAAACATCCACATGCATCGCAATTAAACTTTAAAAAAGGAGATGTTTCATTAAAAGAGTCTAAGGTTAAACCTAAAGTACTTAATAAAGTTGAAAAAGATACTCAAAATAATTTAGATGAGACAACAAAAAATTCTTTAAAAAAAATGACAAAAATAGAATTAGTCGCAAAAGCTGAAAGCTTGCATATTACTTTTGATAAAAAATTAAAAAAAGATGAAATTATTGCTCTTATTAATGAAGTCAATAAATAAATAGTTTTGGAGAAATTATGGAAGAATCTAAATATTATTATGGCCTTGGTAAAAGGAAAACAAGTGTTGCAAAAGTTAGATTATATGCGGGCAATGGCACTGTAGTAATTAATGGTGATTCTCCTGAAAAATCTATTCCTCGAGCCTCTTTAATTCAGGAGATGCTGGCGCCATTAACCGTCACTAATACTATCAATAAGTTTAATATTCAAATTAAAGTCTCGGGCGGCGGTCAATCTGGTTGGTCAGGTGCTATAAGTCAAGGTATTGCAAAGGCATTATTGGTATTTGATGATACATTTAGAACTCAATTAAGATCTAGTGGATTATTAACTAGAGATGCTAGGGTAAAAGAAAGAAAGAAACCTGGATTAAAAAGGGCTAGAAAAGCTCCTCAATATACGAAGCGTTAAAAAGTTTTTTCTGAAAAAATGATATCGTTATTTTTAATGCATTTTACTATATAGTTTGAAATATTATTTGCCCTCATTTCTGAATATATTCTTATAAGAGGCTCAGTTCCACTTTTTCTAATTAATATCCATGATCCATTAGTAAAATTTATTTTATAACCATCTTTTTTTGTTATATTTATAATTTTTGATTTAATCTTAGAAGTAAATTCGTTAGAAGTAAAAAAATCTAGTAAATAATCTATGTCATTGTTAATTTTAATATCTTCTCTATTATAAAAATATTCCCCATATTCAATAAATAAATCATTTATTAATTGTGATAATTTTTTTTTGCTCTTAATTAATATCTCTACGATCATCAATGCAGTTAATATTCCATCTCTATCAGGGATATGATTTTTGAATGCAATCCCACCTGATTCTTCACCGGCAATTATAGATCTTTTATTCATTAATCTTTTACTTAAATGTTTAAAACCAATTTTTGTTTCAATTATTTTACAATTGTGCTTTATTGCAATTTTGTTTAATAGTGAAGTGGTTGATACTGATTTAATAATATTTCCACGTTTTTTTTGTTCCCTTACTATATATTGAGTAATAAGTGAATATATTATTTGTGAATTAACATAATGACCATTTTCATCTAAAATTCCACATCTGTCTCCATCTCCATCGAATGCTATACCTAAATCATATTTATTTTGTGTCATTTCATTTTTTATTTTTTGTAAATTTTTTTCTATTGGTTCTGGCGCATCTATTCCTGGGAATGTTGGGTTTATTTTATTGTGTACTGATTTTATTTTCATTGATTCAAGAAATGTGAACTTAGTTAGCCAGTCTATTGTAGATCCGTACATGTAGTCGACTACAATTTTCGTATCATTTTTATTTAAAATAGAAGTGTCTATTGTTTTAGAAATTGAACTTATATATTCTTTTTCAAAGTTATATTTTTTAATTAATTTTAATTTTTTTGTATTTTTATCTTTAATGATGTTATTTTTTTTAAGCTTTTTGATTATTTTCTTTATTTCTTCTTCTTTTATCGGTGTTCCATGACGATCTTTAATTTTTAATCCATGCCAATTTGCAGGATTATGACTAGCAGTAAAAATTAAACCATAATTTGATTTACTTTTTAATACTGAAAAAGAAAATAGCGGAGTATGTATGTAATTTTCTGAAATTTCTACATGCACATCTAATTGCTGTAGTAATTTAGCGCTAAATTTAGCGAATGCCTTAGATCTTAACCTAGTATCATATCCTATCAATACTTTACTATTTACAGATTGTTCTTTTAAATATTCTGCAAATGCAAATATAAAAATATTAATATTTTTTTTATTGAAAGTTGTATTTAATGTGCCTCGCCAACCTTCTGTGCCAAAATTAATTTTTTCCATGAATATATGATACAGAATTAAAATTAAGTAGTTGCTTGTATAATCTCTTCAATTTTGTTTAATTTTTCCCAAGGTAAATTGAGTTCTTCTCTCCCAAAATGTCCATATGCTGCTAATTGTGCATACATTGGTTTTTTTAAGTTAAAATTTTCAATGATCGCTGCTGGCCGACAATCAAAGCATTTGTGAATAATTTCATTAATTTTTTGTTGGGAAACTGTATTTGTATTAAAACATTCGGCATATATTGATATTGGGTTAGCCATACCTATTCCATATGATATTTGTATTTCAATTTTACTTACTAATTTTGCAGCAACTAAATTTTTTGCGATGTATCTTGCCATGTATGCTCCAGATCGATCAACTTTTGAAGGATCCTTGCCACTAAAAGCACCACCTCCATGTTTAGCGCTGCCCCCATATGTGTCTACTATGATTTTTCTTCCAGTTAATCCAGCATCTGCTTCAGGTCCTCCTTTGACAAATTTGCCTGATGGATTAATGTTTATGGATAAATTTGGGGAATTTTTAAGTAATTTTTCAGGAATGACTTTATCAATTACTTCTTTTCTCATGATTTGTTCAAGTGTTTTTTGTTGAACATGTTCTTTATGTTGAGTAGATATAATAATATTTTCTATTGATTTTGGAATACCTGAGTAATATTGAATTGTTACTTGGGCTTTGCCATCAGGTAGCAGAAAATCTGTTATATTTTCATGCCTAATGAAAGCTAATCGCTTCGTTAGTTTATGAGCTAAATAAATTGGCAATGGCAATAATGAATCTGTTTCACTGCATGCAAATCCAAATACAATGCCTTGATCTCCGGCTCCTTGTTGATTGTATTTATCAGAAATATTTTTTAAGTTCCTGGATTCTAAAGCATTGCTTACTCCTGCTTCAATGTCCTTAGATTGCTCATGTATATTTGAAATTATTTTACAATTATTATAATCAAATCCACTTATTTTACTGACATATCCTATTTTTAATAAAGTATCTTTTGCTATTTTTTCATAATCATGTTTAGATTTAGAAGTAATCTCTCCAAAAAGTACGATTAATCCATGACTGATGCTAGTTTCAATTGCTACTTTAGCGTCTGGATCAGTTGAAAGAATTTTATCTAAAATTGAATCAGAAATTTGATCGCATACTTTATCGGGATGCCCTTCTGTCACTGATTCGCTTGTTAATGAGTATGATTCATTATTGTTTTTAAAATCCATTATCTATTCCCATGATTCTAAATATTTTTTTTGTTCATTGGATAAATTGTCAATATTAATATGCATGGCCTTTAATTTTAATTTAGCAATTTCATTATCTATTTTTTCTGGCACATCATAAACCCTAGTTAAAAGTTTATCCTTATTTTTTAAAATGTATTCTGCAGATAAAGCTTGATTAGCAAAGGACATATCCATGACAGAGGCAGGATGCCCAGTTGCTGCTCCTAAATTGACTAATCTTCCTTCAGAAATGAGAAGAAGTTTTTTATTATTTGTTATTACAAATTCTTGAATATGCTCATTTACTTTATTAATTTTTTTAGACATGTTCTGTAATTCTTGTAAGTTTATTTCACAATCAAAATGACCAGAATTTGCCAACATAGCTCCATCTTTCATTTTTGTTAATGATTCTTTATCAATTACATTTATATTTCCTGTTGCAGTGACAAAAATATCACCGCTTAAAGCAGCTTGCATAATTGGCATAACCTCAAAACCTTCCATTACAGCCTCCAGTGCTTTTAATGGATCAATTTCTGTGACAATCACTTGTGCTCCCATGCCTCTTGCTCTGCTTGCTATGCCTCTTCCGCACCAACCATAACCACAAACAACAAATTTTTTACCAGCTAGCAGAGTGTCAGTTGCTCGTATGATTCCATCTAAAGTGGATTGACCAGTTCCAAACCTATTATCAAAAAGATATTTAGTTTTTGCTTCATTTACTGCAATTACTGGGAAAGTTAGATTATTTTTCATAGCCATTGCTTTGAGTCTAGTCACTCCTGTTGTTGTTTCTTCTGTGCCTCCAATTAATTTAGTAGAATATTTTTTTTGGCTTTTTATTATTAATGATGCAAGATCTGCACCATCATCGATGATAATTTCTGGTTGCATAGAAGCAACTTTTTTTAAATGTTCATTGTATATTTTATTACTTTCACCTCGAATAGCAAAAGTTGGTATTTTATATTTTGCTAATAACGCAGCTGCAACATTATCTTGAGTTGACAAAGGATTTGATGCACACAATTGTACATTTGCACCACTTTCTTTTAATGTGATTAATAAATTAGCTGTTTCAGAAGTAACATGTAAGCAACAAGCAATATTGACATTTTTAAATATTTTTTTTGATGAAAATCTTTTCTTGATTTGCATTAAAACTGGCATTTCTCTTGCAGCCCATTCAATAGCCTTAGATCCGTTTGAAGCGAGACTTATATCTTTAATATCACCTAACATATAATTAAACCTTTTCCTTATTTTTTTATTCTAATATATTTATACAAATGCTCCGATATATCTAGGATATTTTTTTTTACAATGATTCCTTCTATATTCTTTGCTACTATTTGATATCCTAATTTTTTATATATTCTACATGCTATTTTGTTATCAATATTTACTGATAAAGATATTTTTGTTATTTTTTTATTTATTAAGCATTTTGTTACTAAGCTTGTTAAAGCAGAAGCAATGCCTTGACCCCTATAATTTTTATCAGTATAAATGTTTCCTATTTCTGCATGTTCATATATTTTATCAATAAAATGTGTTCCAGCACATCCAATCAATTTATTTTCTATGAATGCTCCATAAAATGCTCCTTGTTCAGTCAGTTGTTGATCAAAATTGATTTCTTGATTTGCATGTAGATAAAATTCATGCATTGCATTAATATCCGAAGTAGTCATTTTTTTTATTACGTAATCTGACTTATTTTTAAATTCATGAAATGTTTCATTTGTAACTGCCATTCGATATTGATGGTTGTATTCTTTGATAATAAATTTTTTCTTGATTAAAGGTAAGTATCTTGGTGATGCTGTTAACAGGTAATTTTTTTTGGGAAGATTAATTGTATTAATTATTTTTTGCACTAACGATTCTTTTCCTGCTAGAAATAAAAATTTTTTTTTTGTAAAATTGCTGATAACCATTCCAAAGTTCAATTTTTTATCAATTATGTAGTATAAATTAAACTGGTTACTTGGAAAATTTTCTAAAACCCATAAACAATAAATGGAATATACTTTTTCTTTTTTTAAATAAAATAATATTTCATCAATGTTTTGTTTTTTTATCTGACAGTCCATCAGCTTATTTTTCTTAATTATCAATGTTTTTTATTATAATATGATAATAGCAATTTTATTTGAATAATTTGTAGGTTAAACTTTATTAATGATTAATATTGCAATTGATGTAATGGCTGGTGACTTAGACATAGATGTGAATATCTATGGTGCCTTAGATGCCTTAGATGATTTAGATGGCTCGTTCTCTATTTTTTTAGTAGGCGAAGAAAATTTGATTTTAGAAAAAATGAAATTTAAAAAAAATAAATATCCTCAATGTGTCCATATTGTCCATGCATCTAGTTTTATTAAGATGGATGCAAAAATAGCTGACTTTCGTTCAGATAAAAATTCATCTATGTATAAGGGCATCGAATTAATTAAAAAAAATGATGCTGATGCATTTATATCTATTGGTAATTCTGGGGCTATTCTTGCAAATTCTTTAACAATTTTAGGTAGAATTAAAGGTGTTAGTAGGCCAGGATTTGCAATTCCTATGCCATCTAAGAATGGAGTTAAAATACTCATTGATGGAGGAGCAAATGCAGATGCAAAAAAAGAACATTATTTACATTTTGCTTTATTAGGTGAACAATATATCAAAACTATTTTTTCAAAAAAAAATGTCAAAATAGGGCTTCTTTCTATTGGTGAAGAGCCATCTAAAGGAAATTCATTGTCTTTGGAAGCCTATAATTTTCTTTTAGAACATTGCTCTGGTTTTATTGGTAACATTGAGGGCAATGATTTAACAAATGATAAAGATGTAGATGTTATTGTTACTGACGGATTTACTGGTAATATTGCATTAAAATCTATTGAAGGCTTAGCTGAATTAATTAGAGGAAGTCTAATTCTAGAATCAAAAAAAAGCCTAAAATCTATATTTGGTTTATTTTTACTTAAGTCATCCTTAAAGAATATTTATAAAAGACTCGACTATCGCCAGTATGGAGCCGTACCTTTATTAGGTGTCAATGGCCTAGTATATGTTGGACATGGAAAAAGCGATCAAGCAACAGTAAAAAATGCTGTTAAAGCAGCTGTCTTAGGTGTTAATAGTCAATTATTTGAGTCCTTAAAGGAATCTGTTGCAAAAAATATAGTCAATACTAGAAATATAATATAAAAGATGATATTATTCTTATAATTAAATATTTTAATTTAAAAGGAGTCTATTTTGTCAAAGCCAGTGGATACTTCAGATAACACTTTTGACAGCGATGTGATTGCTTCAGATTTACCCGTGCTTGTTGATTTTTGGGCACCTTGGTGCGGTCCATGCAGAATGGTTGCTCCAGTCGTAGAGGAACTAGCAAATGATTACGAAGGCAAAGTTAAGTTTTATAAATTAAATACTGATGATAATCCTAATATTGCCGGCAAGTATGGAATCAGATCTATACCAACACTTTTAATTTTTAAAGATGGAAATCAAGTTGGTCAAATTGTAGGATTCAAGCCAAAGCAAGCATTAGCAAAAGAAATTGATCTTGTTTTATAAATAATTTATTTGTTTATTTCTCGACCTTGTTGTTTACTGAGCCTTGTTAGTACTCTGCCTTTATCAGGCAGAATATCTTTAATAATTCCATAAATTTCTTTTCCTTCATGGTCGTCTGGTAAGTGTTCGGTGATGGGAAGACCTTCCTCATTACAAAAAAGCATTCAGTGACAATATTTCCATTTTTGCATTTCGTCACATGGGCATATCCATGTGCTTTTTTTTACTTCTTCTTCTTTATTTTCATAAAAGTTACATGGGCAAAGAGGCCTACCTAATTCATCTATATGCTTTGCAAGACCAATAACTAGGAACTCAGTTATGTCTTTTTGAGGATGCAAGAAGCTACCGCTTTTCTCTGCAAATTTTTTTACAAATTTCCACATTTTAGCAGTGTTTTTCTCAGAAGCCTGGGATCTATCAGAATCTGAAACTTTTTCAACTGATTGATCTTCATCGGACATAATGCAACTTAATAATTGATTTTAATTATCTTGATAGTATCATATATTTTAATAGGTAAAAAGTTTTTTGAGAATGGATAGTGTCCGGTGGCACTCTTAGTCTTCAAAACTAATGCAAGCTTGCTAAGCAAGCTTGGGTAGGTTCGACTCCTGCGCATTCTCGCCATATTGTATGAAAGCAGTAAGCAATGGATCAAAAAATTAAATTGTTATATTCTTTGAATGCAGTAATACTTATATTAATAGTTGGACTTATATTAAATCAATACAAGTTTCATTTTTATGAATCTGGCGACGAATTACTGCAACAAACAAACCCTGCTATATCAAATGTAATGATAGAACCTATATCTTTAGCCCCAATAATCAAAAAGGTCAATCCATCAGTAGTTAATATAACCACTAAAGGGAACGTGGCTTTTAATAATAATCCCTTTTTTCAAGATCCTTTTTTTAATAATATTTTTCGAAATAATATGATGATTGAGAAAGAAGTGCAAAGCATTGGTTCAGGCGTAGTTTATGATGCTATGAATGGATATATTTTAACAAATTATCACGTAGTAAAAGACGCAGATCAAATTTTTGTAACCTTATTTGACGAACGTAAATTGTTAGCAGAACTTGTTGGGTCTGATCCTGAAATTGATTTAGCTGTATTGCAAATAGACAGTGATAATTTAATGCAAGTTTCATTAGCAATCAATTCACAAGTTCAAGTAGGAGATCATGTTATTGCAATTGGCAATCCATTTGGGCTTGGGCATACTGTGACTTATGGAATTGTCAGTGCACTTGAAAGAGCTAATAGCAACATTAGTGATGGCTATGAAAGATTGATTCAAACTGATGCATCTATTAATCCTGGAAATTCCGGAGGTGCTTTAGTTGATTTAAAGGGGCAGTTAATAGGTATTAATACGGCAATTTTTTCTAGCAAAGGTTCTAGCGTAGGTATTGGTTTTGCAATTCCAGTAGATGTAACAAAGAAAATTGCTGATCAATTAATAGAATTTGGAGAAATTAAAAGAGGCACCCTAGGCCTTGTTGTTCGAAAAATTCATGCCGATGAACGTTTTTCTTTAGAAGGTGTTGTAATTGAAAAAATATTGCAGGATTCAGTTAGTCAAATTGCTGGATTAATGAAGGGAGATTTAATTATTGCAATGAATGATTTTGATATTTCAAATCCTTCAGATTTCAATAGCAAATTAAGCACTTTTAGAGTTGGAGAAGAAATCAGTATTATGCTTTTGCGCGATAAACGGAAAATGAAGAAATTACTTATTATTCAAGCAATTAGAGAACAGGACGAAGCGTTACTATTTGGAATTAGCCCTCCTCTAGATGTTGCTGTTTTAAATGGTGCTATATTTAAAACAGTATCTAATGGAATAGAGATTTTATCTGTAGAAATTAATTCAAATGCATATCGAATAGGTCTGCAAGCTGGAGATTTAATTCAAGCTATAAATCAAAAATCAGTTAATAATACCGAAGAAATGTTTGTTGCTGCTCGAAATAAAAAACAAGGAATTATTATTAATTTGAAGAGGAATAATCAGGCGATACTGATTATTCGTAATTAATTATAATTATTATTAAAGAGCATTAATGAATTGGGAAATAATTAAACAGGAAGCTTCTAAGATGCTTTCGGAATATATACAAGTATGCACAATAAATCCGCCTGGAGATGAAGTAAAAGGATGTAATTGGCTTGCAAGCATTGCTGAAAATGAAAATTTAGATTATTCCTTAATGTTGACTGATGATAAAAGAGCAAATTTTATTACTCAAATTAATAAAGACTTACAAAAGAAAAGTAAAATTATTCTTTTAAATCATATTGATGTTGTTCCTGCATCTTCTGAAGAGTGGAAAGACGATCCATTTTCTGGAGTTATTCGTGATGGCTATGTGTGTGGCAGAGGAGCCTTGGATATGAAAGGCATGGCAATCATTGAATTAATGACACTTATATTATTAAAAAGGAATAATTATAAAAAAAATAATGTAATATTTCTTGCAACAGCTGACGAAGAATCAGGTTCGAAACAAGGTGTTAATTTTTTATTGAAAAATCATAAAGAAGTTTTGGATGCAGATTTAGTTATTAATGAGGGAGGAATAGGAACCTTTAATGCTTTTAATAAACAAGAAAATATTTTTAATATTGGCATTTCTGAAAAAAGCCCTCTTTGGCTTAAAATTATTATTAATGCAGAATCAGGTCATGGATCAAAGCAAAATTTTCAAAGCTCAACATATAAATTAATATTAACATTACAGAAAATCATAGAATCAAATCATTCTTTACAATTATCAAAAGAAGTAGAACAGTATTATCGATATTTACATCAAGCGGGAATGATTGATGTAAATATCGATAATACTTTTTTAAATGACATTAGAAATAAAGATAAATTTGCAAATTCTATTCTAACTAATACAATAGCCATTACAAGGATTGATGCTGGTTATAAAAATAATGTGGTACCTTCTACTGCATCTGCATCACTGGACATAAGATTAGTACCTGGTTATTCTGCGAGTCAGTTTATCTCTGATTTGCAATTAATTATCAATGACCCAACTGTTGTTATTAAGACTATTTTTCATTCGTCTACTAAAACATCTTCTATTAACAACAAGTATTATGAAGCAATTAATCAATCTATAAAAAAAATCGTCCCAAATGCAATTGTTGTGCCATATGTTACTTCTGGATTTACAGACTCAAGAATTTTTCGCGAGATGAATATTCCTGCGTATGGGTTCATTCCAATATTAGTGACTAAACAAGATTTACTAGGAATACATGGCATAGATGAAAAGATTTCTATTGATAATTTATTATTAGGTATTAAAATTTTATATGAATTTTTAACAAACATTGACTAAATCAATATTTAGTTTGACTTCCGTTCTTCATGAATACATAATTATCTTTTATCACCTATTTTTTTTGAAATGAGTATTTGTGACAAATAATCGATTATGGACAATTGATTTTGCACTAACACTGTTAACATCTTTTTCTTTTTTTTCAGGTGCATTTTATCTAGTGACTGTTTTGCCAAACTATATCAGTGAAATTGGCGGGTCTCCGTTCCAAGTTGGCCTTGTTGTAGGTGCATGGGGATACTTGCCATTAGTACTTAGGTTGTATGTAGGAAGATTTAGTAATTTTTCAAATAAAAAATTATTAATACGCATTGGTTTAATAAGCCTTGTTATTGTTTATGTATTAATGTCATTTTCAAAAACAATTATGGCTTTATTTATTTTACGTTTCATTCAAGGAATTGGTTCTGCTACCATACCTACTGCTAGTGGAACTCTGATTGCAAATATAACACCATTTTCAAGAAGAGGTGAAGGACTTGGATATTTTGGTATCACTTCTAGCCTTGGACAAGCTGTAGGTCCTGCAGTAGGGGCTTTTGTTTTAAATCAATATAGTTACGAAGCTGTTTTTCTATTGTCTGCATTTACAGCTATTTATTCTTTAGGGTTAATTCATTTCGTCAAGGAACCGCAAATTCCTAAACAAACGAAGATGAATCATACTTCATTAATTCCTAAAAATGCTATTTTACCTGCTGCATTATTTTTTTCTATCACACTATGTTTTGCTGCTTGTTGTGCTTTTATACCTCTTTTGGCTACTGAAAGAAACATAACGCAAGTGTCGTTCTTTTTTATTGCTCATGGTGGTGTTTCTATATTAGCTAGACCACTGGGAGGAAAAGCAGGTGATTTATTTGGCCGCATTCCCATTGTCATTGTAGGAATGACATGCATGACAGTAGCTATGATAAGCTTATCAATGATTTCTACTAATAGCGGAATGATCATTGTTGGGTTATTTTCTGGACTAGGAGTTTCTTTATCTAATACAGGTTTATTTGCATTAGCTTTAGATAGAGTTTCACTAAATGAACAAGGAGGAGCAACTGCAGTTGTTCAGTTGGCTTGGGATGTCGGCATTGTAATAAGTGGTGTTGGTTTGGGATTAATTGCAACTCAATTTGGAGTTACCAGTATTTTTATTGCTGGCGCTTTTTTTCCATTCTCTGCGTTGTTAGTTATTCTTTTTTTATTGAAAAAAAGAGTGCTAAGTTTTAAAAAAGCAGTGTTATAAATAAAATTATTATTTGAAGGTGAGTTATGAGTGAAATAGTTATTAAGCAAATTAAAGAATTTATTGGTGGGTATGAGCCTGGAGTTGTAAGTTTTTTGTCTACTGTTAATCAATATGGACGGTCTACTATACGGCAAGTTAGCACTCATGTTAATTTTGAAGCTAGTTGGACAGTAGGTACAATTGGTAGATACAGAGAGGGAGATCTTAAGATCAAGCATTTAAAATCAAATCCAAAAGCAACTATGCATTGGGTGCAAACTAGTGGAGAAACAATTGGACCTCGTTGGGCAGTGAGAAATGTTTGGATTCATGCCAATGTTGAAATTATCTATGATGAAAAAATAATTAATGAATTTTTAATAAAAAGATCTGAGAGCAGAGATCAAGATCACTCATCTATAAAAAAAGACTATGATAGATATTTAATGCTTCTTCATCCTGTAAGACTGAGGGCAGAAGGTTTTACAGAGTATTATAGAGAAGTATTGTTAATAAATAATTTCGACATTCCCGTTATAAATAAAGCTAATTACAGAGATGGCGTAGTTGGATCTGATGAAAAAGCTTAATGTGAGGATTATTAATTATTAAATATAAAAATAAACCAATTTTTTTTGGCTGGTATTTAGTATTTGCAGGTATATTTGTGAATCTAATAATGGGCGCAGGAATTGTTGGATATATTGCCAATGTATTTATGGATCCAATGAGTAATGAATTTGGTTGGACCAGAACACAATTTATGCTTGGTTTTACAATTAGTCAGTTTGCCATGGCTTTTACTGGATTATTTGTCGGTAGATTAGTTGATCAGTATGGTCCCAGAAGATTTATGATTGCTGGGACCATACTGATCTTTGTATCTTTACTTTGTACAGCTCTTGTTACTGAATTATATCAATGGTTAATTATTAGAGGTATTTTTCAAGGCATCGCACTTGTATTAGCAGGGAGCATGATAGTAACAGTGACTATATCAAAATGGTTTGTCAAATATCGAGGTAGAGCCATAGGTTTAATAGCTCTTGGTTTATCCTTTGCTGGAATAATAATACCTAATTTAATGACATTTATTGTCGATACATATGGATGGAGATTTGGTTGGAATTTTCTAGCTTTTTTGGCATTATTATGTATTTTACCTTGTGCTTTTATAATGAGAAAAAGTCCAGAAGATTATGGACTTCTACCTGATGGCGTAGATAATTTAGAAACTAAAAAAAATGATCTACTTGAAAAATATGACTATGAAAAATCTTTGACTCGTTCTGAAGTTATTAAACTCCCTTCGTTTTGGATAATATTGTTTAGTTATAATTTAGTTGGGGTTGCAGTTTTAACTATTGCAACTTTAACAATCCCTTTTATGACAGACTATCTATTTAGCAGAACTCAATCTGCTCAATTTATTGCTGTGCTTGCCATCCCTGGTGTTTTTACAAGACCATTTTGGGGTCTTTTTGCTGAAAAAATATTAATAAAATATCTTGCTTGCATTGCTTTTTTCTTTGTAGGAGCTGGCTTATTGGTTATAGTTTATGGTGCAGACAACTCAAGTCTTTTTTATTGCAATATTGGTTATTTTATTACTGGCATAGGTCTAGCTGGTACTCAGCCAGTTAAAGAAATTTTATGGCCAATTTATTTTGGAAGAAAAAATCTTGGTTCAATTAGGGGATTCATTATGCCTTTTGAGTTAATTTTTCATGGAAGTGGTCCTCTTATTGCCACTTGGTATGCTGAAAGCGTTGGTACTTATCTAGAAACTTTTACCTGCCTTGCCTTCTTTGCTTTATTTGCTTCAGTATTAATTTTTATTGCGAAAGAACCACAACAGAGAAAATTTGCCGAGATATTCATTGGAAAGAAAAAAATTGAAAATTCATAATGTTTCCGACTATTTTTTATTGTACTGGAAACAAATTTTTATTTTTTTTATCACATTATTTACAATAGTCATTATTTTTTTATTTAGCTTGATATTGATTAACATGAATGATTCACAAAGATTAATTCAATTAAAGATAAATAAGCTACTTGTCGATTCTTCTGAAATTAATAATAATTTGACAATCCTAGAGCAAAATTATTTAGAACTAGAAGATATTCAGAATAAATTAAAATTTCAATTATCTGAATTAAACTCTGATGATGATATAAAAAATAAATCATTTGGTCAAATTGCACTTAAAATATTAATTGATCCATTTATTAATATTCAGAAATCTGTTCAATATAATACAAGCAATAGATTTGTAGCTGTTAAAATTGAAGCTATGGCAATTTCTCAACCACTTTCAATTAGACCTACTGATTTTACCATTAGTTTATACATTGATAAAAAAAAATCAGAAAGTATTACTGCAGACAAAGTGTTCTCAGGAACAAATGATCCTTTAATTCCAACTTTATTAAAACCTGACTTATTATTGAGTGGATGGATTTCTTTTCAAATTCCTTTGAATGCTGAGATTATTGGCTTTATTTATAGCAATGGTATTTTTTCTGCAAAACTAGGGGTGCCTCCAATTTTAGAATAATTTGTTCTAATTCTCTTGACCAAATCTTCGACAGCAATGTAATCTCATTAATGTACTTTATATTATTAATTAATAAAAAGTACATCATCTAGAGTGGTGGATGGAATCGGACCTGAGAAACCACGGCACCTGTGATTTATTTAAAAAATAGTGCTACAGCCGACCGAATATTGTACGGGACGATGAAAGAAATTTTTAACTTATCTTATATTTCCTTATTCATCGTTGATTTTGATTGGTAAGTTATGTCATATGAAATTGCTTTAAAATGTCGCGAATGCGGTAGGAAATTTGAATTATTAGCTATTTACTCTTGTGAATTTTGCTTCGGTCCCTTGGAAGTTGATTATGATTACGATCAAATTAAAGCAAAAATTTCAAAAGAATCAATTGCTAATGGTCCGAGTTCTTTATGGCGATATGAAGACTTGCTCCCATGTGATACGAGCTTTAAGGTTGATATAGGCGCAGGTTTTACTCCTTTAATTAAATCGCAATCTCTAGCTAAGCATTTAGGATTAAAAAATTTATGGATAAAAAATGATACGGTAAATCCCACATGGTCTTTTAAAGATAGAGTTGTCAGTATAGCTATTGCAAGAGCACGTCAGTTTGGTTATCAAGATTTAGCATGTGCTTCTACAGGCAATTTGGCTAATTCTGTATCTGCACATGCAGCAAAAGCTGGTATGCGTGCATTAGTTTTTATGCCCGACGATCTAGAGTCAGGTAAAGTAATAGGTAGCTTGGTATATAACCCCATTTTAACAATGGTCGATGGTAATTATGACGATGTTAATAGATTGTGTACAGAGCTAGCTGCCTCAAATAACTGGGCTTTTGTTAACATTAATATGAGGCCATATTATGCAGAAGGTTCTAGAACTTTAGCATTTGAAGTTGCTGAACAGTTAGGATGGAGAGCACCAGATCATTGCGTAGTGCCTATGGCTTCCGGATCATTATTTACTAAAATATGGAAAGGTTTTAAAGAGTTGCAGCACATAGGTTTAATTAATAATTTAGACACTAGAATGAGCGGTGCTCAAGCAACAGGATGCTCTCCAATTTCTAAAGCTTTTCAGGAAGGTACTAAAAATTTTGTTCCACAAAAACCAAATACAATTGCTCGTTCTTTAGCCATTGGCAATCCAGCTGATGGCTATTATGCATTAAAAGTTATGGAAGAAACTGATGGTTCAGCAGAGATGGCTTCTGATGCAGAAATAGTCCAAGGAATTAAATTGCTTGCCGAAACAGAAGGAATTTTTGCTGAAACAGCTGGTGGAGTTTCAGTGGCATGTTTAAAAAAATTAGTTGAATCAGGTGTAATTTCGACAGACGAAGAGACAGTATTATTTATAACTGGAGCTGGTTTAAAAACTGTTGAAGCTGTTGTAGATAATATGAAACCAGCTATTATGATTTCTCCAAAAACAGAAGAATTTATGGATCAATTTAATAAATTAAAGTAATATATTTTAAAGGAATAAAAAATTATGTCTAGCAAAAAAGTAAGATTTACTTTTTCAACAGCATCTGTTACAGAACCATTAGTCTATCAACTTGGACATGAATTTAAAGTGGTTACTAATATTAGGATGGCCGATGTAGATGAAAAAATAGGATGGGTTATCTTGGAGTTAATAGGTAATGAAGCAGAAATTATTAAATCGTTAGAGTGGGTAAGCAGTAAAGGCGTTAGAATTGATCCACTTGAAGGTGATGTAATAGCAGGTTAATTAAGGATGATATAATGACTATTAAAGTTAAAATCCCAACTCCATTACGTAGTTTGACTCAAGATCAAGGGCTCGTTTCTATTTCAGCCACTAATGTTGAATCAGCTATTAATGAATTAGAGAAACAATTTCCAGGAATTAAAGAAAGAGTGTGCGAAGAAGATGGCTCACTGCGTCGGTTTGTTAATATTTATATTAATGGAGAAGACATAAGATTTCTTGATGATTTACAAAGCAGCATTAAAGATAATGATGAAATTTCAATTGTACCAGCAGTTGCAGGCGGCACAATTGAAATATAAAAATAATTTAATTTTAGCTTCTGTTTAATTTTTTATAATTTTTTTTTAATTTGATTGATCAATCTTATTCGATTAAGTATAACCACTATATGCCACTCAATAATGAAATTAACACAACTGCATTATTTTCAATACATGACAGCAATGATGCTAAGTTTGTTAAATTTTATAACTATAAAATGCCACTTCATTATACGCATGGAATACTACATGAACATATTCATACAAGAAAGTCATGTTCCATATTTGATGTTTCGCATATGGGTCAAATAAATATTTTTGGTATTCATGCGATAGATAATTTTAAAAAACTGATTCCGTCTGATCTAGACAACCTCGCTATTCATAATTCTCTATACACAATTTTAACAAATGAATCTGGTGGTATTATTGATGATTTGATTATTACTAAATTTAAGGATTATTTAAAGTTAGTAGTGAATGCTTCAAATAAACTTACTGTTTTGAAATATTTACAAAATAAATTAGGCAATAAAAATATAAACATGTTATCAGATCATTCTTTAATAGCTATACAAGGCCCATTAAGCCAAGATATCTTATCCAATTTTATTTCTGGACATGAAAGCCTAGATTTTATGAGTGGATCTAATTTTGATATAAATAAAAAGCCTACTTTTATTTCAAGAAGTGGGTATACGGGAGAAGATGGTTTTGAAATAGACATTCTTGACGAAGACGTTGATTTATTTGTCCGTCAGTTGTTAGATTTCAATGATGTTCAATTGGCTGGATTAGGTGCTAGAGACTCATTAAGAATTGAAGCAGGCCTTTGTTTGTATGGCAATGAGCTTTCTGAATTTACTACTCCATTGGAGGCAAGGATCTCTTGGGTTATTAATAAAAAAATCGAGCACAATGATTTTCCTGGAAATCTTATGATTAAAAAACAATTAAAGGATGGAATAGAAAAAATTAGAACTGCTATTATATGTAACGAAAATTTTATTATTAGAAAAGATGCTTTAGTGTATGATGAACAAGAAAATCAAATTGGAATTGTTAGTAGTGGATGCTATAGCCCAATACTTAAAAAGTCTATTGCAATGGCATTTATTGATAAAAAAGAATCGATTGTAAACCGCAATGTTTTTTTTAATATTCGTGGGAAAATAAGATCTGGGTTAATCACAACATTCCCATTTGTAAGTCATAAATATATTAATTCTAAAAGGAAAGTAAGCTAATGATAATTAAATTTACTAAAGAACACGAATGGATTAAGTTGATTGATAATATTGGGATTGTCGGTATTACCAGTTTTGCACAAGCTGAGTTAGGTGAGATAGTCTTTGTCGAATTACCAGATATTGGTTTAAGAAAAAAAAATGGCGATGAAGTAGCAGTTATTGAATCTGTAAAAGCTGCAAGTGAAATATATGCTCCAGCTGCAGGTGAAATAGTAGAAGTTAATGAATCTCTTATTGATAATCCTCAGTTAATTAATGACGATCCCATAAATACAGGTTGGATGTTTAAAATTCAGTTAGATTCAGTCAATGATCTTGATTCATTATTGAATGAAAATGAGTATGAAGATTTTATTAAAAACGACAATTAGAGATTCTGTGAGGGTATTTTGAATTATTTTGAAGAACATTTTTCAACTAGGCATATTGGTCCTTCAGAAAAAGAAATAGAGTCGATGCTAGATTTTCTTGGCTATAATGATTTGGATCATTTAATTTCTGATGCTTTGCCACGTGATATATTCAGTCATAATGAGTATGAAGATATTTTTTATTCTGAACAGAGCGTTCATGAAGAATTAAAAAAAATTGCTAGTAAGAACTTAGTATTTAAAAACTTTATTGGGATGGGATATAGTAATTCAGTTCTCCCATCAGTAATCAAAAGAAATGTTTTAGAAGACCCAGGTTGGTATACAGCTTATACTCCATATCAACCTGAAATATCTCAAGGAAGACTTGAAGCACTTCTTAACTTTCAACATTTAATTATTGATTTAACTGGCTTAGATATTGCCAATGCATCATTGTTAGATGAAGCAACCGCTGCAGCAGAATCAATGCAAATAATGTATCGATCTGATCCAAAAAATAGAAATTCATTATTAATACATCGTGACTGTCATCCTCAAGTTATCGCAGTTGTGAAGCTAAGAGGAGATTCATTAGGAATTAATATTATTGTAGGTGATATAAAACAATTTAATACTAATGATTTTTTTGGAGTAATTTTACAAAATCCAGATACTTATGGAGCACTTTATGATTATTCTGATTTTATAAAAAAAATTCATGATTCTCATTCTTTAGTTGCTATAGGTACTGATTTATTAAGTTTAACCTTGATTAAAACTCCTGCCGAAATGGGTGCTGATATATCTTTTGGTAGTGCACAGCGATTTGGTGTCCCATTAGGATTTGGTGGTCCGCATGCTGCATTTATAGCTACTAAACAAGAGTTTAAAAGATTGCTACCTGGTAGATTGGTCGGACTTTCTGTAGATAAATTAAATAAACCAGCTCTGCGCTTAGCATTACAAACTAGGGAACAACATATTAGAAGAGAAAAAGCTACTAGTAATATATGCACTGCACAAGTTTTATTGGCAGTCATTGCTGGTTTTTATGCAGTGTATCATGGCCCCGAAGGTTTAAAAAAAATAGCAAAAAAAATACATATAATGACAAATATATTATCCCAAGCATTAATTAATTCAAATTTCCAGATTATTCAAGAAATGTTTTTTGACACATTGACAATAATGACTAAAGACAAAACAGAGAAAATTATAAGTGATGCTGAAAAGCTTAAAATTAATTTAAGAAAGATAAATAATGAAATGGTAGGCGTTGCTTTAGATGAAACAACAAATCTTAGCGATTTAAATAAGTTAGTTAAAATATTTACAGGAATTGATCAACATTATACGGAAATAGATTTACTTGATGGAGAAATTTCTATTGATAAATCCTTAATACGAAAGACAGATTTTTTACAACATCCTACTTTTCATAAATATCATTCTGAAACAGAAATGATGAGATATCTCAATAGATTAAAATCTAAGGATATTGCACTTGATCAATCAATGATACCTCTTGGTTCATGTACTATGAAATTGAATTCAGCTGCTGAGATGGTACCAATTTCTTGGCCTGAGTTTTCTGAAATACATCCCTTTTCTCCAAATTATCAGACAGAGGGCTATATGCAGATTATTGATGAGTTAAGTAGTATGTTAACTGAATTAACTGGTTTTAATAGTATATCTTTCCAACCTAATGCGGGTTCGCAAGGTGAATATGCAGGCTTGTTAGTAATAAAAAAATGGCACCAAGAACAAGGATCATTGAATAGAAATATTTGCTTGATACCATCTTCAGCACATGGCACAAATCCTGCAAGCGCTAAAATGGCAGGACTAGACGTTGTTATTATTAAATGTGACTCTGATGGCAATGTTGATATTGAAGATCTGAAAGAAAAAGCTCTACTTCATCAGAATAACTTAGCTTGCTTAATGATTACGTATCCTTCGACGCATGGTGTTTTTGAAAGCACTATTAAAGAAATATGTACAATTATTCATGATCAAGGAGGACTAGTATATATGGATGGAGCAAATTTAAATGCTTTAGTTGGCATATGTAAGCCTGGGTTAATTGGCGCAGATGTGGCACATTTTAATCTTCATAAAACATTTGCTATTCCTCATGGCGGCGGTGGTCCTGGCGTTGGTCCTATTGGAACTGTAAAAAAATTAGCACATTTATTGCCCAATCATCCGCTTAATGAATTTGCTGGTCCAGATACTGGCATTGGTCCTGTTTCTGCAGCTCCATGGGGCTCTGCAAGTATATTAGTTATTTCTTGGGTTTACATGAAATTAATGGGGCTTAATAAATTAAAACTAGCTACTAAAATTGCCATTTTAAATGCAAATTACATAGCTAAAAAAGTAGAAAGTCATTATAAAATTTTATTTAAAGGCATTAATCAACTTGTTGCACATGAATGCATTATAGATTTAAGAATTTTTAAAGAACCTGCAGGCATTACTGCAGAAGATATAGCAAAGCGTTTAATTGATTATGGTTTTCATGCACCAACAATGTCTTGGCCTGTTCCAAATACATTTATGGTCGAACCAACAGAATCAGAATCAAAGTATGAAATAGATAGATTTTGCAATCCAATGATTCAAATTGCTGAAGAAATAAAGAAAATTACTAAAAAAGAATGGTCTGTCGAGGATAATCCGATTATTAATGCCCCGCATACGTCTGAAATGTTACTTACAACAGATTGGAAACATTGTTATACACGAGAGGAAGCTGCTTATCCACTTGCTTCAATTAGAAATAATAAATACTGGTGTCCAGTTGCAAGAATTGATAACGTTTTTGGTGATAAAAATCTTTTTTGTAGCTGTCCTCCAGTTGAAACGATTGTGTAATAAATTTTAATTTAATCAATTGACTGTTTTATGAAAAAAAATAACAAGATTTTTAGAATATTTTTTGTAGTGATATTTATTTTTGTACTTATCCTTACTTTGTTATTAAGAAATAATTTATTTAATGATAAATCTGTTAATTCATACTTTTTGCCTGCTAGTAATTCAGAACTGATTCTCCCTAAAAGTTCTATTATTAATAATGATGAATCTGAGACAAAAAATGATTTTGCCATATTAGGTGAAAATCATAAAAATGCAGTTAGAATCAAGACAATTAATAGCATTTTATGTAGTGAACTTCCTAAAAATTTTGTAAGAAGTCGCTTTAACGGAACGCTAATTATTGATTCAAAATTATCAGATCAAGATTATTATTTGTATGCATTAAATGATAATTTTTTAGAATTTTCTTTACTAAATGAATCCAAAACAAACAAAATTTCTGCAGGAGCCACTTATAACATTCAATTTACTCAAGAGACTATTATCTTGATAAAAAATATTGATGGTGAATGTTTAAGCTCGTTGATGATTGATCAAAATTTAGAATCAGCTAATTTGTACAGTTATAATATTGCAGAACTTGATACAATTTTAAATACTAAAGAAATTTTAAAGCAAAATATTATTGATATTATTGAAGAACCACAAAACAATGTTTTTGATGATAGTCAGAAAAAAACACCTATAGATAAAATTGGCATTAATGTTCCATTACCTGAGTTTTCGGCAGAAACATTAACATTAATGCTGGATGTTGCGTTCGAGGACTTAAATTTTATTAGCTTAGAAGATTTATATTTTGATAAAAATTATGCAATTTCTAAAGAATATGTATTACGAAAATGGGAAGAAGATGTATTAATTTCATTTAAAGGAGATATCGCATTTGAAAATAAAAAAAATGCAGTCCAATCAGTTATTGATTTGAATCGTATCATTGATTCAATAGATTTGAAGATTATACATAATATTGAAAGTGATTCAAATTTTCAAATAATTAGTGGTTCAAGGGATTATTTAAATTCTCAAGGTGCACCAAAAAATTTTGAATGCTGGACTTGGGATGTGATTTATTATCGTATTTCTGGTTCCATAGGAAACTTTCGTTTGTTTATTAATAATGAACAAGATTGTGTTCAAAATACAAATCATTATATTCAACAAGGCTTGATGCAAGGACTAGGTCTAACTGGCTTGACTAATAGGTATATTTTAAGTATGTTCCATTCTACAACTAAGGCTAATAATTTTTTACAGATTGATATGGAAATTGTAAAACTTTTGTATCATCCAATTTTGTATTCAAGGATGATTCCAGTAGATATCGTAAATGTTTTATTGAAACCTGAACAATTAATAAAAGACTTAGATGTAGTCAATAAGTATGCACCCTATAATTCTTTACCGATCAATTCTGTTTCTCAAAAAAAATACGTTAATTATTATGATTTCGAAATAGATTATTTGATTGAAATTGGATTAGGAAGAGAATTTACTAAAGATTCGATGAATTTAGTAAAATGGGAGCAAGATATAAGAATTCATTTAGAAGGAGATGTTACTGATGAAATATTAGATGCTTTTATAGAAATCATTACTCAATTGAATGGCATGACACCATCAGTTAATATTTTGTTGGATTCAAGAAATCCAAATTATAATGTTTATGTTGGCAAAAGAAATGACTTAGGAAAAATTAACCCATTTTTCTTTCTTCAGAATTTAAATGCTCGTGGACTAGCAAGTATATGGAGTAATAGTAATTTTCAAATTTTACATGCAAGTGCCTTAATTATTAATGACGATTTAGATTCAATTAGGTTTCAAGAAATTAGAAATACTCTACTAGAAGAGATAACGCAAGGATTAGGCTTGTTGAATGATTCATATAGGTATCCTAGCAGCATTTTTTATGAGTTGGAATTAGGGCTAAATGATTTTTATTCTTCATTAGATAAAAAAATTATATCTATGATGTATGATGTACGCGTTAAATCAGGAATGACGGAAAATTTAATGAGGCAGATATTTACAAAAGAATGAGGTTGATTAATGCTACGTAATATTTAATTATTTGGGTATTTTTAATGTTATGATAATCAAACTGGGAGTATTATTTTTTCAATATAATTTTGCGTTTAAAGGCTTTCCAGATTATTAGAGGGGAGATTCTTATGGGATCTAAATTTATAAGGGCAATGCTTGCTTCATTTGCTGTCCTTGGAATTGCTCTTGCTGCATGTTCTAGTGATGACACTAGTTCTGCTGGAAGTGCAACTTTAAAAGATGTTACTGATAGAGGTGTCTTGAACTGCGGAGTGAAAGATAGTCAACCTGGATTTGGCTTTATGACTCCATCCGGCGTTATGGAAGGCAATGATGTAGAATACTGTAAAGCGATTGCTGCAGCAGTATTAGGAGATGCTTCAAAAGTTAAGTATGTTCCAGCATCAGCATCAGCACGTTTTGATATTCTTGCTGCAAAAGAAATTGATGTTCTAATCAGAACAACAACTTGGACTGCTAGCAGAGATATTAATTTAAAAACAACATTTGCTCACACTACTTTTTATGATGGTCAAGGAATGATGGTTAAAGCTAACTCTAAGTTTGGTAAAACTTCTGATTTGAATGGTGCTACAATTTGTGTAACAACTGGTACAACAACTGAGCAAAATTTAGAAGATTTTTTTGCTGATAGAGGCTTAGCATATACTGCCCTTGCAGTAGCAAATGATGCTGAATCTCAGGCAGCTTTCTTACAGGACAGATGTGATGGTTGGACTGGTGATAAGTCTAACTTAGCTGGCCAAAGAAGTGCATACCCTGTTGACGGCGGCGGACCTGCAGCTTTGAGAGTTCTTCCTGATACTTTATCGAAGGAACCATTGGGACCAGTCACAAGAGAAGATGATGCACTATGGTCACAAATTGTTGATTGGGTTGTACTCGGTACAATTCTTGCAGAAGAATTTGGAGTCGATAGTTCTAATGTCGCTGCACAGTCAGCAAATCCTAAGAACAAGGATGTTGCTCGATTATTAGGAGCAGGCGCAGAACCAACTGAATTTAATCTAGGCATTTCAGCCACTTTTATGCAAGATGTTATATCTCAAGTTGGTAATTTTGGTGAAATATATGCTAAAACTATTGAACCAATTGGACTTGCACGTGCTGGTAGTTTAAATGCTTCATGGAAAGATGGTGGATTAATTTATGCTCCACCAATGAGGTAATTTTAATTATTTTTTGATTTGTATATGGCCATGTCGTTTTTAGCGAGATGGCCATATTTTTGTTATATACGTATATTCATTTTCTGCAATGGAGTTGATTGTGATTAAAGATTTCTTTTTTAGAACAAATAAGAGAAAAAATAACTCTATACAAGGATTATATTTGTTTTTTTTAGTCATATTTCTTTTTTATTTATTTATTAAAATTTCAGATTTGGATCTTGATTTTAAGTTTTTAACTAATGAATCAGGCTTTGCTTTATCCAATCAATGGCTTACAAACTACAACCCAACTGACACAAGGATAGTCGCTTATTTAACTGGTGTTTTTAATACAGTTAGACTAGTCGTCGTAGGTATTTTTTTAGCATCTATTATAGGTTTTATTGTTGGAATAGCTAGACTTTCAAATAATTGGCTTGTCAGCAATATTGCAACAGCATATGTAGAAATTATTAGAAATGTTCCATTATTATTACAAATTATTTTTTGGTGGAGCTTTGCACTTAGCCTGCCTAGAATCAGTGAGTATATTAATTTTGCCAATCTTGTTTTTATTTCTAACCGAGGTATAGCTTTTCCAAAAATTATTATATCTCAATTAAGTTTTTTTATTTTTATTGCTTTAATTATTTTATTATTTTTCATACCATCTGTAAAAAATACTATCAGTAGTAAAATGAATGTTGATTTTTCTTATTTAAGAATTTTGTTTTTTGGCTATGTCCCGTTATTGTTGGTCACTATTTGTATTTTATTTTTAGTCAATGCTGTCAATATAGATCAACCAAGTATTTCTGTATCCGATACTAATGTTATAAGATACGCAAATGGTTTTGTAGTTACTACTGAATTTATTGCAATACTATTAGGATTAGTTTTGTACACTGCTTCTTTTATTGCAGAAATTGTTCGCGGTGCTATTCAGTCACTACCTAAAGGTCAAAATGAAGCTGCCTTGGCTCTAGGTCTTACTGATTACCAAGCGCTTTCTTTGATTGTCTTACCCCAAGCGCTGCGAATTATTATTCCTCCAGTAACTAATCAATATTTAAATTTAACAAAAAATTCTAGCCTTGCAGTTGTAATAGGATATTCTGATCTTTTTCTAATTAGCGGAATTATTATGAATAAAGCCGGACATGCTATTCCAATGTTTGTGTTAATCATTCTTACTTATCAATTAATGAGTTTTGTTATTGCATTAATTATGAATTATTTTAATAAAAAAGTTGCATTGGTTGGTAATCAATGATCAGCGCTAATTTATTTCATACTTTCAAATGGATTAAGATTAATTTATTTTCATCTAAATTAAACACAATTCTTACACTAATTTCTTTATTATTTATATTTTATTTTTTAACTACATTGCTGAGCTTTGTTTTCTTTTCAGCTGAATGGAAGGTTATTGATACAAATCTAAGACTGTTATTAATTGGACCATTCCCTGAAAACGAGGAGTGGAGAATTTGGGCATCTGTTTATTGGATAACTGCTTTATCAGGTTTTTCCTTTGCTCATTATGGAAGCATTAGCAGAAAAATACTTTTGTATTCTTTTTTAAGTATTTTTCTGCTAATGCTTTTAATAGAACCAATGAGTAATGTTAATCTTTTTATTTTGTCGATACTCAGTATTATTTTTTTTATAGTTGGCTATCTATTTCATTCTATTATAAAAATTAAAAGTATTTATAAAAATAAGATGGTTTTGATTGGATGGGCTATAACTCTTCCATTAGTTGTCCTTTTCTTAAAGATTTTTGGAGGAGTTGAGACTACTAAATGGGGAGGATATTTTTTAAATATAATGCTCGCTTGGACAGGAATTATTTTTGGTTTTATTTTTGGCTTACTCTTGGCTATTGGTCGCGCAAGCTCTTTGGTAGTTATTAAATATTCTTGTACTGTTTATATTGAAGTAATTAGAGCTGCGCCATTAGTTGCGTGGTTGTTTTTTGCATATTTAGTGATCCCTGATTTATTACCAGATATTTTTGCAAACAAGGTAGATATTGCTTTGCGTGTTGTGATTGTTCTTTCAGGCTTTACAGCTGCTTATATAGCTGAAATTATTCGTGGCGGTTTACAATCTGTTCATTTTGGGCAAATAGAAGCAGCGAAAGCATTAGGAATGAATGCATATCAATCTACTAGCTTAATTATTTTGCCTCAAGCTATTCGTGCTGTAATTCCTGCTTTAGTAAGTCAGTTTATTGCTTTATGGAAAGATACAACTTTGCTTTTGGCTGCTGGCTTAGCATTTAGAGAATTACTTGGTTCTGGGAAGGCAGCATTGAGTCAATTGGAATTTATTGGAAAATACAGTGAGGTATACTTATTTGTTGCTTTATTATTTTGGATTGTTTCATTTAGCATGTCTCGTTTTAGTTTAAATTTTGAAAAAAAATTAGGTTTGAATAAAGGAGACTGACATGACACAAGAGAAAAAAGTAATTATTCATGCTAAAAATGTTAAGAAACATTTTGGAGATTTCGAAGCTTTAAAAGGAATATCTATGGATGTAAGAGAAGGTGAAGTAGTAGTAATCTTAGGCCCTTCTGGTTCAGGAAAATCTACTTTTATTAGAACAATTAATCAATTAGAAAAACATGACGCAGGATTAATTGTTGTCGATGGTACTGAGTTAAACGATGATATTAAAAATCTTGAAACAATTCGTTCTAATGTAGGAATGGTTTTTCAACAATTTAACTTATTTCCACATTTGAGCGTACTAAAAAATATTGCGTTGGCTCCTCAAAAAGTTAGAGGCCTTTCTGTTGATGATGCCGAAGCAATTGCACGACCTTTATTAGAAAGGGTAGGAATACCAGAACAAGCCGATAAATTCCCTACGCAATTATCTGGCGGGCAACAACAAAGAGTTGCTATTGCTAGAGCGTTAGCCATGCAACCAAAAATAATGCTTTTTGATGAACCAACATCAGCCCTTGATCCAGAAATGATTAAAGAAGTCCTAGATGTCATGAAAGAGCTAGCTGCTTCAGGGATGACTATGATAGTTGTTACTCATGAAATGGGTTTTGCAAGAGAAGCAGCTGATAAATTTTATTTTTTTGACGAAGGATTATTAGTTGAAGAAGGCACTCCTGATCATTTTTTTACTTCTCCCAAAGAAGACAGAACTAAGTTGTTTTTGAGTCAAATATTATAAATAATGATAGTATAGTTTATATGAAGCAAGCATGATAATTTTTGTAGCATCAATTTTTTTATTAGTAAATTTTTTACTAATGTAGTAAAAAAATATAAGAATTGATATACGTATTTCACTTACTCGTAATAAATATTTTTGATAGATTTAATGATAGGAGATTTAAATGAGCAGCTTATTTTATTATTCATTTAATAAGAGTAAAATTACTAGTAAATTTTCTCGTATTGTTTTTTTTATTCTATTATCAATTATCTTTTTTCTGTCTCCCTTGAAAATATTTGCTCAAGCACCCATGACTGTTTTTGGAATAGCAAGCAATGATTCCACAATAGTGAAAATTTTAATTAATGATCAATACTGCAAAGATGCAAAAATATTAAATGAAGCTAATAGTTCTACTGGATATATATTCTTGGCTTATATAGACGAAGGAGAATGCAGTGCATTTGTTAATTCTCAAATCGGTTTTACAGTTGATGGTAAAAAAGCTTCAGAAACAATGATTTGGAGAAAAGGTGGAGCACCTACCAATCCTATCGGATTAACCTTAACTATTAATGGCAATACTCCAGGAAATTTAAATTCAGACTCAGATTCTATTGGAAACACTAAAGATAAAAAGATAGTTCCCGAGTTGCCCGGTCCTGCACTAAGAGTTACTCCTGAGATTGCAAAAATAGAAAAAAAAGAAAATACAGTTGTAGTTAAAGAATCTAAAAAATCTGAAGATATGATTATTGTCGTTCCTTCTGAAAATAAAGATACATTATCTATTGATTCAGATAAAAATAATTTAAATGAAAAATCGACGTCAAACAACCCTTCTTCACAACAAAAAATTGAAGAAAAAATAATGTTAGAAGATTCCAGCAGTAATTCCAATAATAAAATAATTATTTTAGCTTTAGGATTCACTTTACTGGTACTTTTTGGTTTTTATTCTTTAGCGAGTAAAAAATAAGTTATTTTTAATTAAATATAGAAGGAGTTATTTTGGATTGGTCTGATTCAGAAAATCAAAAAAAATTTAGAACTGAAGTCATAGATTATATTGAAAAAAATCTACCAAATTACTATAAAAAATTAAAACCACCTACTGGATTAGAATCTGGTGATTGGCAGAATTTTTTTGTTCTTGGTGATAAATATCAAAAACAAGCTGCATCAGATTGGATGAAAGCTTTACAAAAAAAAAGTTGGGTAGCGCCACATTGGCCAAAGCAATACGGAGGTGCTGGCCTTTCATCAATAGATCAATTTATCTTACATCAAGAAATGGCTTTTCATGATGCTCCTTCTGTTGGTGGGCAAGGTGTCTCTATGCTTGGGCCAACTATTTTAATTCATGGAACTGATGAACAAAAACAAATGTTTTTACAGCCTACTTTAGAAGGTAAAATGTTGTGGGCTCAAGGATTTTCTGAGCCAGGCGCGGGGTCTGATCTTGCTTCTTTGCAGGCTAGGGCAGAAAAAAATGGAGATAATTATCAAATTAATGGTCAAAAATTATGGACGTCGCGGTCTCACAAATCTAATTGGATATTTGGACTTTTTAGAACTGATCCAGATGCACCTAAACATAGAGGGATAAGTTTTTTTGTTATGAATCAAAATTCTCCAGGTTTATCAGTGAATCCAATTATTGATATGGCCTGGGAACATTCTACTAATGAAACTTTTTATGAAAATGTTGAAGTTTCTAGTAATAATGTTATTGGAGAAGAAAATCGAGGCTGGTATGTTGCAATGACTCTTTTAGACTACGAGAGGTCGAATATTTCTGGTGCCGTTCATATAAGAAAAAGAATTAATGAGCTTATTGATTTTTTGAATAAAAAAGAAAATATTATTTTTAATTATCTTAGTAGTAGATTTCGTAGTGCCTTGACTGACAGATATATAGAATCAGAAGTTTTATTTAATTTTTCTTTTAGAATAGTTTCGCTTCAGTCTAAGGATATTGTACCAAATTATGAAGCGTCTGTCTCAAAAATATTTAATTCTGAATTAAGTCAAAAAATTTCTAATGTAGGTACAAAAATTTTTGGACTATATGGCAATTTATGGGATGAAAAAACTGCGCCTATGGATGCTTATTTTACGAGAGAATACACCCATTCTGTTGTCAGGACGATTTTCGGTGGGGCTAATGAAATTCAAAGGAATATTATTGCTACCAGAGGATTAGGGTTACCAAGGTAGCAAATGATAAAAAAAATATTTAATTTTTCTACAAATAAAACTGGTAAGTGGGCGGTGATTGCTCTTTGGATATTTTTTGTCTTTTTAGCAACATTAGGACCATCTTTAGTTGATGCTACAGAAAATAATGCATCAAGCTTCTTACCTACCGATTCTGACTCGCTCAAGGCATTGAAAGTTTCACAAGCTGCATTTCCTTCAGATGGCATACCTTTAATGATTGTATTTGCTAATAAAAATACTTTAACTGAAGTAGATTATGATTCAGGAAAAAAAATTAATGATTGGCTGAATTCGCCCGATGCTCCTAAAAGCATTAGAAATATTACTTCAGTATATAATGTTCCAAATGCTCGTTCTGAGTTGATTTCTCCCGATGGAACAGTGATGAATATTATAGTAAATGTTATTGGCGAACCAAATTCAGATGAATTTACAAGCCTAGTTAAAGATGTAAGGAATTATGCTCATCAATTTAGAACTGATTCATTACAGATTAATGTCGGTGGTCCAGGTGGATTAATAGTAGATCTTGTCGCAGTTTTTGCAACGATAGATGTTCAATTACTTGTAGCGAGTGCAATGCTGGTACTTATATTGCTGGTTATTATATATCGATCTCCAATAATTCCTTTCGTTCCATTATTGGCAGTGGGAATTGTATACTTTATTGCAGGTACTCTTGGCGCAGTTTTTGCTAATGAATTTGGTTTTTCTATTAATGGACAGTCATCAGGCATAATGACTATCATTCTTTTCGGATCAGGTACTGATTATTGTTTATTTATTTCATCTAGGTATCGAGAAGAATTATTAAGACATGAAAATAAACATGATGCAATGCAAATTACAATGCAATCAGTAGGCCCAGCTGTTCTTTCTTCTAGTGGAACTATCATAATTGCATCTTTAATTTTGTTAATTGCTTCTCTTGGAAGTACGGTTTCGCTAGGTCCATTGCTTGCCATTGCACTTTTTGTAATGATGGCGGCTTCCTTAACATTGGTACCAGCTATTTTATTGGCTTTAGGAAGAATTTCGTTTTGGCCTATGATTCCAAAATATGGAACATATGAAGATAATGACAAAAAAATTTATGGCAAAATAGCATCTTGGGTGCTTACTAGGCCTAAAAAAATTATTGTAACCAATTTATCTATCTTGTTAATTTGTTCTCTAGGTATTTTTTTGTATAGTCCAAATTATGATGCTTTAGATAGTCTCCCAAGTGAAACAGAATCTGTGAAAAGTTTTCGAATGCTTAGACAAGGATTCCCAGATGGTAAAATTTCCCCAAGCTATGCTTACTTGACATTAAATGAAAAATTTAATGAAAATGTTTTTAATAAAATTGAGCAAATTACAGATGATATTGCAAGTCATCCAAATGTTGCTGATGCCGCAAGTATTGCGATGCCTTTTGGTATTAATGGGCCTGTCAGTTCCCAGATTATACAAAAAATTATTTTTGATCCACAAGATAAACCAGAAGAAGAATTAATAAAAAATAGTGCATTTCGATTCGCATCTTCTAATTTAAAAGTATTTAGATTTGATATTACTTTTGTTGAGAATCCTTTTTCATCATCATCTTTAGATTCAATTTTAGAACTGAGAGAAATATCGATGCAATCTTTACAAAATTTAGGTTTAATGAATTCATCGATATCATTTGGTGGAGATACAGCTGAGCAAGCTGATTCAAGAACTGCAATTAATAGAGATAATTTAATTATTTTACCTTTAATTTTAATAGCAATAGCGATCATCTTAGCTATTTTACTGAAATCATTAGTTGCACCAATTTATTTATGTGCAACTATTTTGGTTACATATGGAGCAACACTAGGCTTGTCATTGTTAGTGTTTAAGTATATCTTTGGTCACACAGGTATTGCTCCTGGGACTCTTTTTTACTTATTTGTTTTTCTTAATGCACTTGGAGTGGATTACAATATATATGTAATGTCTAGAATTAGAGAAGAAGCAAAAAGCAAGAATCTTGAATTAGCTATCAAAGATGCAATATCAGCAACAGGAGGAGTTATTACTTCCGCTGGATTAATTCTTGCAGGTACTTTTGCAGTTTTAATGACATTGCCATTAATTGATTTATTTCAATTAGGATTTGCAGTTGCCTTAGGTGTGATAATGGATACTTTTCTTACCAGAACAATTATTGTTCCTGCAATTGTTAAATTATTAGGTGATAAAAATTGGTGGCCTTCGAAGCTAAGGCCTATAGATAATTAAGTCATTTTATTACTTGAATTAATGCTTGTTCAATTGTTTCATGATTATACTTAAATCCATTATTCAGCAGTACTTTAGGGCTAACTTTTTGTCCACCCAAAAGTCCGTCTTTTGCAAATTCACCAAATATGATTTTAAGAGGTAAGGCAGGAATAGGAATAATTGTTGGACGTTTGATTAACCCACCTAATGTTTTTGTAAATTCATAATTTGTAGTAGGAGTTGGTCCTACTATGTTGATTGGTCCATCTAATTCATGATTGATGATAAATGCAATTGCTCTAGTTGTATCTTCTAAGCTAATCCATGGCATCCATTGCTTGCCATTACCTAATTTTCCTGCAATACCTAATTGGAATAATTTTAGTAATGATAATCCTGCAATTATTGGTTTATTAAGAAAACCACCATCTTTGGATAATACTAAACCAAACCTAGTAGTTGCAATTTTTATTCCATACTTAGATCCTTGATTTGCTGCTTTTTCCCATTCATTGGGTACTTCAGATAAAAATCCAAAACCAGAAGTAGATTGCTCATTTATTTCTTCATTGTATCGATTGCCATAATACCCTGTTGCTGATGCATTAATTATTTGTTTTGGTTTTTTTGAATATTTACTAATTTCTTTGATTAATAAATTAGTAATATCAATTCGAGAAGAATAGACTTTGTTTTTTATTTTGTTGGTTAATCTACCTCCAATAGTATGGCCAGATAAATTTATTAGTACATCAATGCCTTCAAAGATATTTTCTTTAAACCATTCATTTTCAGGATCCCATAAAACATCTTCTTTAAGATGATTGCCGCGTGTTAATTGTAAAACATTATGGCCATCTTTTAAAAGTTTTTCTACTAATGCAGTGCCTATGAGTCCAGTAGAACCAGTGATAGCTATTTTTTTTGTAATCATATTAATTCCTTATATTTTTTAATTTAATTTGTTGTTTACTTTGATTCAAGTGGATCTGCTATAAACATTCCTATAAACATTCCTATAATACAGAATATAATTGCAACATAAAAGATGCTTTCCACGCCAAACTTTGATGCACTAATACCAGATAAGAAAGGCCCAAGAAACATACCTATTGAATATAAAGATTGATACACGCCCATGACTGTAGATCTATTTTTCAAATCAGTATGTTGAATCACAAGTGACATGAGTAGTGCCGTTATTATTCCACGACCAATACCGCAAAAAAATTGCAGAAAAAGAATAACTCCTATCGTGGTAGATAACGGAGTTAATAATGTAGTGATTATCATTAATGTCCAAGTGCTCAGTAGTATTGTTTTATTATTTAATGTTTTTTTTATTTTTGGTAAATAGCCAGCACCAAATAATGATGCAACTAAAGATAAAGATATTATTAATCCAATGTTTGTTTCAGAATAACCAATTTTTTGAAGGTAAATTGGAATAAAGGCATAAATTGTGGAAAATGTTAAATAAAATAAACACATTCCAACTACACAAATTTTTAGTAAATTTTTATTTACTAAGCTTGTTAATGGTAATAATTTTGACTCTTTTTTAAATACAACTGGCTCTTTAGTAAAAAACATACATATCCCACTGCAAGCACCAAGAGACGATGCAATAATAAATACAACATTGATACCAAAATGTTCTGAAATCATGCCACCAAAGTATGTTGCAGTTAACAGGCCAATTGAATTGATCATAACTGCTTCAGACATTGATTTAGCTGCATTTTTATCTGAAAAATATGAACTATATAATACGCTTATTGGCACCCATCCTGCAGCAGCTAAACCAGTGAGAGATCTTGAGAAAAAGAGCATTTGTCCATTGTTTGAAAACATAAGTAATATTGCACTCATACTTGATAAAGTAATTGCAACTAAGCATAGCCTCTTTTTTCCGATTCTATCCGCAAGTAATCCAATAGGTATTCTTAGCAACAATTGTGCAATAGCGTATGAGCTAAGAATTAATCCAACAATTTCTAAATTTCCTGTTATTGTGGTTATATGCAAAGGTAATACAGGAACATACAAGTATAATGATGCCCAAAAAAGGCCTATTGAAATTCTTGTCAATTGGATTGATGTTCTACTAATTTATTATCCTAAATTATCCTAATGTTCTCTGCTAAATATTCTGCTAAATGCATACTTTGAGAATCATGATGTTGAAAAATTTGTTGCTTACAAGAAGTGCCCGTTGTAATAATTATCGTATTTTTTTTAAGTTTATTAAGTTCTTTTATAATACCTATATTCGCAATGTCTTTTGAAATTTGATAGTGTTCTTTTTCTATCCCAAAGGAACCTGCCATTCCACAACATGTTGAATCAATTTGATAAACTTGATCAGCAATGATATCGAGTAGTTCATAACTTATATTTCCTTTACCTAATGCTTTTTGATGACAGTGAGGATGTACAGCAAGTTGATTTTCTTTTCTACTAAATATTTTATTTAATGAATTAGGATTATTTTTTTCATGATCCAGTATAAATTCTTCTAATAACAGAGATTTACTTGATATTATTGCTTGTGTTTTTTTGTTGATTATTGATTGGTAGTCATCGTATATTGCGGAAAAGCATGAAGGTTCAATAAAAATAATAGGTATATTTTTTTCTGCATATTGTAATAAAGATAAAGTAGTTTTATTAGCCATGTCTTTTGCTAATTCAATTTTCCCTTTTGATATTGCAGGACGACCACAACATTGTTGTTGTTCATTAATGATAACTTCATACCCGAGTGCCTCAATAATTTTAACTGTAGATTTTCCTATACTTGGATCGTAAAAATTAGTAAATGTATCAATAAATAGGACGATTTTATCTTTTTTATTATCTATTTGTTTCTCTTTTCGACTTGAAAACCACTCATAAAATGAATATGTGGATATTTTAGGTAATTTTGCTTTAAAATGAATACCTAAAAATTGATGTAAGAAAAATCTTATTAATTTATTGCTTAAAATCATATTTGATAAGTTTGGGAATTTACTTGCTAATGATGAAAATTTGTTGACATTGATTAAAAAATTAGTTCTTATTGAAGTTCCATATTCGTCTTGATATTTGTTAAGTATTTCAGTTTTTAATTTTGCCATGTCAACTTGCGAGGGACATTCAGTTTTGCAAGCTTTACAGCCAATGCATAGATCTAAAGCATCTATCAATTTTGGATCTAAAAGGGCCTGACTGTCTGTTTGATTTGTTAGCAGCTCTCTTATGAGATTAGCTCTCCCTCTAGTAGAATGCTGCTCATCCATTGTTGCCATATAAGAAGGACACATTACGCCTTCGAATTTTCGACATGCACCTTGGCCATTACATTGCTCAACTAGCGCTTGAAAGCCACCTTCCTCAGTAAAATCAAGCGTCGTGTTTGGGTTAAACATTTTTCTAGTGGGAGCAATTTTGAGGTTACTTGTGAATTTAGGTGTATCTATAATTTTACCTGGATTCATTAAATTATTTGAATCAAAGAGATTTTTAATTTCACGAAATGCATTAGTTAATTTTTTTCCAAACATTTTTTCTGTGTAAATTCCTCTTAAAATACCATCGCCATGTTCGCCTGAAAGAGAACCACCATATTTAAGTACTAAATCTGCAACTTGATCAGCAATGCTTTGCATTTTTTTTATTTCGTTATTATTTTTTATATTAATCATTGGTCTTATATGTATGCAACCTACGCTGGCATGACCATAAAATCCTGCTGTTGTATTGTGAGAAGTAATAATTTGTTGAAATTCATCTAAAAAATTTGGCAAGTCATTTGGGTGGACTGCAGTATCTTCTACAAATGCTAATGGCTTAGCGTCTCCTTTGACATTCATTAATAAACCTAATCCAGCTTGTCTCATTTTCCATATGTTATTTTGATCGGCATCAGTAATCAATTTTAATATCTGTTCAGTTTTATTTAAATCAGCTAAATTTTTAGAAACTTTTTCCAATATACTTGATAATTCTTCTTGAGTTTCAGCAAAAAATTCACATATTAACATTGCCTCAGGCTTACCATCTAAAAAGTCTACTAAGTGCTTGAATCCGGGATTTTCAATACATCCATGGATGATATTTTTATCGACCATTTCTATGGCCGCAGGTTCATATTCTAATAGATAGTTAGTCATTTTTGCTGCATCTATAATGGATCCATATGTGGAAACTACTAATCCTTTATATTTTGGCAGCTTAACTAATTTTACCTTTGCTTCAGTAATTATTCCCAGAGTTCCTTCTGAGCCAACAATTATTTTTGTTAAATCTATGTTTTTTTCATCTTGAATAATTGTTTTAGCTAATTCTTTGCTATTTCCTGTATGCATTTCAGCAGTATAGGAATCTAAATTATATCCAGATACCCTTCTATCAATTTTAGGAAAATTATTTAATATTTCTGTATGATATTTTTGAACTATTTTATAAAATTTTTTATATATATTTGCTTCTAGATCGGTATTTTTCTTTTTTTCTTCTATCTCTTCATTTGTTAATTTTTTAAATGTTGTTAATTTACCATCAGAGAGCACCATATCTATTTCAATTACCTGATCAATAGTTTTACCATAAATAATTGAATGAGTGCCGCATGAATTGTTTCCAATACCTCCACCAATCGTTGCACGATTTTTTGTTGAAGTATCAATAGCGTAGTGTAATCCATAATCTTTAAGTATTTTATTAAGTTCAGCTATAACGATTCCAGGCTGAACTCGTGTCCATTGTTCATCAGCATTAATTTCAACTACTTGATTCATATATTTACTGAAATCAATCATAATACCATTGTTAATTGCTTGACCAGCCAAGCTAGTACCAGCTCCTCTAGGAACAATTGAAACATTGTATTTATTTGCAATTTCAACAATTTTCTTTATTTGTAATTTAGTTTTTGGAAAAATGATACATAATGGTTCTATTTGATAAATTGAAGCATCGGTTGAATACATTAATTTCGATGCTTTATCAAATTTAATATCATTATTATTATCAATGATCATTTTAAGATCTTTAAATAAATCTTGTAGGTTTATATTATTTGAATAATTTTTTGTAAGTATTTTTTCTGGCATGGATTATCTCGTTTTCCTATTATATCCTTTTATTATTGAATTAATACAATGTACTTGTATTCATTAGTGATGAAAAGAGGATTTATGGGTTTACTTGATAATAAAAATGCGATTATTACTGGTGGCAGCAGAGGAATTGGAAAATCAATTGCTTGTTATTTAGCTAAAGAAAATTGTAATGTTTCTATCATTGGAAGAACTAGAGACGAAGTTAATTCAACTGTTGATGAATTAAAAAATTATAACGTCGAATCATTTGGATATATAGGAGATCAAAGCAGCGAAGACTTTGTTGTTGATACAATAAAAAAAATTAATAAGGAATTCAAAACAATAGATATATTGATAAATAATGCTGCTGTTGGCATGCGATATATCACTGAATCATCGAATCGATTTATTCATAATATGCCAACAGACGACTGGAAACGGATTATTGATATTAATCTTAATGGAGTTATGTATTTTAGCAGAGAAGTTTTAAAAACTATGAGAAAACAATCAAGTGGAAAAATTGTTATGATTTCTTCTGGACTAGGAAGGAAAGGATATTTACAATATGGCCCTTATAGTGCTTCAAAATTTGCAATGGAAGCCATGATGCAAATCATTGCATTAGAAAATGCAAATAAAAATATTTTTTGTAATTCTGTTGCGCCTGGAGGGCTTACTAATAGCTCTGAAAAATTTTTAGGTAAAATGAATAAATCTAAATTAGATGAAATTTTACCAGCAAATATTTGTGATGATATTATTTTATTTTTGGCTACTGAAAATTCTTCAGGAATAAATGGCCAAGCTTTAACAGCCAAAGAATGGAATAAAGAAAATAATATCACAATTGAAAATTTACGTAATCGTCTTATTTAATTTAATAAAAATTTTAATAAAAATGTTGCTAGAGTTAGATATACTAAAAATCCAAGCAAATCGGTGATTGCCGTTAACCATATTCCTGCTGATAATGCAGGATCCTGTTTTAATTTTGTCAGTCCCATTGGAATCAATAAACCTGACAATACTCCAATTAGTACGCTTGCTATTAGTGATACTCCAACGACAAGCCCAAGGATAGGATTGCCCATCCATATTGTTGTTAATAATCCAACAGAAAATGCAGTGATGATTCCAATAATTAATCCTGAAATTAATTCATGTTTAATTAGTCTGAAAGTGTCTCTTAAAGTAATTCTTCCAAGTGCCAATGATCTTACAACAACTGTCAATGTTTGAATTCCAGCATTTCCTCCTTGCCCTGCTATGACTGGTAAAAAAACTGCTAAGATAGATAATTGATTTAAAGTATTTTCAAAAATAGAGATTGTATATGCTGCTATCATTACTAAAATTAAATTAACCATTAACCAAGGAAGTCGAAATCTTATTGATTTTCTTATACTTTTTAAATCTTCTAATGCATCAACTCCAACAAGCATATACATATCCTCTGTTGCTTCTTGTTCTAATATATCTACCAAGTCATCATGAGTAACAGTTCCTAGTAATTTTTTGGTTTTGTCAAGAACTGGAAGAGCAAGTAAATTATATTGCTTTAGTAATCTTGCTGCTTCTTCTTGGTCAGTAGAATATAGAACAGAAATGACATTTTTATCTGTAACATCAGCAACTTGAATATTTGGTGATTTTGAAAAAAGAGTTCTCAGGTTCATCGTTCCAATGAGTTCTTCTTTTTCATTTACTACATAAATATAAAATGGTTGCCTAAAATCTGGTTTTAAACTTCTAATTTTTTCTTGTACTTCGAAAATAGTTAGATTTGGCTTAACTGAAATTTTTTGCCCTGTCATTCTTCCTCCTGCTGTATCTGCTTCATATATAGACAGTTTATCAATTGCAGTAGTAGTTCTTTTTGGTAGTTTTAATAATACTTTTTTTTCAATTTCTATAGGAAAAGATTGCAAAATATCAGTAGCAATATCATCAGATAAATTTTTAAGAATATCTGCTATCTTATTAATTTTAAAATCTTTTAGTATGTTCGCTCTAAATATTGGATCAATATAGTGAATAATTTCTGCTATTTCATTGATTTTTAGTCGACTTATAAATGGATGACTAAATTCTTGCTCTATATTTGAAATAATATCTGCTATTTCAGCAGGATGCATTACAGCTACCTGAGCAATAGCTTTTTTGTATTTTTTATCTTTGATAAATTTTTCTAAATTATTTTGATTTTGATTAATATGCATTTTTTCAGGCATGATTATTTTTCCTAAAATGTTTTACAAGCATAGATTAGTTTAATAGAAAAATCATACAATGTATGGGTATTGTTTTAATTACTATTTTTTATTATTTACGTGGGATACATAATTTTATGATTAACGAAGAAAAATACTCTGAAAAAGATTTTAGACAATTATTTGGCAATTTCCCAACAGGTGTTACTGTTATTGGAATGAATGAAAATGGTATATCAAAAGGTATTACAGCAAATTCTATTACATCAGTTTCCTTGAAGCCCATGTTGTTATTAGTATGCATTGATAAAAATGCTGCTTCACATGAAGTTTTAAAAAGAGTAGGCCAATTTTCTATAAATTTTTTATCTAATGAACAAAAAGACGCTTCACGTTTTTTTGCTAATTCTACTTCGGATACAAATAATTCTATGGGAGGTTTTTCATTTCTTTTAGGTAATAATGGAAGCCCAATACTGGACGATGTTATAGGCTGGATTGAATGCAAGATATCATCATGGTATGAAGGTGGTGATCATTCTATTGTTCTTGGAGAAGTTACTAACATGAAAATACAGGATGAAAATCTAAAACCATTGGTTTATTATAATGGCGACTACAGTGAAATTGCATAATGTATAATTTTTTTCATGTTTACTGATGCAGCCTGGGATGCGATAATCATCTTTTATGGTGGGTGTGGACGAGTGGTTAAGTCGCTAGGTTGTGGCCCTGGAGATCGAGGGTTCGAGACCCTCCACCCACCCCATAAATAGATACTCTGGTTAATAAAATCTTATGATAAAAATATATAATCCTATTGAAGATCGTGCAGTTTCTTTTCAATCTGAAAGAGATAATACAGTAAATCTTTATGTTTGTGGAGTGACTCCTTATGATGTAGGACACCTAGGACATGCGCTCACGTATGTTTTTTTTGATACAGTAAAAAGATATTTAGAATTTTGCGGACATGAAGTTAAGCATATTCAAAACATAACTGACATTGATGATGGAATGATTGAAAAAGCTAAACAAAATGATATTTCTATTAAAAAATTAACTGAAAAAAATCATCAGATTTACTTAAATGAGATGGATGCTTTAAATGTTTTAAGGCCAGACATGTATCCTTTGTCTTCTAGTTATATTTCTCATATGATTAATAATATTGACCTTTTAATAAAAAAAGATTTTGCATATATAAAAAATGGCTATGTTTTTTTTGATCATACAAAATTAAATAATTATGGACATTTATCTAGAATGAATGTAAATGATATTAGAAATATGGATAAAACTGACACAATGCCTGATGAGCCGGATGAACTAAAAAGGGATAAGCTAGATTTTTTATTGTGGCAACCTGAAGATTTTGAGGAAGCTAGTTATAGTTCTCCATGGTCACAAGGAAGACCAGGATGGCATATTGAGTGCTCAACAATGGTTAACGAAATTATTGGCGAACAAGTTACAATTCATGGCGGAGGCATCGACTTAATGTTTCCTCATCATGAATGCGAAATTGCTCAATCAGAATCAATTACTGAGACTAATCCCTATTGTAAAAATTGGATGCATGTGAGCTCACTTAATATTAATGGTCAAAAAATGTCAAAATCACTAGGTAACTTAATTCGGGTAAGTGATTTATTAAAAAAAGGCTATAGTAGTAATAATATTAGAATGTATTTATTAAGTCATCATTACAGAGCTGGGCTAGAATTTAATGAAAAAGCAATGAATAATATTGCATTACAATCTAAATTAATTGAAGAAGCTATGAATGTTAAAGGTGGACCAGTCGATAAACTTTTAATCCAACCTTTTAGAAAATCGTTTATGGATGCGATGGATGATGATTTTGATACGCCTGTTGCTATAGATGTTTTATGTGAAATTGCTAATCAACTGCATATCGGTAAATTAGAAGCAAAAACAGCCATTCCTACTTTAAGAGAATTATCCTTAGTTTTAGGAATTATTGTTTAGTCTCTATATAACAATTGTATAGTATGAAATAGCTTATTTTAGGTTGACAATGTTAATTGATTTTTTTCTAATTTTATTTACTTTATTATTATTGGTAAGCGGGAATGGCTTCTTTGTTGCAGCAGAATTTTCATTAGTATCAATTCGAAAAACACGTATTCAGCAATTTAAAAATGAACATAGAATTGGTGCGAATGCTTTAGAAGATGCTGTAAATAATCTGGATTCATATATTGCAACATGCCAATTAGGCATAACTATCTTTAGTCTTGCTCTAGGTTGGATTGGGGAAGAAGGATTGTCGCATATTTTTTCTATGCAATTTGGAAACATTGCAAGCCATAGCTTAAGTGTATTTATTATGTTTACTATCATCACTGCTATGCATGTTATTTTAGGTGAATTAGCACCAAAAGGTTTTGCTTTGCAAAATATTGAACGTACTGCGTTATTTGTTTCTCCTCCATTAAAATTATTTAGATTTATTTTTAAACCATTTATTTGGTTGCTTAATGAAAGTGGATGGAAAATATTAAGTCTATTTAAAGTTGAGAGAGGGCCTATTCAACATACACATATTAATCAACATGAATTACGACTTTTAATTAAAGCAAGCGCAGAAGCTGGAGTGTTACATTCAGATGAAAAAATGCTGCTTGATAAAGTATTACGTTTTAGTGAATTAAATGTTGCAGATGTTTTGATTCCAAGAACTGAGATGATTGCAATCAGCAAAGATGATAATTTAGATTCTATTAGGAGCATTGCTTTTAAATTCAGACATTCTCGCTATCCTGTTTTCGATGAGGATCTTGATAGCATAGTTGGAGTCTTGCATGTGGGGGATCTTTATCATTCACCTTCTGTTGATGACTGGAAGCTTTTGCTTCGAGAACCCTTAATGATTCCTGCGCAAATTGATTTAAATGAATTAATTGTACAAATGCGTCAGAGGCATACTCAATTTGCAATTGTAGTAGATGAATATGGTGGAACCGATGGATTAGTAACTCTTCAAGATGTAATCGATGAAATATTTGGAGAGATTTTAGATGATTTTCAATATCCAAAATATGATAAATTTTTTCAATCAAATCTAAAAGAAGTGTTATTGGATGGATTAGATTCAGTCGATCTATTATTTGAAAAAACTGGTATTATTCAAACGAATATGACTGTTAAAACAGTGGCTGGATTTTTCTTAGAATATTTTGGTAAAATTCCTAGAGTCAATGATAAAATTTATTTTGAAAAATGGGAATTGTCTGTAAAAGCAATGGACGGGTTACGTATTGCTAAACTTTCTTTAATTAAGATAGATGAAACTTCTAAAAAAGACTAGCATATTCTAATGATAAATATCATCAATCGCATTCCATTCCATTATGCATGGATTATAATTTTCGTCGGTATACTTTCTAATATGCTAGCTGCAGGTTATATTTTTTGGGCCATTGCAGTTTATATACCTGAAATTTCTGAATATTTTTCTATTGGCAGATTGCCAGTAATTTTATGTTTTACTGCTGGGCAAGCATTGTCTGCAGTTTGCAGTACATCTGTCGGTAAATTTATGGATAAACACGGTGCTAGAAAATCACTAATTATAGGCAGTTTAATTGCATCTTTAGGATTTCTTATAACTGCTAGTGCCGGCAACATTTATATTGTATTTATTGGCTGGCTCGTAGTAGGAATTGCTAGACCATTTGTTTTGCCCATTACTTTTAATTGGCTTGCAACAAGGTGGTTTGTAAGTAATCAACAAGCAGCACTTGGACTAGTCACAACAGGCTTAGGTTTAGGGGGCGTCATGTTGCCGTTCCTAACTTTTTTTACTGAATTATATTCTTGGCAGTATACTTTATATTCTGCTGCAATAATATTTCCTATAATTAATATTTTTTTTGCTATTGTTTTAATTAGAGATAAACCTGAAGATTTTGGACTTGATCCAGTTCAGGATAAAAATAATTTTAAACAAAGAATAACTCTTAAAGGAGTAACATTAAATGTTGCTAATAAAACTAAAGTTTTTTGGTTAGTAACAGCTGGTTTTATATTCTTTTTTATGGGACAGGGAGCAGTTAATTTATTAGGATTAGATTTTTTAATTAGTGAGGGCGTAACTGGAGCAGCTATTTTTTTAGGAGTTAGTTCTTTAATTAGAGCCTTGGGTCGTATTCCAGGAAGCATTATGATCAATAAAATAGAAAATATTTTTTTCTTAGCAATTGTAGTTGCCTTGCTTCAAGGTTTTGCAATGTTAACTATTGTTTATTCAACAAATATTTTTTTTCTTGTAGCTTTTGTTTTACTTTGGGGAGGCGGTGGAATTTTTGTTCCTATGTTAGAGTCATTGATTTTAACTAAGACTTTTGGAGTTAAGCACTATGGAGCAATTTCTGGCATGGTACTTGCTTTTGCTTTTGGTGGTCAAATTATAGCCCCTATTTTAGGCGGATGGATTTTTGATTTAACCAATTCATATGCTATTCCATTTATTTTGTATAGTCTTATGTCTGTATTTTCTGCATTGTTATTTTTTCTAGCATTTAAGCAGGCAAAAAAAATAGTTTTTTAATATCGATGAATACTTTTTGTTTATTGATCCTTTTTGCTATACCTAAAATCACAAAAATCAGCACCTTCCATGATAGTTTGTGAACGCGATAAATGGATTTTGTCGGAATATCCTTCAGATAATGAAAAATCTCTTCCACAGGATAATATATAACCTAAATCTGGAGCTCCAAGTTGTTTGTACATTTCTGCAAATCTACATCTGCTAACATTAAAGTCCAGAGTGCTTTCATCTTCTTTTAATATCTCAAAGATAATATCATTACCAGCACCCGACCATGTGTCTTGAATTTCTTTAAAACCTTTTAAATCATTACGATTCATTGCTTTAGAAAATTGATCACCTTGTTTTTTTGCAATTTCTTTGATAGCTGATTGTGCTAGTTTATGAGCTTGTTTTTTTCCTAGTTTATTTTCTAAATTTCTAATGAATGGAATTAATACATCTGCTTCAATGCCTCGTTTTTGTAAAAGACTTAAGTTAAATATATTTTTCTCTTCAATATTTATTGAATCAGTGATTATTTTTTTTATTATGGCACCATCATGCTGGAATGCTAGTTTAGGTAATTTTTTCATATTAAAAAATGTTGCCTCTTGAATTTCATTGCTAATAAAAATCTTTTCTGATTTTGCTTTTGCCTGATAAGCTATAAAAATGACCTGTTCATTTTTTGTTGCATGTACTCCAAGTAAATTTTGTACTTCAATTTTTATAGCAGTTTCTTCTAAAACCTCTCTCATTAATGCATTTTCAATTAATTCGCCAGGATTTACAAATCCTGCCGGAAAAGACCATTGCCCGATAAATGGCTCAGTGTTTCTTTTTACTAGTAATATTTCTTTATTATTATTCAGAACAACTGCACCAACTGCAACTTTTGGTTCAATGTAAATCATTTTATTACATTTAGGACATTGCATTGGACTACCAGATGTAGCTTTTTTATGTAACTTTGTTCCACATTCAGTGCAAAATTGTATATTAATTTGATTAATATTCATCTAGAAAAAACAATTCTTCTAAATTTTTCAGTATATTTACCATCGTCATTTTTCCATCTTTCAAGAAATCTATTTTGCATCTCATCTGTAAAATCAAATTGACTCTTGTGTTCTTTTAAAGCATCAATCTTTTTTTGAAAGTAATCACTTATATCTATTTCAAGATTAGATTGGTTTGTTCCCCATAAAAAAAGCTCTCTTACTTTATGAGTTTCAAGGCCTTCTTCCATATGTTCAGGAAAATTTAATGGATCTCTTGCAGTAGGATAAACACTGTCTACTGTTGCTAGTCCGGTTGCTCTATGATCGCTGTGACTTACAAATGAATTATTAATTATTATTGCTTCAGGGTCGTGAGTGTATACTGCATATGGTTTAAAAATTCTAATTTCTTTTGTAATTTTTGCAATTAAATTTCTATTATATTCTAATTCACCATCAATAAAATCTAAAAATTTGACATCTTTAGCACCTAAGACTTTGGATGCATTTTGTTGCTCAATAATTCTTTTTGCTACTAACTCTTTTTGATTAATATTTGCTTGACTAGATCCTTTTGAACCATCAGTAGCAACTATTATTCTAACTTCCCATCCAGCTTTAGCAAGCTTAGCAGTAATTCCTCCTGCTCCAACATCAGAATCATCTGGATGACCAGCAATAACCATTGCCCTAGGTAGATCTCCATTTTCAATATTTGGTCCATTTGAAATTTCATTTCCAAATAGATCTTCTAATCCGCTCGGTGCCATAAAAACTCCTTTATTATTATATCTATATTATATTAGCTAACAGCTTATAGTGCTTGTATTTTAACATAAGTTGTATTAGCATATAAATATGTATAGAACATATGTTTTATTTATACGTGTATTTGAAGGCTAGAATATGGAACTTACTGATAAACAAGATAAAATTTTTAATTTTTTAAAATATTTTATCTTAGAAAAAGATTACCCACCTTCTATTAGAGACATACAAAATAATTGCGATATTTCTTCTACTTCAGTCGTAGATTATAATTTGAAAAAATTAGAAGAGAAAGGTTTGATTAGAAGAGATAAAGATATTTCTCGTGGGATTGAACTTTTAGGAGAGAACAATATCCGTTCTCGAACAGTCAGGATTCCATTACTGGGAAAAATTGCAGCAGGTATACCAATTCAATTTCCAGATGATAATACATTTAATAATGTTGCTATAGATTCAATCGAATTATCAAAAGATCAAGTAGGAAGTAAAACTGGTTTGTTTGCTTTGCAAATTAAAGGTAACTCAATGATTGATGCATAAATTCAAGATGGAGATATTATAATATTAGAAAAAACTAATCAGTTTGATAATGGCGACATGGTTGCAGTATGGATTGAGTCGGAAAATGCTACGACTTTTAAGAGAATTTATAAAAATGGCAATAAAATAAAACTAGAACCAATGAATAAAAGCATGGAACCATTTTTTATTGATGCTACTGATTTTAATGTTCAAGGTCGATTAGTTACTTCAATTAGGAATTGGTAGTTCATCTATTAAATTCATTTATTATTAAATCTAATGCAACTTTTTCATTTACTTCGCCAGATTTAATTTTTATATCATATTTTTTGATAATTTTTAAATTATTTGCAAAATAATTACGGCCTTTTTTTGCTTGTGTAATAATTTTTTCTAATCTGAATCCACTAACGTGTGCTTTTTCTGAAATTTTATTTTTTGGTAAATGAGCAATGTCTGATATTCTTAATAATTGCGATGTTTGATTTGCGATTCTATAAAGTATTTCTTGGTGAGAAGTATCTCCTTTTAAAAGCAGTTTATTTAAATTATTTCTACTAGTATTGCCTTTGCCTATTACAATGGAATCGATTATAGGGAATATATTATAATTCTTCCATTCAATCGTTAATTCTTTCACTTCTTTTAAAGTTATATTTGCATTATTAACGTATATATTAAGTTTTTTAATCTCATTTAATAAAGATCTTAAATTATTGCCTTTTAAGTTAATTAATTCTTTTAGAGCTAAATTATCAATTTTAATTGATAATTTATTGCATCTTTTTTTTAACCAATCTTCAATCTCATTATTATTTGTAAAATTTTTTAATCTATTTAATTCATAGTATTTTATTTTTAAATCTTTAGGTATCAATTTAAAAATAGGACTTTTAGCTGTTAAAAAATCTTCACGAAAATTATTTTTATTTTCTTTTGGGTATTCAGCAAAAATAATTTCGGACTTAATTGTTATATTTGCTAATTCTTGAAAAAGTTTTGTAATTATTGTTGCTTTTTTTATACCATTAAAATTTGTAAAATAATTTTCTACTAATGAAATTTTCTTGTCATCAAATAAAGACATATTTGCTAACTTGCTTATTAAAACTTTACTATCAATTTTTTTTCCTTCAATTATATTAAGGTTTGCATCAGTATTTATTTTTATTTCTTGAAAAATGTCTCTAACTTTTTCTTTAATTAAAAATTCTTCACTACCAATAATTATATGTATCATTAATCAATATCCAATTGCCATCCTAGGATAGCGAATATTGATGTAATGAAAAAAATAGCAAAACCAGGCCAAATTAAAATTGAGAAAAAATCTAACGAAATGCTACCTTGTATTATAATTGTTTTCCATAATGACCATAAAATTGCAATGCAAATACCAGGCAAAAGTAACCAAATATTAAATCGTGGGTCTTTGTCATCTTGCAATTGGTTTATTAGTATTTTTTTAATATTTTTTTTCATTATATTTATCTAAATAGATCGTTCTTTTCATCTCTAACTATTCTAGATATAGTATCCAAGTTCTTTTCATATTTGTAACCTTTTATAATAGCCACAGGCATTTTTTTTGTTTTACCCATCATTAATTCTGCTGCGCTCGCTATTTCATCGGCGATACATATCATTGTAAAATTCATAGTTCTGTTAAATATATCTTTTTTTCCTACATAATCTTGTATCGGATTTATTCCTGATATTCCAATTGCTATATTGGTTTGTCCCATTCGCCAGGGTCTTCCAAAAGTATCAGTCATTATTACAGCTATGTCTTTATTCATCTCGTTTTTTATTTTTTCTTTTATAATTCGACAAGAAGAATCGGGATCAAGCGGCAGCAGACATATGTTATCAATGCCAGCAACATTTGAATTATCAATACCGCTATTTGCACATATAAATCCATGTTTAGTTTCAGTTATGAGGATTCCATTTTTCTTTCTTATCACTTTTTTTGATTCTTGTATCACAGCTTCAATTAGCCTAGAATCTTTATTATATTTTTCTGCCCAATTTTTTGCAAATGTATTAGGAATATATGAATTAAGGTTTTTAATTCTATCTTCAGCAATTGAACATATTCTTTGAGTAATAACAATAATATCATCTTGATCTAAAGATATTTTTTCTTCTAAAATTTTATTTTTAATAATGCTTGCCAAATCATCGCCATTTTTTATTAGTGGAAAGTTTGGTATGCCTATAATTTTTATTTCTTCATTCATAAAAATCTCTTAATAAATGATTTAATTTATATCAGTAATAATGATACTAGAGTGTGCTTTATATCGACCATTAATACCAATTAATAAAACAGTTAAATTTTCTACATGCTTTGAATTTCTTAGTGGTCCTGCATCTACTGCTCTAATTGAACCAATTTCTTCTGCCAAAGATGACACTTCTTGTTTTGCCTCTTTATTGTTACCAGTTATTAGAACATCACCAATTACATCTTTTTTTAAATCCATTAAAATTTCTGCTGATAAATTATGAAAAGCCCCTATTACAGTGGAATTTTCTAATATTTGCGCTGCTTCTTCAGTGGCTGAACCTGCTTCAACTTCAATTGATCGAGGTCCTTTTTGAAATTCCATTGGAACTACTGCATCAATTACTATCTTGCCTTCTAATTCATTTTCAATCTGCATTAAAGTATTTTTATGCGCTGAATATGGAACAACTATGATAATAATTTCAGATAACTCTGCCATTTCTCGATTGTCTCCACCTTTGATGCAGATTTGAGGGTATTCATTTAATTCATTAGTTAATTCTTCTGCAATTTCTTTGCCTCTTTCTTGCTTTCTACTTCCAATAAAAATTTGATTTCCAGTTATAGCTAATCGTTTTGCCAATCCTTTACCTTCTGGTCCTGTACCACCTATAAGTGCAATTTTTTTATTCATTTTATTCTCCTTTATTTAGTTTAGCATTGCCTACAAATTCAAAATTGATGAAAAAATCAACTTCTAGATTATCTAAGCTATTCATAGCTTCTTCATTAGTATCATAATACACGATATTTATTATGCCATCACCCTTTTGATTAAAAGTCAATTGCTTAGATTCATGTAGTATTTTTCCATTTGAATATAAGATATAAGTTAAAATTGCATCGTAGACAGTGTTAGCATAATTGAATGAGAGTAATAGTTGATTACTATTTAAAAAAGTGCTCTGTATTTTGAAGTTTTTGAATATTTTTTTATCCATTTCTTCCATTACATTCAGAGAACTAGATGCTTTTATTTGTTCATTAACATGAATTTCTAATGTCCATATACCTTTTGGAATTCCCTTTGGATAAGAAAAAGAGATGCTATCAGTAATAATATTATTGTTAGCTTGCCATATATATTGTGAAGAAATATTTTCTTGATGAATATCATTCCAAAACCATTTTTCTTCTATTGAATCGCCTATTTGCAATCCTTGAGTAAAAAATTGATAATACAAAAGATAAACTTTATCATTAAAGTAAAAATTATAATCATACAATGTTAAAGCTCCATTTTGCATGATTGAATTTGTTGAAAAAACTGGTTCAGTTATAATAATATTCTCTTTATTATCTAAATAATTAAAAGTAGGATTTAGAATTGTTGATGCCTGTTTGTCAATTAAAAGAATTGACTCAATGTCTTTTCCACTAATTAAAGCTGTAGTTATGAATGTTAAAGGGGAATCTTCATTGTATCGTATTTGATCAACAAGACCTATTAATAGACCTTGTTGATCAAATACTGGTGTACCTAAATATGAATTAGGAAGTACAATATTTGTTGAAAGCCATTTACTGTAAGTTTTTCCAACACCGCTATATTTTCTTTTTATTAAAGCATCGGTTAAACTAATGCTGAATTCATCTGAATTATTTTCCTTAATAAAATTAATAATTTCTATTTTATCACCTGGCAACACATTGATAAAATTAGGCATTTTTGATTCAGTCATCAGTAGTTTTGTTTGTTTTTGATTAGGATTATTGATTATTCTTAATAATGTTACATTGAAATCATCAGTTGGAATTATTTTTGCATCGAATGTCTTTGGTTTACTATCTGATTGATCAAAGTTTAGTGATATTTTAATTGAATCTATTATATTTTTTTTTGATAGTTCTTGTAAATTAATTAAACTCTTTGTAGTCATTAATATTCCATTTTTTCGATCAATAATTACACCGTTGCCATTTCTTTCGATAATTTTCTGATTACTATCTATAAGTTTAATAGTAATTCTTACTATACTTAATGATCTCTCATAAACTGAAGTATCAAATTTATCTAATTTTTCTTGAGAAGAATTCTTTTGAATAAAATCTAATGATGGCAATATAGGTTTGCCAATTGATATTTTTTCATTAGAAATAATTTGCGTTACTTCCGGGTTATTTCTAGTTGGAATATTATCAGGAATAATATTTGCTATTTTTTCACAAGAAATTGTAGTAGAGAATATTAAGGACAGAAAGATTATTTTTATTTGATATGAATTTAATTTCATAATATCCAATTTTATATAATTAAATAAATTTTAATTAAAGCAAGTTAAAGAATAATTATCAATTCAGATCATCTTTAACTTGCTTTAATTTATAATGCTAGTTTAAACTAAGCCTTGAAATGTTTGTAGTCAAATTCAATTTTTGAATTTTGCCTAATTTTTTCACACAGATTACAAATGTAGTGTGATTACGAGCGGAGAAACCATTTTTTTGGGTGAACTCTTTTTTGAGCGGGTGACTGTTCCATCCGAACCCGTAAGCTAACTTCGTAGGCAATGGAACAGACCTAATGCCGGGGGTCCGGTTTTCAAAGGAGGTCTGTAATTATGGTTTATACTTTACCACCAGCTTTATGCCCACGATGTACTGGGTTTTTATTAGCTGAAGACGATACACATGGTGAGTTTTCTACTTGCGTACAATGTGGATTTGTTCATGAAAATGAAGTCGCTGATCCTGAAGATATTAAAAAGGAAGAAGAGCTTGCTTTTGGCAAGCTTAGAAGACGACAGCCATCACATGGTAAACTTCGTTTGTAATAGTAATTTTAATAATAAGTGATTAAAGCTATTCAATTTTGTTTTATTAGCCAATATTCATAAGCATCCTGCAATGCTTTAAAGGATGCTTCAATGACGTCTGTAGATGCGCCAACAGTTTTCCATGAATGCTTGCCATCTGTAGATTCGATAAAAACTCTAACCCCAGCAGCAGATCCTTCTGTGGGATTGTAAATACGAACTTTATAATCAATTAATTTAATTATACTTAAATTAGGATAAAAATTTGTAAGCGCATTTTTTAATGCTGAATCTAATGCAGCGACTGGACCGCTTCCATTTTCTGCTGATTGAAAAGTTTCATTTTTAACTTTAACTTTAACCATTGCATCTGAAATAATTGCACTATCTATATGATTGACATGTTGCTTTCGTTCTATTACTAAAAAATCTTCAACATAAAAAGGTGCTTGATAATCTTGTTTTATTTTTTTTACTATTAATTCAAATGAAGCATTTGCTGATTCATATTGTAAACCAAGTGCCTCTTGTTCTTTAATTTTTTTTAATATTTTGGATACTTCATCAGTGCTAAGTGATATTTTTATATTTTGTTCTTTAATCTTTTGTTCAACATTTCTTCTGCCTGACAACTCAGAGACTAAAATCCTTTCTTGATTACCAACTAACTCTGGATTGATATGTGTATAAGTGCCAGATGATTTTGTAATTGCTGCTACATGAAGCCCGGCTTTATGTGCAAATGCACTTTTACCCACATAAGGTTGCTTGTCATTTGGGATTAGATTTGCTAGTTCATCAGCAAAATGTGATAATTTAGTTAATTGCGCAAGTTGTTCATCAGTAACTATGTCTATTTTTAACTTTAATTTGATATTTGCAATTATAGAAATAATATTTGCATTTCCTGTTCTTTCTCCCCAACCATTGAGGCATGCTTGGACATGAGTGGCTCCCTGTTCTATTGCAGCTATTGTATTTGCTACAGCCATATCAGCATCATTATGGACATGTATGCCTATTTCTGTAATATTCATTTCTGCAATTTTTTTTACGATCTGTTGGATTTCGCTAGTAAGATTACCACCATTAGTGTCACATAATACTACTGTTTCAGCTCCTGCTTCAGCGGCAGCTTTAATAGTGCTAATTGCATAATCTTCGTTCTCTTTGTAGCCATCAAAAAAATGCTCAGCATCAAAAATAACTTTTCTTTTTTTTGATAATAAAAATTTAATTGAATCTTTAATCATTGATATATTTTCTTCGCCAGTAGTCTGTAAAACATCTTGAACTTGACTGAATGATGATTTTCCAACAATTGTTATGTAGGTAGTCTTTGCATCTAAAAGTGCTTTAAGGGATATATCATTTTCAGCTTTTGAATTAATTTTTCTTGTGGATCCAAATGCAACAATTTCAGAATTTTTTAATTTAAGTTTTTTTACAGATTGGAAAAAGCTTGCATCTTTCGGATTTGATCCAGGATATCCACCTTCAATAAAATGCACGCCTAATCCATCTAGTTTACGAACTATCGTAATTTTATCTTTTAAAGACAAGGAAATTCCTTCCATTCCCAAACCATCCCGAAGCGTAGTATCGTATAAAATTATTTTTCTCAAGTTCATCTCATTTCTGAATGGCAGTAGTTATTTTTTGTTATATGAATTAATGATAGCAGTAGCCATTTCATTAGTTGATATGCTCTCTTTAAGTTCTATAGCAATATCGCGCGTTCGTAATCCAGCTTTAATTGTATCTGCTACACTTGATTCAATCTTTAAAGCTATATTTTCTAAGTTCAATGAATGTCTGAAAAGCATTGCTATACAAAGAAACATCGCAATTGGATTTGCAATTCCTAGTCCTGTAATGTCTGGAGCAGAACCATGAATAGGTTCATATAATCCAAAGCCAATGCCTTCATCAGAAAGGTTTGACAATGACGCAGACGGCAACATTCCTAATGATCCTGAAAGCATAGAAGCCTCATCTGTAATAATGTCACCAAACATATTAGATGCTATGACAACATCAAAATCACTTGGCTCACGAATAAGATGCATTGTTGCAGCATCTACTAATATATTTTGAAAATCTACTTCTGTGTATTGTGTTTGAATTTCTTGAACAACCTCTCTCCATAGTCTTGAAGATTCAAGTACATTAGCTTTATCTATTGAATGTAATTTATTTCTTCTTTTTTTGGCTAATTTGAATCCAAGATGAGCTATCCTTGCAATTTGATCTTCATTATAATAAATTGTATCAACTGCTTCTCTCTTACCATTAACAATTCTTCTTTCTTGCGGTTTTCCAAAATAAGCTCCAGAGACTAGTTCTCTTATTACTAAAATATCTACATTTTCTAACTTTTCTTTTTTTATGGAGGACGAATCAATAAGTTCTTTCCAAATTTTTACAGGCCTTAAATTTGCCCAAAGATTTAGTTCAGAGCGAATTTTTAATAAGCCTTGTTCAGGCCTAACTGATGCAGATGGATTGTCCCATTTAGGACCACCAACTGCTCCCCAAAGGACTGCATCTGATTTTTTTGCTAATTCAATTGTTTCATTTTTTATTGCTTCACCAAATGCATCAATTGCAGCTCCACCTACGAGTTCTTTTTTTATCTCAAAAGAGATATCTTCTTTATTTTCTATTGCATTAATTAATTGTAGTCCGCAATCAGTAACTTCAGGACCGATTCCATCACCTGCTAGTACTAATAATTTAAATTTTTTCATAATACCTCATTTACAAACGAAATAAATACTCCATGCTTGCATAGTAGTTTATTCTTTCAAGCATTTCAGTGCTATAGTTTTCATGTATTAATAAGCTTTTAAGTGTTTTTTCTCCAAAGTAAATTAAGACTCCGGCAAGATCATAAGCGGGATCTCCAATCATACATTCAGACCAATCGATTACACCATTTATTGATCCATTTTTTAAAAGTATAATATTAGAATTACTTATATCGCCATGTAACATTACATTTGGACTATTAATAAAATTCTTTTTTTTAGCATGCAATTCTATCTTAGTAATAATTTGATCGAATTCTTTTTTTGTAAATAATTTTTTATTTTCTTCAATAATTTTTGGGTAGATATCTTTTGAGATATTTGTTTTTTTTAATTGAACTTTATTTAAAGGTAATTGAATTGAATGAAGTTTCTCAAAAAATATTTTTAATGCACTTTGGAATTTTTTATTATTTTCCTCTGTAAATTTAAAATTTTTTGCAAGTATGCCATTTATAAAATCATATTGTATGCCATGTTTTTTTTTAAGTTCATTAATAATAAGTTTGGCATTCCTAGGAGTTGGCATTCCGTGTTCTGCCAAAGCAATGATTGCATTGAATTCGTGATTGATTTTATTGAAATTATATTGATTATGCATATTTTTATTTAATAATTTTATAGCATTGTCATTTGATCGAAATACGCTTGAGTGTTTACCAGTACCTATAAATTGCATTATGTAATATTTTTAATATGTGTTATATGATTGTTTTTGATGAAGGATAAAAGTTAAATCTTTTACTTTCAAAATCTTGTATGGCTTCATCCCTTTGCATTGTAATGCCTATATCATCAAGTCCATTAAGCAATCTATATTTAAGAAAATTATCTACTTCAAAATTAATATTGATAGAATACTCTTCATTAATGATTTTTTGATCTTCAAGATTTATTGAAAGAATTAATCCTGACTTACTTTCTGATAAATTCATTAATGTGTTAATTTCTTTTTGATTTAATTGAATACATAAAAGACCAACTTTTCCACAATTTGAATTAAAAATATCTGCAAAACTAGGAGCGATTACAATTTTTATACCAATGTCTTCAAGTCCCCATACTGCATGTTCTCTAGATGAACCAGATCCAAAATTTCTTTGTGCTAATAAAATTTGAGCATTTTTATATAATGGATTGTTAAGGACAAAATTAGGATTTTTCCTCCACTCATCAAATGCAAATGGCCCGTATCCAGTTCTTTCAATTCTCTTCAAATATTGTTTTGGCATAATTTGATCAGTGTCTACATCAGCACGATTAAGTGGGAGTACTATACTTGATATATTTTTTAACGAATTCATGTTACATGTTCCTTACGTCTGTGAAATGACCAGCGATAGCTGCCGCGGCCGCCATTTCTGGGCTTACTAAATGAGTTCTTCCACCTTGGCCTTGTCTGCCTTCAAAGTTTCTGTTCGATGTCGATGCACATCTTTCTCCAGGTTTTAAAATATCTGGGTTCATGCCAAGGCACATTGAACAACCTGCTTCACGCCATTCAAATCCAGCATTTATAAATACTTGGTCTATCCCTTCATCTTCTGCTTGTTTTTTGACCAAACCCGATCCTGGTACAACAATCGCATGTACATTGTCAGCAATATTTTTACCATTGACAATTTTGGATGCTGCTCTAAGATCCTCTATTCTGGAATTAGTGCAAGAACCAATAAATACTTTATTTATTTTTACTTCTTGTATTTTAGTGCCAGGACTTAACTCCATATATTTTAATGCTCTTTGTGCAGTTTCTTTAGCAAATGGATCTGATATTTGGTCTGGATCAGGAATGATTCCAGAGACAGGTATGCTTTGAGCAGGATTTGTGCCCCAAGTTATAAATGGCTCTATGGTAGCAGCGTCAATTTCAATAATTGTGTCAAATTTACAATTTTCATCTGAGTAAAGAGTATTCCAATATGTCAAAGCTCGTTCCCATTCTTCACCTTTTGGTGCCAATGGTTTATTTTTTAAATAATCGAATGTTACTTGGTCAGGAGCTATTAAGCCAGCTCTTGCACCTGCTTCAATTGTCATGTTGCAGACAGTCATTCTGCCTTCCATAGATAGATTTTTTATTGCGTCACCTGTATATTCTATAATATGCCCTATGCCGCCATCGACTCCTATTTTATTGATGATAGCTAGAATAATATCCTTGCCTGTTATGCCTGGTTTTACATTCCCTTTTATATTTATTTGCATCATTTTTGGCATTGGAGAGGGAAGTGATTGCGTTGCTAATACGTGTTCAACTTCAGAAGTTCCTATTCCAAATGCCAGAGAACCAAATGCACCATGAGTAGAAGTATGACTATCGCCACAAACTATAGTTAAGCCTGGTTGAGTTAATCCTTGTTCAGGACCTATCACATGGACTATGCCTTGCCTATTATCAAATATATCTAACAATGGAATATTAAATTCTTTTGTATTTTTTCTTAGAGTGTCGATTTGTTTTATTGAAAGCGGATCTGGATTAGGCAGAGTTCTATCAGTAGTTGGGACGTTATGGTCTATGGTGGCTATACATAGATCGGGCCTTCTAACTTTTCTGTTATTTATTCTTAAGCCCTCAAATGCTTGAGGTGAAGTTACTTCATGAATTAAATGTAAGTCGACGTACAAGAGGTCAGGCAGGCCATCTTCCTTATGTATTACGTGCTTGTCCCAAATTTTTTGTGCAAGAGTTTTATTCGTCATTATGTTTTTCTCCTTTTTTTTCTCTTCTTTTGTTATATATAATTTGTTTGTTTAAAGCATTCATATAGGCTTTAGCACTCGCTACGAGTATATCAGTATGAGCTGCATTGCCTGCAAAACTTTGGCCTTGATAATTGATGCTTACAGCTACTTCACCTTGAGCATCAATTCCCTCAGTAACTGATTTTACTCTGTATTCAGTAAGCTTGTTGTCTGTTTTTACTATTCTGTTTATAGCTTTACATATAGCATCAATAGGACCATCGCCAATAGCCGCGTCTTGAAATAGTTTATTATTTTCATTATTTTTTAATTCTACTGCTGCTGTTGGTTTTTGATTATCACCAGTAGACACTTGAACGCTTTCTAAAATCCATTCTTCTTCAAAATCAATATTGCCAAGTTCCGAAAGTATGACTTCTAGATCTCTGTCATCTACTTCATTTTTTTTATCAGCAACGTCTTTAAAAGCATTAAATACTTGATCAAAATCTTCATCAGACACAATAATTCCTAAGTCATCTAATCGGGCTTTTAGCCCATGTCTGCCAGAAACTTTTGTTAGAACTATTGATTGATCGTTATATAAGCCGATAGTTTTGGGATCTATAATTTCATAAGTTTCTCTCATTTTAAGTACGCCATCTTGATGAATTCCTGATGAATGCCTAAATGCATTTTTACCAACTATTGCTTTATTAGATTGTACATGCATACCTGAAAGTCTTTCAACTAATTTACTTGATGCATATATTTCTTCAGTGTTAATGTTGGTATGAAGATTTATTATATCCTGTCTCGTATTTATTGTCATGATAATTTCTTCAAGTGATGCATTTCCAGCTCTTTCGCCAATTCCATTGATAGTTCCTTCAACTTGCCTTGCTCCAGCCATAATACCAGCAATAGAATTTGCCGTTGCCATACCTAAGTCATTTTGGCAATGTACTGATATACGTACTTTGTCGATGTCTTTTACATTAGTTTTTAATGAACTTATAAATTTACTAAATTCTTCCGGTATTGCATACCCAACAGTATCAGGAATATTTATAGTTGTTGCACCTTCTTCAATGGCTGCTTGAACTAATTGATATACAAAATCTGGATCTGAACGAGTTGCATCCATCGGTGAAAATTCTATATCTGAGCAATATTTAGATGCTTGAGCAATTGAAGTCCTAGCCATAGCTATTACATCTTCTTTGTTTTTATGTAACTGCTGTGCCATATGTATGTCACTTGATGAAAGAAAAACATGAATTCTTGGACTTTCTGCTAATCTTACAGCTTCCCAGACTGCATCAATATCTTTTTCATTTGCTCTAGCTAGCCCACATATAACAGGACCTTTGATTTCTCGTGCAATTGCAGCAACTGCTTCTAAATCTCCAATAGATGACGCTGGAAATCCAGCTTCTATAATATCAACATTTAATTTATTTAAGGCATGTGCTATTTGTAATTTATCTTCTTTTGTAAAGCCTATTCCAGCAGATTGCTCGCCATCTCTTAAAGTAGTATCAAAAATATATATTTTTTCAGATGAGGAACTCATTAGTATTTCCTTAATTAATCTTCATTATTTAGATTCATTATTTAACCAACCCATCATTGCTCTAATTTCCTTACCTATTTTAGTAATAGGGTGATTGATATTTTTCTCTCTCAAGGCTTTAAATTTAGGTTGACCAGCTTGATTTTCTACAATCCATTCTCTAGCAAATTCACCAGTTTGAATTTCTTCAAGGATTGTTTGCATTTCTGCTTTTGTATCTTTATTCACCACTCTAGGACCTCTTGTGTAATCTCCATATTCAGCAGTTTCTGATATTGAATATCTCATGTATTCCATGCCGCCTTCATACATTAGATCAACGATTAATTTTAATTCATGCAGTGTTTCAAAATATGCAGATTCTGGCTGGTATCCATTTTCTACTAATGTTTCATAAGCAGCTTTAACTAATGAAGTAACACCTCCACAAAGAATAACCTGTTCTCCAAAAAGATCTGTTTCAGTTTCTTCTCTAAAAGTAGTTTCTAAAATACCCGCCCTAGTTGATCCTATGCCCTTTCCATATGCAAGAGCAGTTGCCATTGCTGATTCAGATGCATCTTGATGGATAGCTACTAATGCAGGAACTCCCTTACCTTCGGTATAGACTCTTCTTACTAAATGACCAGGCCCTTTAGGAGCTATCATTGATACATCAATTCCTTTAGGCGCATCAATTTGTGAAAAATGTATATTGAATCCGTGAGCAAACATAATTGTATCACCCGTTTCAATAAATGGTGCAATATGTTCATCAAAAACTTGTTTCTGTACTTGATCAGGAACTAATATCATAATGATGTTAGAATCTTTAGCTACTTCATCAACAGTACCAACGTTTAGTCCATCTTTTTTTACTTTTTCCCATGAAGGGGAATTAGGATAAAGACCTACTGTAACTTTTGCTCCAGAATCTTTAAGATTTAGTGCATGGGCATGTCCCTGAGAACCATATCCAATAATACCAATCTTTTTACCATTTAAAACTGATAAATCTGCATCATCTTCATAATAAATTTTAGCCATTTTAAAAACTCCTTAATAAAATTAATCACTAACGAATGGAAAATTTCCGTTCGTTAAACGTCCAATTTGAGAATTAAATCTTAATGTATCTTCATCATTAAAATCTTCATCGTCTGTCGTAGTTGTATAACCTCTTCTCATTGCAATTCTGCCAGTTCTTACCATTTCTAAGATTCCAAAACGATCGAGATTTTCTATTAATGCATCAATTGTATCTCTATGTGCAACAATTTGAATAACTAGACTTGCAGTTGATAAATCTATTGCTTGTGCTCTAAAAACTTCTAGAATTTCTAATATTTCTCTTCGATTTTGAGAACTTGCCTTAACTTTAATCAGTGCAAGTTCTCTCATAATTGAATTTTTTGATGTAAAATTTTCTACTTTTATTACTTCAATAAGTTTGTACAATTGTTTCTCTAATTGATCTACCATATTGTCATTGCCTTCAATAACTATTGTCATTCTTGAAACTCCAATTTCATGAGTTGTGCCAACTGCCAGAGAATCAATATTGTACCCTCTTCTTCGAAATAAAGAAGCGACTCTGTTTAATACTCCAGGTTTATCTTCAACTAATGCTACTACTGTGTGTTTCACACTATAACTCCTCAGCCGATTCAACTGTTTCGCTTAATGCTGCGCCAGCAGGAACCATAGGAAAGACATTACCTCCAGATTCAACCATAAAATTGATTAATACTGGACCATTAATTTTATTTGCTTCTTTAATGGCAACTGAGACTTCTTCTTTTTTTGTCACTTCTATTCCTTTAATTCCATATGCTTCAGCAATTTTAATAAAATCTGGCTGACTCATATTTACATCAACAAGATTATCTTTATAAAACAATTCTTGCCATTGCCTAACCATTCCTAAATATCCATTATTAATAATGGCAAATTTTATTGGTAATTTCTCATCAACGATTGTTGCTAATTCTTGAAAAGTCATTTGAAATCCACCATCTCCACAAATAGACCAAACGAATGCATCTCTATTTGCAACTTGCGCACCCAAAGCAGCTGGAACCTCAAAACCCATTGTTCCTAGACCACCAGAAGTTATGAGTTGTCGTGGCTTTGAAATATTCATATGTTGTGCTGCCCACATCTGATGTTGGCCCACGCCTGTGACAACAATTAATTCATTTTCTTCATTTTCCTTAGCAATTTGACTCACTACATACTGAACAGTTAAATTTTTTGAATCAGGAATTGACATAGATTGGGAATGATCAGCTTTAATTTTTTCTATCCATGAAATCCATTCAGCATGATTTGTTTCATCTACTTTATTAATGAGATGAGGCAACACTTCACTTAAGTTTCCCACAACTGGGACAGTTGCTTTAATATTTTTATCATGTTCTGCTGGATCTATATCTATGTGAATAATTTGAGCATTGCGATTAAGATCATCAAATCTTCCTAATGCCCTATCATCCATTCTCATGCCTAGTGCAATAATTGTATCTGCATTAGATGCTGCAATATTTGCATGAAATGCTCCATGCATGCCCATCCATCCATAATTACGTGAGTGGCTTGTAGGTAGTGATCCTATCCCAAGTAGTGTACTTATTACTGGTATATCTGCTTTTTCAGATAATTTAGATAATAAGGCTGTTGTTTCAGAAATGATAACTCCGTGCCCAGCAAATATTATTGGTTTATTTGATGCATTGATTATGTTAGCTGCCTCAATAATACGATCTTGATTTACATGATTATTGATTTTGTAACCTCTTAGTTTTATTTTTTTAGGCCAGTTGAAATCAGCATCTTCAAGAAAAACATCTTTTGGAATATCAATATGTACAGGACCAGGCCTACCTGAAGTTGCTATATAAATAGCTTCAGCAAAAGTAGGAGCTAAATCTTCAGCACGTGTCACTAGATAATTATGTTTAACAGTTGGCATAAATATTCCCGTAGCATCAGCTTCTTGAAATCCATCTTTACCAATTAAATTTCTTGCTACATTACCTGTAATAAATAATGTCGGTACTGAATCCATCATTGCGTTTTGTATTGCTGTTACTAGATTAGTAGCACCTGGCCCTGAAGTTGCAAGTGCTACCCCAAGCTTTCCAGAGACTCTTGCGTATGCATCCGCAGCATGTCCAGCCGCTTGTTCATGCCTGACTAGTACATGGTGGATTTCCTTATGATATGGAAATCTGTCATATAATGGCAAAACAACTCCGCCTGGATATCCAAACAGGGTAGTTACACCTGCTTTTTTTAAAGATTCCAGTACTATGTCAGCACCAATCATTATTACCTATTTTCTATAAATTATTTAATATATTCATTTTCTTTAATTTCAACGTTAGCTTACCATGATTTTAAGGTTAAAGCGCATCTATTTTAGAGCGCCATTTATACTAATATGAGCACAAGTAAACTTGCGTAGAATAACGCAGTGTTAATTTTGGAGAAAATATTGATATTTTTTACTATCATAACTATTTAATTATCAACTTCTCTGACCTAGCAATCAATGCTTTAAAGCTTTTTTTAAATATTTATAATTAGTATTGAAGAATTATTCATTAGTAATAAAATTAGGTATTTCCGCATAAAACGAACTATCATCTTGATTAATAAGCCCATTTTCTGAAATAAACCAGTAAATATTTTCAGTATCTTGTGCTAGCCAGCCATTTTTTTGTGAGTATGAAATTTTTATTAAATTATCTTTTGGTCCAATAAATGTTCGAGCACCAATGCCATTGTCAAAAATAATAGTCACAATTTTATTATTGTTTATAGTCTTATTAATAATTCTAAAATCATTAATATAGTACAGTAGATGTGAGACTCTTTGATTTTGATAATGATAATTAACCATCGTTCTGTAATTTTGATCTTCATGATGTTTTGAAAATTCTAAAGCAATATTCTGTGGCTGAATTAAATTTATCCAATGCGGCAACTTATCTTTTTGGTAATCTATTAGAAAACCAGTGTTCATTGATAAAACTTTACTATTAGGATAATATTTTTGCCAAAATTGCCAAGTACTTTGTATCATTGGATACCTTTCAAGCTCATTAAGTTCTTTTCCGAAACTTCCCGTAGTCGAGTCTATTAAAATATTGTTATTATTATTTACAAGGCATTTTTTATCTTCAAATAGTCCAGAAAAACTTAATTCACCAGTTTTCTTATTGTTAAAAACGGTGGATGTATTAGTCATGGGACAATAAATAATAGAGAATTCTTGATTGTTAATTTTATCATTAATAACTCCATGCCACTTAAGAATTTTAATAGGGTAAGCTCTAAATTCATCTTGAACTTTTATGCCAATTATAATGTCATTCTTATTTAAATATTTTTCTTCATTTTGTTTTATAAATTTGGGGTTATTTAAAGCTGGAATTGCGCCCAATTTAGAACCTATCCATTTTGTTTGATTTATGTTGAGACTTTGATTATCTTCATTATTAAAAATATTATAGTATCCATCATCAATGTAAGAAAAAATTTCACCTTTTAATTGACGATATTGATCGGGCGAAGAGATTTTTTTATTATCATTTAACCATATTTCCCATTCTGAAGCTGATGAAAAATATTTTTTAGTTAGCTTACTTAAACTTTCGTTTATTAATTCATCAAGTTCATTATCAATCCATAAAATGTCTACTAATGGCCTAATAAAGTTGTTATTAGTACTGTTGCCCATAAATAAAATTGCTTTTGCAGCTAAATCTTTATCGTCTTTACATTGATTAACTTGTGCTATGCAGGCAGCTATTTTAATGATTTCAGATTCATCTGCATTATTAAACTTTGAATTAAATTGTTTGTTTTTGTCGCTGTTAGTAGCGTCAAGCATCTTTAGCTTATCAAATACTATTTCTTCAGAAATATAATTGTAGTCTTTGTCATTATTGAGCTTTTCAGATTCTATACATGATATAGATAAAAAAGTATAAAAAATTATAAGAGTGATTAACGAGTATTTTTTTGATATTTTTGTTATATTTTTAATCATAGTTTTTAATATTCAAAATTACACTGCATAGACCATAGCAAATATAGCAATGGAATTAATAAGTATTGAAATTAGTTGTATGCTTTTATGCCCTTTTTGTAAATAGTATTTGAATGCCAGTGACAGCATTAAGTTAAGAAAAAAAACTATTAAAATATATTGATTGATTTGATTTAATGTATTTATAGTTATATATTCTGGGATATCTTGAAAGTGCTTAAATGGAAATTTGAGCAGCAATGATTCTGGAGCGTCATTTATTGTCTCGTTATTTAGTAATACTGCATTGCTCATCAAAAAGTAATTTAAGACAATTAAATAAAAAAATTCATTATCATATATTTTATACAAAAAATGAACTCTCTTTTTTTTGCTTTCTCTATTTTTCTGTGAGCCACCCAATATCCTTTGAGTAGCGATTAATTTTCTAAATTCTTCATACGATGGGCAAGATATTAAATAATTATTTTTTGCTGCTTTAATTAATACTAATTCATTTTTTTTATTATTGGAAAAAAAAAGTAAAATTTGCTCATTGAGATAATGAGCATTACCATAGAAAGAACCAAACCAACTTATCCCATTTTGTTTTTTAATATCCTGTATATTAGGTATTAAAATTATAGATCGGATATTGTTCAATGGAATTACATATTGATGAATGCCAAATATTATCAGTATTTTATTGTGCTGTATTTGATACGTTGTATTGAAAAATGAATAGTGAATGTATGTAAAATATAATCCCAGTATAAAAAAAAATATAGAAAAAAAATTTGAAATAACAATTAAGTTATTAATATTAATTGATAAAAGTAATGACAAGCTAAAAGCTATAATTGTGAGTAAGATGCCAATATTAGGAAGGAATGCTTTGTTAGGCTTAATAGATTTCAATTTTTTACCTATCAGAGGAATTTAACTAATATATTTTTTTTAACCATTTAGAATATTGATCATTCTCCCCTCTAATGATTGAAAAATATATTTCTTGTATTTTTTTTGATAAAAGACCAGGTTTTCCATTACCAATATTTATTTTATCTATACTAACAACGGGAGTAACATGCGCTGCAGTTCCTGTCATGAAGACTTCATCAGCAATATAAAGCTCAGATCTATCTATTGATCTTCTTTCAATATTGATTTGTAAATGATTTTTAACAATTTCTAGCACTGCTTCTAATGTCAGTCCTTCTAATATATTGTCAGCAGCTGTAGGGCTAATAATGGTATTATTTTTAATAATAACAATATTTTCACCTGTACCTTCTGAAATATGACCATCCATGTTTAACATGATTGCTTCATCGTAACCATTAAGAACTGCTTCAGTTTTTGCCATAGAATTATTAACATAGATGCCAGTAACTTTTGCTCTGACTGGAACCATTGAATCATCAATTCTTCTAATTGATGAAACTCCACAATGTATGCCAGCATTTGGATCTAAGTAATTACCAAAAGGGACTATATATGCTAAAAAATCATCATCAAGATCATGCATTCTGAGACCTACAATCTCTGATGATTTATAAATAATTGGTCGAATATAAATATCTTCTCTATAATTATTTTTCTTTACCAATTCTATGAGTATTTGACACATTTGATCTTTAGTAATTTGTGGATCTAGCCTCATTATTTTTGCACTATTAAAAATTCTTTCTACATGTTCTTCTAATTTAAAAATGTAAAGCTGCTCTGACTGATCATTCCAATTACCTCTTATACCTTCAAAAACTCCTGTACCATAATTAAAAGCGTGGGTGACAATATTAATTTTGGCATCTTTAAGCTCCATAAATTCATTGTTTAAATAAGCAATAGGACTATTCATATTTATTCTTTTCTCTAAAAAAAATATTCTTAAGTTGATTAAATAAATTTAACCATATAATTTAATCATATATAGTAAAGGCAATAAAAGCACTGTATTAATTTTTTTATCTTAAAATAGAGAATTGCGAGAAGAATATGGCTAAAGTGACAGGTACTTTTCAAATTGGTGACCTACAGATTTCTCAACTATCTGACGGGGCAACTTTTAGAGATCCAAAGATTCTATTTGATGGAGTTGATGAATTAGAGAGAACTAAGGCATTAGGTTTAGAAAATATTTCTGACTTAATACCATTTAATTTTAGTTCATTTTTAGTTGAATCTCCAACAAGTAAATGGTTGGTTGATACTGCCTATGGACATAGAGATCCTGAACCAGATACCGAATCATGTGCAGAATTATTATTAAGATTATCAGAAAAAGGAGTTGAGCCAAACGATATTGATTTTGTAGTTCATTCACATTTGCATTATGACCATGTTGGTTGGAATCTAAATAAAGATGATGAAATAACTTTTCCAAATGCTACTCATTTTGTTTCAGAATCAGAATTTGATTGGTGGATAAATTATGCAGGCAACGATCACCCATTAAAAGAAAAAGTGCAAGCAAAATTCAAGCCTTTGATTGATAATAATCAAGTTCAAACTTTTGTTGGTGATTATAAAGTTAATGAATATTTAACTATGATTTATGCACCAGGCCATACACCTGGTCACTGTGTTCAATTAATTGATTCTGGAAATGAATCACTTATGATAGTTGGTGACGCAGCTCATCATCCTCAGCATTTAGTACATCAAAATTGGCATCCAATTTTTGATTGGGATAGGCCTCAGGCATTTGCTGCAAGAAAAAAAATTGCTGCAATTGCAGTTGAAAAAAATAGTATTGTAACAGGAGTACATTGGCCAGTTTTAACTCTTGCAAAATTATCAGAAAAGAATGGTTCTTTTCAATTGGAATTTATAGATCAAAATAAATAGTTAATTTAATTTATAAGTAGTAATAATACTTTTTCTTTCCTCAATTGACTTTACTCTAAAAAGTATAATTTTTTGTTTTATTATAATTTTTTCTATTTTATTATTTGCAAAAAGTAAAAAAATATCTCCGCTGATAATCATTGGATGTATTGTAATATCTTTATACCAATCTGGCAGTTCGATTAATTTTAGAAAAAAATCGTTATCAGTTTGTTCTTTTTGTAAATTTATTAATGCTTTACCAGTACAGTAAATAGTTGGAGGAGCAGCATTTGTTGGAAAATGATTTTCAGCATCATATAAGGGCTGAATTGAAATTTTCCAAGTAATTTCTTTTGTTTTTAATAATTGATCGCTATTTAATCTCAATTCTAGATTATTTTTCATTCCCCATATATCTTTTATTAGCTTAGCCATTTTCTTCCTTGTTCATAATTGATTTTACTAGCGTAGAAATTTCTTGAATATTTTATATACATATCATTACTATTTATCTTCTTTTCAATTTTATATTCATTTTATAGATATAAAATTGAAACAAAAGAATTTTTATAGTGTAATTTTAATTGATAGTCTAATCTATGATGGTAGTTAAAAATGGATTTTCTTGAAATAATAAGTTTATTATCATTAATAATTACTCAGTCCATTACTGAGTTTTTTCCTGTTTCCTCATCAGGTCACCTCATAATATATTCATTAATATTGCAAGAAAATTATCAAATAGCACTGGATTCTTTGTCATTTCATGTGCTTTTACATTTAGGATCTGCTGTTGCAGTCATCATTTATTTTTATAAAGATTGGAAAGACATGCTTAGTGATTCTTTAGATGACTTTATTAAATTTAAATTTAAATTTAAATTGTGGAGTAATGATGGAATGTTATTAATTAAAATTGCTGTTGCTACAATTCCAGCAGTTATTATTGGTTTTTTCTTCTATGATTTTTTTGTTGGGTATGTTAGAAATATTACTGTTGTCGCTCTTTCTTTATTTATTGGGGCGATATACCTATTTTTAGCAGAAAGATATAATAAGAAAATGAATTTACACACTATTGAAAATGTAGGTTTTAAAGAATATATTATTTTAGGCATTACTCAAGCTTTAGCATTTATACCTGGATTATCTCGTTCTGGAATGATTTTTAGTACTGCGCTTATCTTAAAAATTGATAGATTGCTTTCTATAAAGATTGCTTTTTTAATGTCATGTCCAGTAATTATTGGGGCAACAATACACGAACTTGTTTTTAACTATCAATTAATTATTATTGATAGTTATCTACTATCTTTAACTAGTTTTACTTTATCATTTTTAACTTCTTTAATTGCGCTTAGGTTGATATTTAAATATGTTAAAAATCATAGTTTTTTTATTTTTGTTGTATATCGATTATTACTCAGCGTATTATTAATTTTTTTTATTTAGTGAGGAAATATGAACAATCAAAATAATCTTAATGTTAATAGTTTAAAAGATAAAAATTGTTTGATTGTAGGAAAACCTAATGATTTGATGAGAATTATTTCTACAATTTTAATTGACAATGGGTGTAAAATTAATATTGCAATTGATCAAAAAAATGAAAAAGATGTTTTTTTAGCAAATTCAATTATTAATGAATCATGGGCTATGGGATATAATGGAATTGTATTAGATATTGATATTGAAAGCCAAAAAAATATTCAAATGGATTCTGACAGTATCTCTGAACAAGTGCCTGGACTAGAGATATTAATATTTGTTTAGTTATTATTTAAATTATGTTTAGTCATTATTTAAATTAAAGGTGTCTTTTTTATTTAAAATTGATATTGTTCCAGAATTAATGCTAAGTATTAAATCTATATCTTTATAAAAATCAGGATTAATCCCTCTTAGCGATGATGAAATAACTTCATCTTCGTGCGTGCTTGAATTTACTAAGAAAACTATTTTTAAATCGTTATTATTACTGGATATATTTTTTTCAGAAAATTCTTTAAAGATCTTTCTGATTTTTTTTCTGATTAACGGTCCGTTAGTGGCATCAAAATCTTTATTAGCAGTTGCTAGTATTATTTTATTATCATTATTATTGGTTGATTGAATTGTATTGATTGGCCAATATTCATCAACAGTTAGAAATGAAGCTTCGCCAACATTTAATAGCTTTGATGCTTCTTGAATTTTTTCAATTATTATTTTTTCTTCAGCCTTTTCTGAAGGTAGTCTACCATAATTGCTTCCATCTAATTGATAAATACCTTTAACCCCACTAGAAATCTTAGTCCATATTTTACTTAATCCACCATTGATAGCGACATACGATCCATCTTCTTCAGTTTGTGAAAGGGTGATATCTATTGGAATTCTAATCTCTCTATAATCTCCAAATTCAAGACCCTTAACTCCTTGACGTACCTTCTTAATGATTGTTTCATTATTTTGATTTAAAAATAATTCAGTTTTCTTAGGCATCCAAACTATATGATTTTCATTATGTTCTGTATCTGAGCTTTGATTAATATTTTTTTCTAATTCATTTATGTCATTATCCTTGCTGTCCCAAAGCTGATAAACTGATAGTGTAAATTGTTTATTTCTTTGCGAAATAATAAAATTATTAGACTCAGATAACTCTTTAGTTACTTTATAAGTTTTGAAAAATTTTAGACTAAGCCAGTCTGTTAAAAGATTTGCAAAGATTCGATTGTAGTTTAAATCTTCTGACATATTAATATTTTTTAACCTTCATTAATTTCAGTAGCAATGTCTGGGGAAGGTATTTTTTCATTTTTTCTATCCATGGCTGGCACGAATCCATTACTTAAAAATTCCCATCCAACAATAACATTTAATATTAAGAAATCAATTAATCCAATCCATATGAAAAGTAATTTTAAATTGGATTCTTCATTGCCACTCCACTGTAGTATTTTAACTATAAATACGCATAGTAAAAGTATAAAAATTAATGAGATAAATCTGTATATGTTTTTTATATATCTACTAAATGCACCAATAAGTGCTCCGCCAATAGCCAAATTAGTTGCAAGAAAACCAAGTAATGGCGTGTGCCTGTGATCCCATAGGTCGTATGCAGAAATTATGATTAGAAATAAACCAGGACCTGCAAAAGCAGCTAGTAAGATTCCTAAAATATCATTTTTTCTAAATTTCATTTGTAACCTCTTAATAAATGCATAATATCAATAAATGTAGATGGAGGGCAATCAAAATCAAATATTTGATTTTGATTGCCCTCCATCTACATTTATTGTAGCTCCAACAATCCAAGATGATTTTGGAGACAAAAGAAAAGTTACTACATTAGCAATTTCTTCAACTGTACCAAATCTTCCTGCAGGAATATTTTGTTTAACAAAATCTTTCATTTTTTTTGGTTCGGATTTTACTCGTTTGTCCCATGAACCATTTGGAAACAATATTGATCCAGGCGCGACACTGTTCACTCTAATTCCTTTAGCTATTAATAAATTAGATGTTGTTTTTGAAAAAGAAATCATAGCTGCTTTTGAAGCATTGTAATGAGCATTGCCACCTGATTCTCTCCCATAAATAGATGCAATATTAACTACACTTGCTCCATTTTTTGATTTTTCTAAACTTGGCAGAGCTAATTCAGTCAATAATGCATGTGCAGTAACATTGACATTGAATGATTGGGTCCATTTTGATTCTGAACTACCATTTTTAATAGATTGCCCAGCATTATTAATTAAAAAATCTAAAGATGAAAATTTTTTTAAATGTTGAGATATAATTTTTTTTCTGTCAGTATTTTTTGTGATATCTGCTTGAATAAAATGCGCATGTGCATTTGTAGAGACACTTGTTGTTAATTTTTTAGCTATTTGTAAGTTTTTAATATTGCGGCTAAAGACAGTCACATTTACTCCTTCATCAAGAAGAGATTTTGCTATTGCAAGGCCGATACCTTTTGTTCCACCAGAAATTATTGCTGAACATCCATTAATTGCTATTTCCATGATTGCCTTAAATTAATTAAGAAATTATTTTGATACTTTATATTTACAATTTTGTAAAATATATTCAAATAGAATGTATCATTAAAATATGAAAGTATAAAGTGAGTGCTTTTACATGACTGAAAAAAAATTTATAAATCTAATTTATTATGACAAATATGCTGTAGTAAGATATAAGCTTCATGATGATAAATTCTCGAAGTTATTTCTTATTGAATTAAATGATGTTTGCAATGAAATTAAAAAAAATAACCGCTGTTCAGCGGTTATTTTTTTAAGTGCTTTACAAAATAGTGGAATTGGTTGGGATGAAAATATTTTAAATCATTATGAACAGCCATCTTTTACTCCTGATGTATCCTTTGATTCAATTATGGCAATAAAAATTCCTACTATATTTATTATGAAGGGCAAAAGTTTTTCTTCTGGCTTTGAAATTGCCCTGGCATGTGACATTAGGATTGGAAGTTCTGATCTACTGGCATGTTTGCCGGAATCATCTGAAGGAAAAATTCCAATTGGTGGGGCAATTGAAAGATTACCTATGTGCATTAACCAAACTGCAGCTTTACAAATTTTGTTATTTTCAATAAAAATTAATGCCCAAGATGCATATAAATTTGGATTAGTATCAGAAGTTTTTGAGCCTGATGAAGTTTACAAAAAAACTATTCTGTTTGTAAAAAAAATTATATCCAATGCTCCACTTGCATTACGTTTAATTAAAGAATCTTCAAAGAATGGGATTGGTTTAAATTTGGTTTCAGGGCTAAAGGCCGAACATGATCGGACGCTTATTCTTCAGGATACAGATGATTTTGTAGAAGGAATTAGTTCATTTGTTAATAAAAAATCTCCAAAATTTAAAGGTAAATAAAAAAATGCCTGAAATTACTTTATCAAAAAGATATAATTCTTTAATTGTAACATTTAATCGTCCTAATAAAAAAAATGCTATAAATTTATATATGAGGGATGTATTATGGGAAGCCTTAGAATTAATTAATTTAGACAAAGAAATTAATGGCTTAGTCTTTATTTCATCAGTAGATAATTGTTTTTCTTCTGGAGCAGATATTAATGATTTTGGTACTTCAGGTTCAATTATTGCTAGTAAAAAAGCTAGGATTGAACGAGATGTATGGAAAGCTTTGAATTATATTGATGTTCCAGTTCTTTCAGTCGTCGATGGCATTGCTTATGGAGCTGGAGCAGAAATTGCTCTAGCATCTGATTGGATTTTTTCTACACTAAGAAGTCAATTTGCTTTACCAGAACCAAAAATTGGTTATATGCCTGCTGCAGGGGGGACTCAACTAATTATAAAAAAAATGCCAAGTAGCGATGCATACAAGATTGCTTTTTTGGGCGAATCATTATCAGCATTACGCTTAAATGATTTTGGTCTTATTGCTAAATTGATTGAAAAAGATAATATTTTGAATGAAGTAGATGAATGGTGCAGTATGTTATTAAATTTTGATGTAAACAATTTAAGAACTTTAAAAAATATGTACATGCAACTTCATAGATAGTGTTTAAATTAAGGATGATTCATTATTAAAAAAATTAAATCCACCTCTCAATTATTAGGTATATTGTTAGTCACATTTTTTGGACTATTTGCAGTTGTATATGGATATTTAAATCCGCCTAAACTTCAGATTCGAGATTTTTATGTAGGCGAATTGCACTCTTTTTCAATTGGGCAAGTAGTTTTTTTTGAAAATGAAAATTTTTATTTAATAGGTATGAAAAATGGAAATTTAAGAGCTTTATCTTCTTCATTTAATAATGAATGCAATGTATCTTTTTTTGCTCAAAGGCCTGTTGAAGATATAAAATTTAAGCCATTTTCTTTAGATAACATTTTTTTTGATAACTGTCAAAATGCTTGGGATATCAATGGAAATAATTTAATGGGTAATAAAGTTCCTTTAAAAACATTATTTGTTAAAATAAAAAGCTCTGGAAATGATCAGAAAGTAATAGTAGAATTGATAAATTAAAAATAGAACTTAATTAATTTATATTGATGAGAGGGAGTAAGAATGAATACTGCAGAATTTTTAACTATTAGTGCCGCAATTGTCCCAGAACGCATTGCTCTAGCTACAAAAAATGAAAAAGTAAGCTATGCTCAATTACAATCTAGAGTTAATAAGATGGCAAACTCTTTAAGTCTATTAGATGTTAAAAAGGGTCAAAATGTAGGAGTTATGACAGTTAATTGCATAGAGATGGTCGAGCTTTATTATGCAACAGCTATGCTCGGTGCTACATTTGTTCCTTTAAATTTTAGATCAAAGCCTGAAGAATTAGAATACATGATTTCTGCGGCAGATGTTTCAGTGCTTTTTGTAGGTGAAAGGTACTTAAGCGTTTATGAATCAATTAGAAATAATTTACCATCTATTAAGCATTTAATTACAGTAGATTTTGAAGCAGAAAATTATAATTCTTATAAGAATTTAGCTGATAAAGGAGTCGATTTACCAATTTACACAGAAATAGATGATGAAGATGCAACTTTAATCATATATACATCTGGCACTACTAGCCTTCCTAAGGGAGTAATTCTTTCTTATAAAGCATTAACTGCATTAGTGGTTAATACTCAATCGCCTGCTGATCCTGTTTCCAATCAAGAGGTAATTTTGGTTAGTGTTGGCTTTTATCATATTGCTGGGGCTACTACACTTATGAGTGCAATTTTTTCTGGTAGACAGCTAGTGCTTTTAGATGGATTTAGTCCTGATGAATGGCTGGATGCTGTTGAGAATAATCATGTAACGCATGCCTTTGTTGTACCAACTATGTTAAAAAGAATTATGGAAGTTGAAAATTTTAAAGATAGAGATTTTTCTGATCTGAAGTTAATTACTTACGGAGCTGCTCCTATGCCTTATGATGTTGTTAAGGATGCTGTAGAATTATTTGCACCTGACAAAGCAGACGTTGGTTTAATGAATGCATATGGCCAAACTGAAGCAACTGGCTCTATGACTTTTCTTGGACCAGATGATCATAGAATTGATGGCAATGTAGAAGAAAATAAAACAAAGTGGGTTCGATTAAGAAGTGTAGGAAAGCCAATGCCAGATATTGAAATTGGTATCCTTGATCATTCTGGCAAGATTCTTCATGCTGGTGAGAATGGAGAAATTTGTATTAGAGGTGAAAGAATCATGAAAGGGTATAAAGGCAGGGATGACGAAACTGTTGATGCAATTAAAGACGGATGGTTGCATACAGGTGATGTCGGCCGATTAGATAAGGAAAATTATTTATTTATCACTGGTAGAATTAAAGATATGATTATTAGAGGTGGTGAAAACATTGCACCTGCAGAAATTGAACAAGTTTTAGAAGAACATTCAGATATTTCTGAAGCAGCTGTAATAGGAGTTGAGGACAATGAATGGGGCGAAGTGGTTAAGGCAATCGTAGTAAACTCATCTGGTAAGAAACCAAATTATGATGAACTAACTGTGTTTGTAAAAAATAAATTAGCTTCATATAAATCACCAGCTAGTTATGAATGGGTAGATGAGTTACCTAAGAATCATATGGGAAAAGTTTTGAAAAATGATTTACGTGAGTTATTCTCTAAATAACACTTAAATTATATAAAGACTTTATTTTTGTTTATTAAATTAAAATATAATTAATATTTAAATAAGAAAGCATATTAAATGAATCAAAGCAAAAAAATTTTAAGTTCACTTTTATTTATCTTTGATAAATTTTGGATGCTTGGTTTATTTATTCTTACGTTCTTTTCTTTGATATTAAGTGGATTACTTTTAGGCTTTGGCATAGAAGGATCTTCAGCAACGAGAGAAATATTTTTTAATGTCGAGCCTTGGCCAATTTATGTTCTTTTAAGTACATTAACTGGATTATTACTTTTTGGAATCTTAAGGCATGGCTCCCTTTGGTTTATTGGCAAACCTGTTAAAGACTTGAAGGTTAATCTTCCTTGGCGTTTAAATAATGCTGTAAAGTTAGGAGTGATGCAAGATAAAATAAGAAGAGATACTTATGCAAGTGTAATGCATTGGTGCATTACTGCTTCGATCATTGTCTTGACGTTTGTAACAGCTCAGGTTGCTCTTGAAGATGATACTCCTCTTCATTTTTTACATGGAAATTATTATTTGTTCTTTTCTTTTTACGGAGATCTTTTTGGATTAATAGGTGTTGTAGGTATATCTATGGCTTTATATAGAAGATACTTTGTTAATTTTCATAGAATTAGATGGGACGAGAGATTAGAGGATCATTTAATTCTATGGGGACTTTTCTTTGTCTTAGTTTCTGGTTTTTTTGTTGAGTCATTTAGGATTTCTATTACTGAACTTGATTCTTATCCTAGTTGGGCAAGATGGTCATTTGTATCATTTACATTGGCAGTTTTTGTTGATTTGTTTAATTTTTCAGATAAATTACTCAGTAATATGCATGTATTTTCTTGGTGGTCACATGTGTTGCTTGTTTTTTCTTGGCTAACATTAATTGTTTTTACAAAATTAGATCATTTCATTTTTGCTCCAATTAATGCTTTTTTACTTAGAACTGACTCTCCTGGTCGTTTATCAAAAATAGAAAATATTGAAGAACAAGAAGTTTTTGGTGTAGGTCAAATACAGGATTTTAACTGGAAACAATTATTTGAATTAGATGCTTGCGTAAGGTGCGGAAGGTGCACTGAAGTATGCCCTGCTAATATTGCTGGACAACCGTTGTCTCCTATGCATTTAATTCAAGATCTTAAAGCTCATTTTAATGAAACTGCACCTTTGGTCCAGGAAGCTGGAAACAATGGCAAGGATGTACGTGCTGTTGCAAAAAGATCTATGGTAGGAGATGTTATTAAAGAAGAAGCTCTATGGGCATGTAGAACTTGTGGCGCTTGTGTGCAGGAATGCCCAGTAATGATTGAGCATGTTCCGACAATTGTTGACATGAGGCGTTTTTTAGTTATGGATAAAGCTAAAATACCTGCTACTGCTCAAGCAGCACTAGAAAATTTAGAACAAAGAGGTCATCCATGGAAAGGAACTACTCTGGAAAGAACTACTTGGATGGAAGGACTTGGCGATGTTCCAATTTTTGATGGATCACAAGAATATTTATATTGGGTTGGTTGTTCTGGGTCTTTAGTTGAGAGAAATTTACCTATTACTAAATCTGTTTTTGGTTTATTGAAAGCCGCTGGCTCTTCATTTGGTGTATTAGGTCAAGAAGAGACATGCAATGGCGATCCTGCTAGGAGACTCGGAAATGAATATTTATATCAAATATTAGCTGAACAACTAATTAATACTTTTAAAGAAAGAAATGTACAAAAAGTTATTACAAATTGTCCTCATTGCTTTAATACATTTAAAAATGAATATCCTCAATTTGATGGCAAATTTGAAGTGTTGCATCATACACAATTTTTGGATGAATCAATAAAGAGTGGAAAGTTAAAGCCTGTTAAATCAATAGATGCTGATGTAACTTATCATGACTCTTGTTATTTAGGAAGAATTAATAATGAGTATGATGCCCCTAGAGAAGTACTTAACTCAATTCCAGGTCTGAATATCATAGAAATGGATAGAAATAAATCAAAGGGCCTTTGTTGTGGTGCGGGAGGAGGCAACATGTGGCAAGAAGAAATTGGCACACGGAGAGTTAATCATGTTCGTAGTGAAGAAGCGATAGATACTGGAGCTTCTGAACTTGTTTCTAATTGCCCTTTTTGCATACAAATGTTTGAAGATGGCGTTCCAGCTGTAGAATCAGAAGAAGAAGGCAGAATTAAACCTTTTGATATTGCAGAAGTTTTATATCGATCTATTGACTCATCATCAGAAGAGAATTAATATTTTGTTGGTTTAAAAATATATAATAATAATTAGTCAGGGGGACTAACATGCATTTTGTAGTATGCGCTAAACAAATTCTAGATCCAGATACTCCGCCATCAGCCTTTAAAATTGACGAAGCAAAAAATGAAGTAATACCTGCTCCAGGAATTGCTCCTGTTCTAAGTCAATTTGATGGGATTGCCGCTGAAGCTGCTTTAAGAATTAAAGAAAAAATAGGCGATGTAAAAATAACTGTTATTTCTTTAGGAAAAGGAAGTGCTCAAGCTGCAATCAAACAAGTATTGGCAATGGGCGCTGATGAAGGATTGCTATTAGAAGATGATGCTTTTGAAAATGGAGATCATTATACTACTGCCTTAGTACTGTCAGAGGCTATAAAAAAATTGGGCGATGTCGATGCTGTTTTTTGTGGTAGGCAAGCCGCCGATTGGGATATGGGGCAAGTAGGCTTGGGCATTTCCCAATTACTTGATATTCCATGTGCAATTATAGGTAAAAATGTTGATGTCTCAGATAATAAAATGACAGTTGAAAGAGTGTTGTTAGATGGAATTGAAACTGTTGAAATGGCTTTGCCTGCAGTAGTAACAGTTTCAAATGAACTTGGTGAACCTAGATATCCAAAATTACAACAAATTATGCAAGCTGCAAAGAAAACTGTAACAAAATGGAATCTTGATGATCTTGAAAATTTGAACAAGACTGATGTTGGAGAAGCTGGAAGAAAGTTAAAACTTGAAAAATTGTTTATTCCTGACAATGACAGTGATGTCGAATTTATAGAAGGAGAAAATGCGCAAGAAAAAGCGAATAATTTAGTAGCAAAATTAAGAGAAGCGAAAATTCTTTAGTTTTTGAAAGGACGGTTCAATGTCAAAAAATATAATGGTTATAGGCGAGTTTGATAATGATCAAATATCAGAAACTACAACTGAGTTATTATCAGGTGCTACTAAGCTGAGTGCTGGAGGATCAGTGAGTATTGTATTATTAGGTACGAGCTCTGATTTAATTGCAAGTCAAGCTTTTGCAGCAGGAGCTCATAAGGCATATATATCTTCTAGTGGAGATTACGATGCTTTTTTAGCTGATAAATGGGTAAATGCGGTTAACGATGCTATTACAAAAGAAAATCCTGATTTAGTTCTATTAGAGCAATCTTCAATTGGGAGAGACTTAGGACCAAGGCTTGCATTTAAGTTGGATACTGGGGTAGCGATGGATTGTGTTTCAATTGAAGATGATGATGGTCATTTTAAAGCAACGAGACCTTGCTTTGGAGGTAATGCCAGAGCTGTATATTCCTTTGAGGCTAGTCCTGCAATTGCTACAATTCGTGCTAAATCATTTGAAATAATGCAAGGAGACACTGGCACTGGTGATATAGTACAGATTCAGGATACAAGTGTTTCTAAAGTAACTATCACGAATAGAGAGGTATTTACAATTGAAGGATTGAGTCTAACTGATGCACCAATAGTACTTTGTGGCGGCAGAGGCTTAGGTGGACCTGAAGGATTTGATATGATTCAAGCATTAGCTGAAGCAATAGGAACCGATAAAGCAGCTCTTGGTTCTTCTCGTGCAGCTTGTGACTTGGGATGGTTTCCAGTTGCTAATCAAGTTGGATTAACTGGTAAAGTTGTCAACCCAGATCTTTATATTGGGATTGCTGTTTCAGGTGCAAGTCAACATATGGCTGGTTGTAGTGGCTCTAAAACAATAGTAGCTATCAATAAAGATCCAGATGCTAATATGTTTAAAGCTTCAAGATGGGGAATAGTGGGAGATTATAAGGAAGTTGTTCCTGCATTAATTGATGCAATTAATGCAAAATAATATTTTTAATATAAAATATGAATAATAGTTATGCTGAGGTTAAGTTATGTATGTTATTGGGCTAACAGGAGGTATTGCTTCTGGCAAATCTCATGCTGCGAGTTTTTTTGCTAAAAATGGAGCCTACATGCTTAATTGTGATTCTTTAGGCCATCAAACCTATGTGAAAGGAACCTTAGCATATTCAAAAATTGTATCTGCTTTTGGTTCTGATATCCTTGATGACAATGATGAAATTGCAAGGAGAGCTCTAGGTGCAATAGTTTTTTCAGATTCAATAAAAATGGAACAACTTACTTCAATAACTTGGCCTGCAATTAAAGAATTAATAAAAATAAATTTAAATGATTTTAAAGATAAAAATAGTAAAGCAGTTGTTATTTTAGAAGCAGCCGTTCTTATTGAAGCAGGTTGGCAAGATTTAGCAGATCAAATATTAGTGATACATACTCCAAGAGAATTAGCAGTCAATAGAGTTATAAATCGAGATAATTTAAATGCTAAACAAGCCGAAGAAAGAATTGATTCTCAATTATCCAATGAAAAAAGAATTAAATATGCTGATATTACTATAGAAAATTCTGGTGATTTACATGACTTTGAATCTAAGCTTACTTCCTTTTGGGAACAAATATAGAAAATTCTGTTAAGATTGTTTGATAATCATGAAAAAAGATATCATAGAAAAAAATGCACAATCGATTAGTGTGGAAAATTTTAAAATAGACAAAGAACCATTCTATATATCTACTGCCGATGAAATTAATATTTTTGAACAAGCGTATATTAGCAAAATCCCTGTTCTATTAAAAGGACCAACTGGTTCGGGAAAAACTAGATTTGTTGAATATATGTCATGGAAATTACAAAAGAACAAGAAGTCAGCACCATTAATTACTGTTGCCTGCCATGAAGATTTGACCGCTTCAGATTTAGTTGGAAGATATTTAATTGAAAATCAAGAAACGAAATGGATTGATGGACCTATAACTCGTGCAGTTAAAATTGGAGCAATATGTTACTTAGATGAAATAGTTGAAGCCAGAAAAGATACGACCGTTTTAATACATCCTTTAACAGATTATAGAAGACTATTGCCTATTGATAAAAAGGGAGAGATTATAGAAGCTCACGATGGCTTTCTACTCGTATTATCATATAATCCAGGATATCAATCAATTACAAAAGATCTAAAACATTCAACTAGACAAAGGTTTGTGTCTATAGAATTTGATTATCCAAATCAAGAAATTGAAACTAAAATTATTCTTAATGAATCAGGTTGTGATGATAATATTGCTGAGCGATTAGCGCAATTAGCAGTAAAAATTAGAAATTTAAGAGAATATGGATTAGCAGAAGGTGTTTCAACAAGACTTTTAATTTATGCGGCTCTGTTAATCAAGGCAGGAATCTCGCCAATTACTGCTTGTATCTCTACTGTAGTGTGGAGTTTAACTGATGAAAAAGAACTACAAGATTCAATAGAAGAACTTGTCCGTTCTATTTTTGTTTCGTAAATCCTTTTTTAGGGACTCTTATGCAAGTATTACCAAAAAGAATTATTGATTTGCAAATTAATTTTATTGCCTCAGCTCCATCTATAGGAGAAGAGTTTAACATTTTTATTACTAATCATGAGCAATTTTTGACAGATCAAGAGATCATTGATTTTGTTAATCTATGCAACCATATTTCAGAATCTTCTTTAAGAGCATGGGAGGCAACTTCTGCTTATTTAAAAATTGCATCAACATTATTTACAAAATATGATTTTCAAACTTTAATGAATGTTGGTAAAATTGCTGATAAACTTTGCCAAGATTCCCCAATTATTGCTGCTTGTTTTCTTTTAGAATCATTAAGAATTTTACATTTTATTTCAATTAAGGAATTAGAAAAATTTTATTCAATTATCAAAGAATTATCTCATTCTGGATGGAAAGAAATTGCTTTAACAAATACATTGATAATAAAATCTTCTAATTTATTACAATACATTAAATTAGAAGATTTAAAAACTGTCGTCGTTTTTTCTAAATTATTGTCAGAAAAATCACATGAATTTGCAATGAATAATTTAGAAAATTTATCAGATGCACTCGTTGATATACCTGAATATTCTAGAAAAAAATATTTAGATTTTATTAATACTTTAGCTTTAGTTTCATGGCCAGATGTTGGAAATGCCTTGGGAGAAGTTGCTCCAATTTTAAAAAATCAAAAAAGTAAAACAATTAATATATTATTAAATATTGTTATTGAAGTTTTGCATTTAGAGGGTAGAAAAAGTTATGAAATTTTTGTAGCTTCTTTAAATAATTTTTTAAACATTAATGATAAATTCCAGTATTGGGTCGCAAGCTCTGCTAAGAAAATTAGTAAACATAATCCTGCATCAGCTTTAGATTTTATTGAAACAATTCCAAATTTAATAAATAATTTTTCAAGAGACGATCTATCTCTGTGGCTTAATGAGGGCATTAATATTACAGCAAATCGATTAAAGGACAATGAAGACAATGCTTATTTTAAATTAGAATCAGCTTTTTCATTAAATATTTTATACAACTCATCTAGCATTGAATTGCTAGAAAGAAAAAAAAGTATATTGCAGAAATATTGCAGAGGACTATCTGGCGTTGATATTTCTATTATTGATTCAGAAGATTTAATTTATAAAAAAATTGGATGGGACTCTGATGATTTAATTTCTACAGATGGTTATAGAATATATCTTCCAAAAATTGTTAATATTTTCAATTTTAAAAAAGATAATTTTAATGCATATAAAGTATACGCTACTCATCAATCAGCGAGGATTGAATTTGGATCATTCACTTATAAATTTAAATTTACTAAGGTAATTAAAAAATCATATACATCCAATAAAAAATTAATTACAGATAGTGAATTTCCAACAGAAATACAAAAATTCTTTTCTCTTTTTGAAAACAAAGCACTTATTAGTTTGTTATTTTCAATAACCGAAGATTACAGGATAGATTGCATTACTATGAAAAAATATCCTGGTCTTAATCATAGCTATAAAATGATGAAAGACTACGAATTATCTCAACGTTTAAATGTTGATAGGATGCCTTTGATTGAAATGATCATTGAATACGTTATAAGATTTACTTTAGGAAAAAAATATAATTTAAACCGACAACATCCTTTATCTGTTTATTATTTAAAAATTATTCTATTATTAGAATCACTAAGCAGCAATAAATCTAGTATTTCTGATTCAGCAGACGTTGCATTTCAACTATATACAATAATTGATAATATTTCGACTTTATCATTCAAGAAGAGTAATAATAAATTAGATATTAACAAAGACCTTTCAGATACAGCACAATTATTTCCATCATTGAATTCTGATAATGACGGAAATAATGACAAAAATGCACTGCCCTCTGTTTTACCTAAGTTTAGAGGTGATTTTAAACCTGATTTAGTAGAATTTATTGTTAAAATTAAAAAAAACCAAGATATAAAAAATGAAGGTGGTTCATCAATTGATCCTGAACTTTTGGCTCAATTTTTAAAAAATACTAATGAAATCAATATAGGTGAATTAACTGATGGTGAGTTTGAAGATTTTTCAAATTTATTTGCCAATAATTTAAGTGAATATTTAGAAGAAAATAATCAGAAATCTAATGCGATAAAAAGAGTAAAAAATTTATCTAAAGATACTTTAATAAATTCACCTGTAGCAAATCACAACAACATGAGTTTTTTATATCACGAGTGGAATTTTAGATCAAAAGATTATAAGCCTGATTGGTGCAGAGTCATTGAGAAAGATGCTGATATAGGTGATTTTGATTATTATGAAAAAGTTTTAAGCGATCATGCAAGTTTAATTAAAGAAACAAAAAAGAAATTTGAATTTTTAAAACCTGAAGCATTAAAAAAAGAACGTAGACTAGAAGATGGAGATGACATTGACTTAGATAGATTGGTAGATTTTTTTGCTGATAAATTAGCTGGATATACTCCAGAAGTAGATTTTTATTCAAAAAGAAATAAATCTAAACGAGATGTTTCCGTTGCTCTTTTACTAGATATGTCTGCGTCTACAGATGAAATTATTGAAGGAAATATTAATACAGTCACTGATTATAATCAATATTCTGGTGATCCAAGTACATATTTTAGATGGTTAGCATCAAGAGATTCATCTAAAAATGTAAATAGTTTTAAGCGAATCATAGACATAGAAAAAGAATCTACTATCGTATTATCAGAAGCCCTTGAATCAATCGGTGATAGTTATGGCCTATTTGGTTTTTCAGGTTATGGAAAAGATAATGTTGAATTTTTTATTATTAAGGATATTGATGAACCTATTAATGATGAAGTAAAGAAAAAAATTGCTGGAATTCAACCTGTTCGTTCCACTAGAATGGGCCCAGCTATTAGGCACACTATTAATAAACTAGATTCTATGAATAGTAAAGTTAAAATTATGATATTAATTTCTGATGGCAGGCCTCAAGATCATGAGTATGGTAAAGAAAGAACTGAAAAAGAGTATGCAATTCGTGATACCAGGCAAGCTTTGCTAGAAGCAAAGCATAAAGGCATTGTGCCATTTTTGATTACAGTTGATAAAGATGGAAATGATTATTTGAAAGATATGTGCAGTGATATTGGTTATGAAATTGTTTCAGATATTGATTCTTTACCTGAACGACTAGCTAATCTTTATAGAAATATTTCTGTAAAATAATATCATTTATTTATCACGAATTTATTTTGTTCCTTTTGTTTGGATTCAATAATTTTATCTTCTTCAATAAGTTTATCTAGGAATGATATTATTTTTATCATTCCTTGAATAATCTCCTTATTGTATCTTTTAGATAAATTTTTATACAATGCATCATGAATTTCAAAAGTATTCAAAGGCCTATTAGACAATAAACTCAGAAGTTTAATTTCAAAGTTCTTGAAATGATTCATGTAATAAAAAAATATCTTTTCAAAATTACTAATCTGTGGACCATGTCCAGGTGAAATCGTATTAATTTTTAGTCTTTGTAATTGTTTTATAGAATTAATAAAATGAGATAATCCATTCCATCTTATTTCACTACTAATAGAAATAAAATGCATTCCTGTAGAAGGAATTTTATTATATAAGATTGTGTCTCCAGAATATAGCTGGCCAATTTCTTTAATATATGCAACGATACTGCCAGTAGTGTGCCCAGGAGCAGAAATGATTTCAAGAGGTGTATGATTCTTTAATAAAAATAAATGTCCTCCAACAATTGGTTGTATTTTTTTCCAAGGAACACCAACCCATTTAGCATCTTGTTGTTCTTTTTTTTGTGACTCCCAATCAATTAATATTTTTTCTGGTATATAATTTTTACCTAATTGAGAAATAATTTTTTTAGTCCTTATTTTCTCCCAGGCTGCTCCAGATGTGTATGCACTCATATCAGGCGCACCACCAAAAATTTCTAAATCGTATTTGCTCCATTCATTGGCTAATCCAGCATGATCACTGTGTGCATGAGTAAGTATGATTTTTTTAATTTGTTTTAATTTGATATTATTTTTATTTAAATTATGTTCAATTATTTCAAAAGCATTTTTTACATTTGGTCCTGCATCGATCATTAAATATCCACCACCACCTGCTGAAGATAGAGGGAGAATATAAATATGATTATTATTTATCATAAATGTTATATGTGGATTCATTTATCTTATTTCTTTTTAATTTCATTAATAAATTCTCTTATTAATGTGAATGATAGAAAAACAGCTCGGTTTTTTATTTGATTTCTTCCTGAAGGTAGATGGTATTCTTTACACATTGTTTTTTGACCATTTGTTATTGCTATAAAAATTGTCCCAGGTTGTTGTTCTTCAGTAATTTTATTGCCTGCAATGCCCGTAATACCTAGACCTAAACTTGAATTAAAAATTTTGAGTGCATTTTTTGCTAATGCTTCAGTGGTTATTTTTGAAATGGTTCCTTGTTTTTTTATAATATTTTTTTTAACTCCAGCAAATATTTTTGTATCTTGATGATATGCAACTAATGAACCATGAAAATATTTTGAAGAACCATTTATATTTGTAATTTCATTAGCTATACTTCCTCCAGTAACTGATTCGATGATTCCTAATGAAAATTTTTCTTTAATCATCATCATTTGAATTACATCTGCAAAATTTTGACTATCTTCGCCCCAAATATATCCAGACAAGATGGTTTTTATTTTTTTTTCCACAGGCTTTATTAACTTGAGTGCTTCTTTTTTTGTCTTAGCTTTAGCAGCGATTCTAAGACTTACCCCATCTTTTTTGACATAAATACCAACAGAAGGATTTTTTCCATTTAAAAGCGGTTCGACCATCTCATTTATAGTCGATTCTCCTAAAGTAGATATTTTTATAATTTTTTTAACAAGTATACTTGTACTGCCTTTTAATAATCTTTTTTTTATTTGTTCATTCCACATTTTTTGCATTTCAGATGGTGGTCCAGGCATTAAAAAAATTTGGGTATTTTTTGTTTTGACCCACCATCCTGGGGCAGTTCCTACTGGATTGTTCAAAAATTTAGCAGACGGTATAATGGCAGCTTGTTTAATATTTTTTATAGGAAATGTTCTATTTCTAAAAACAAAAAAATTTCTAAGTTTTTTTTCCTGATATGAGTCTATAGATAATTTTTCTTTAAGAGTTTTTGCCAATGATTCTCGTGTTATATCGTCTTCTGTTGGACCTAGACCACCAGTTACAAAAATGATATCTGAACGATTTATTGCTTTTTTAAAAATGCTTATTATTCTTTCTGTATTATCACCAATTTGAGTTATCCATAATAAATCAATGCCAATTTCCGGTAGTTGAGACGCAAGAAAGTTTGAATTCGTATCAACTGTTTCTCCTAGTAATAATTCTGTTCCTATCGAAATAATCTCTGCTTTCAATTTAAATATCCTAATTTTTTTGATGAATTCAATTGCTCTAAAAGTTTGCTCATTTTCTTTTCATTGAGAAAAAGAAAATCCTCTAAATTCAATACTTCTTCTCCTTGTTCATTTCTTATTACCATACTATTTTTTTTTGCGATAATATTATTTGTTTCTTCAATGGAAAAATTACTATATTTCTTTAAATATTGAGATAAATTATTTTTTCTTTGTGCAAAAAGAGTTGCCATCTCCATTCCAATCTGCTTTCTTATTTCTGAATCCAGGAATGACTGAACAGGTTCTTTGTTCAATTCATCAATAATTTTTCGTATTATAATATTTATTGAAATAAAAAAACATACTACATGCCTGACAGTCCAACCATTTTGATTCACATTTATGTGCAAAGAAGATTCATTTATTTGAATTAATTTTTCGAGAAGTTTTAAATCCATCTTGTTAATATTATTAATTTTTTTTTTAATTTCGAAATTATTTTGCATTTTTAGCCTTTAATAGTATTTTTTTAATATTGTTTATATTTTTATATAATAACCTTTTTTTATATTTCATTGGAGATTTATGAATTTAATAAATTAATATACTGATATAGTATAATTACTACAACATAATTTTGAGGATTTACCTTGATGAAAATTGGCATTTTTGATTCTGGTATAGGTGGCATATCCATTGCTACTGAGATATTAAACAATAGCAATAATGAAGTTATATATTTTGCTGATAATGCTTTTTTTCCTTATGGATCTAAAAAAGAAGAAATTATTGCACAACGTGCTTTTTATATTTCTACTAAGTTGATTAATTTAGGATGTGAATTAATAATTGTTGCTTGCAATACAGCTTCTTCAGTTGCGCTTGATGACTTAAGGAAGAGTTTCAGTATTCCAATTATTGGAATCGAACCACCAGTAAAGCCAGCAATGAAGATTACGAGTTCAGGTAAAGTACTTTTATTAGCAACTTCAGTTACGACTAAAGGTGATAGATTGTCTAGATTAGAAAAAAATTATACAAAACAAAATAAATTATTTTCTATTTCTATGGAAGGCTTAGCTGAGGATATAGAGAGTGGTAAAATTCAAGAAAAGATTAAAATCAGTAAACTTGAAACTACAATACGAGAATATATTGAACATGGAGTTGATACAATTATTTTAGGTTGTACTCATTATTATTTAATTAAAAAGCAATTAGAGAAATTTTTGCCATCTAGTATTAATATATTAGATGCTGTTGATGGAGTATGTAAGCGTGTAGAGATTTTGACTAAGCATGACAATGTAAATAGTGTTACTCCTAATTATTTTGATTGTTATGTAACAGGAGAATTAGCATCTTTTATTGAATCTTATAAAACTATTTTAAATTACGATTATGAATTACCGGAAATTTTAGTTATGAAAGGTTAATAGTTTGTTTATTTTTTTAATTGATAAGGTGCCTTGTGTATTTTTCAGATAAACATAAAAATATCGTTTATAAAAATAAGAGCTTGCTTTGCATAGGTTTAGATATTCATGAAGAACTTATGCCAATCAATTTTGATAGAATTCAATATTTAAAATCCTTAATAGAAGCTACCAGTGATTTAGTGTGTGCTTATAAACCTAATATAGCTTTTTTTGAACAATATGGTTCTGAAGGAATGAGTATTTTGAAAGAAATAATTAATTATATCCCTGATGATGTTCCTGTTATTTTAGATGCTAAAAGAGGCGATATAGGATCCACGGCTCAAGCATATGCTAGGGCTGCTTTTGATTATTTTAAGGCAGATTCTATAACACTGAATCCATATTTTGGAATAGATTCTATTGATCCATTTATTGAATACAAAGATAAACAGTCTTTTATTCTTTGCAGAACTACTAATAACAGCAGTGATGAACTGCAGGCAAAAAATATAGACGGTAATTCAAAGTTATTTTTAGAGGTTGCTAAATTATCAAAAAAATGGAATGTTAATAAAAATATTGGACTTGTAGTTGGAGCTATGCATCCCAAAGAAGCCAAAGAAATACGTGACATCTGCCCTGAAATGATTTTTTTAATACCAGGAATTGGTACGCAAGGCGGTAATCTTAGTCAAATAGTCTCAGCAATTAGTGAAAATAATAATCAGGAACAAATGATTATTTCTACATCAAGATCTGTAATATTTGCCGGAGATAAGGAAGAAACTAATATAGCGAATTACATGATTGATGTACGTAGTGCAGCTGAACAGTATAAAAATAAAATAAACAATTCTTTTAATTAATTTAAATAAGTATTTATTTCTAAATTGACTCCATTATCTTTCTAGAATAAACTTCTGATATAAACGATTTTAGTAGAGGACAATTATGATCGAACTGTACATAGATAGCGTGCGAATTAGTCTAAGACATTACCAAAGAGTCATTGTTTTAAAACAAGAGGATACTCAAAAATATCTTCCAATATGGATTGGTGCAGATATAGCGGAAGCAATTGTACTGTCGTTACAAAATATAGATTTGCCTCGCCCACTAACTCATGATTTAATGAATAATTTAATAATTCAAATGGGTGGCAAAGTTGATTCGATTATTGTTAGCAAACTTGAACATGATACATATTTTGCGCAAATTAAAATTGAGTATAATAATGAAATTTTTAAAATAGATTCAAGGCCATCAGATGCAATTGCACTTTCTGTTAGAACAAATGCACCTATTTTTGTAGATGCATCAGTTTTTGAAAAAGCTAGCATTGATATTGATTTAGAAAATAATGTTATCCTAAAGCATGGTAATTTAGACAGTAATCAACCTTCAGTGAGCAAGGAAGAATTAAAGAAATTATCGGCTTTTCAAGACTTTGTATCTGGCCTAGACATGAATGATTTAGAAGAGAAGAAAAAAGACTAGCGTAGCCATAAAGCATTAATTTTTGATTACATCATTAATTTTTTCTTATAGTACTTGCTAAGAAATTTAATAATTACTATAGTCTCATAGTAAGAAAAAGACAGATGTTTTAAGTCTTGATGATTAGTGGAGAATTTATAATTGCATGATTCGCCCGCTTTTAGATTGATTGGAATTGGATTTTATTTGGTTGCATCTTTGATAATGCCATTATTGCTAGGCATATGGCTCGATAATCAATTAAATTCAGAGCCAATATTGACTTTAGTAATGCTTTTTTTAGGTTTACTGCTTGGCTTTTTTGGAGTTTACAAACAAGTCAAAGAAGTAATCGGCAGTAAGAAAAAATAAATTTAATAAAATGGAGCTAGTTTCCTGATGAACAAGCAATCATTAATCGTTTTGATATTATTTGTTTTTGCTTTTATTGTTCTAGGTATGATTTATCTAAAACCGCCACCTCCAGCAATTATTATTGCCCCTGAAGTTATTTTTCACACTAATTTTCTAGATATTACGAATACTATGTTTACTTCATGGGTAGTATTAACTCTGTTAATCACTTCCTCATTTTTTATTGGTCGTCGTTTTTCAGTTATACCATCAGGATTTGTAGGCGGCATCGAATTTGTGATAGGTACTTTTTATGATTTGGTTGTCAGTATGGCTGGAGAACAAAATGGACGTCGTTTCTTCTGGGTTGTTGCTACAATATTTTTTTGGATTATATTAAATAACTATTTTGCATTATTACCTGGTAATTTTCATATCGGCGTTACTGAAGCAGGGCATGGAGATCCTCAAGCAGTTTTTCATCAAGCAACTATTCTTGGTATTGATACCGCCTATATTCCCCTTGGAGCTGATTCCGTTGATTACAATAATGTCATTGTTCCAAATGGAGAGAGTAATAATTTTTCTGGATTATTAGCTCCTTTCTTTAGATCTGTCAATACAGATATTAATACTCCATTGGCAATAGCAATTTTTTCATTTATCTTTGTTGAATATTGGGGTCTTTCGACGCTTGGATTTGGCTATTTAAAGAAATTTTTTAGTTTTCAAAAAATTCTAAAAGGTAACCCCATGGGTATCATTGACGTATTTGTTGGATTCTTAGAATTAGTTTCTGAATTAAGTAGGATGGTTTCATTTACTTTTCGACTGTTCGGAAATATTTTTGCAGGAGAAGTTTTACTTATTATGATGGGATTCTTAGTCCCACTTTTGGTTATAAATATTTTTTATGGTTTAGAATTATTTGTTGGTTTTATTCAAGCATTTGTTTTTGCAATGCTAACATTGGTTTTTGCACAAACAGCTGTAAGTCATCATGATGATGGTAGTCATTAGTTTGTTTTTAGGAAAGGAAAATAGAATGATTCAAATTTCTTATTTAAGAGGAGCTTTTACATTTTTATTAGTTCTGTCTTTTTTTGTTTTATTTGTGGGGATAGCAGGAGCCGAAACAGCTCCTGATAATGAGTTTAGTGAAAATTCTATGAAATATCTTGCTGCTGCACTTGCAATTGCTATTGGTTCCTTAGGACCCGGAATTGCAATTGGAATGCTAGCAGGTAAGGCATTGGAAGCAATTGGGAGAAACCCTGATGCTGGAAGTATTATTCAAACAAATATGATTCTGGCAATTGCATTTGCTGAAGCGCTTGGAATTTATGCTTTAGTAGTTGCAATTCTTATTGGATTTGTTTTTTAAGAGTTTTTCTTAGGTTCTATAAATAGTTTAGAGGCGTCTATGAAGATATTTACAAACAGTTTGCTTATTATTAGCTTTAGTTTTTTGCAATTTATTTTTGAAATTGATAAAGTTTTTGCAGCTGAAGGAGCCACTGAAGTAACAGGTATTGCTAAATTGGGTTTTAGTTTACCTGGATTAATTACTCAGTTAATTAACTTTGGTATTTTATTAGTAGTTTTGAAAATTTTTCTTTGGAAACCATTTTTAAAGATTATTGATGATAGAAATCAAAAAATTAAATTGGGCTTAGAAGCTGCTGAGCAAGCAAGTAAGCAGGCATATGATAGTCAAAGTGAATCTAAAATGATTCTTGATGATGCTAAAGCTGAGGCATTGCAATTTGCCAGTGATGCCAGGGCACTGGCTGATAAACTTAAAATTGAACTTGAAGAAAAAGCAAGAAGGGATGCTGAAATAATAGTTGAAAAAGCAAAAAAAGAAATCGAAAGAGATAAAGAGCGGGCGTTAAGTGTTATTAAAGAGAATTTTGCTGAAATTACTATTTATGCTGCTGAAAAAGTCATTGATAAATCATTAGATAAAAATGCACATCAAGAACTTATTAGTAGTATTTTAGATGATTATGATTTTGAAAAGTAATTTTTTTGTTAAAGGATAATTTAAAGTGTTATTAAGAGATGTAGCTGGCAAAAGATATGCTTTAGCAATTCGTGAAATTGCTTCAAAAAAGAATAATTTTTCTGCTTGGAGCGATTTCTTAAATCAATTATCAGAAATATATAATCATGATTCTTCACAATTATTGTTCACTAATAATATTGAAGATAAAAAATTTGAGAAAATTTTGCAAGGTATTTTTAAAAACATCAGTGAAGATGAATTAAATTTTTTAAAATTATTGAAAAAAAAGCAAAGATTACAACTTATTAATTCTATCAATTCTTATTTCAATGAAATTATAGATGATATTGCTAATGTTGTTAGAGCTGAAATCACAACTGCAATTGAATTAGATTCTAAATTATCTTCAATTGAGCAATTCTTATCGAAAAAAATTAATAAAAATGTTATTTTAACTTCTACTAAAGATGAGAATGTTATTGGTGGAATGAAATTAAGAATCGGCGATCGGCTTTTTGATGGAACTATTAAAACAAAGTTAAGTCAATTAAAAGAAAGTCTTTTAGAATCAAATAGTTAGTAATATTGGAGTATGCAATGTCAGTTCGTCCAGATGAAATCGCTTCTATTCTTAAGAAGCAAATAGAAAATTTTGATGACAATAATAGTGAAGTTAATGTTGGCACTGTAATATCTGCATCTGATGGCATTGCTCAAATTTTTGGTTTAAAAAGTTGCGTGTCTTCAGAATTAATTGAATTTAGTAATGGTGTTAGAGGCCTGGCATTAAATTTAGAAGAAGAGACTATTGGGGCAATTATACTTGGAGAATTCAGTGAAATTAAAGAAGGTGATGAAGTCAGAACAACTGGTGAAGTTGCCTCAGTTCCAGTAGGCGAAGAATTTATTGGAAGAGTAGTTAATGCATTAGGAAATCCAATTGATGAATTAGGATCAATTAAAGCAGCAGAAACAAGGCCGGTAGAAAAAATTGCTCCGGATGTTGTTTCTAGAAAAAGCGTTGATCAACCCTTGCAAACTGGAATTAAAGCTATTGATGCTATGATACCTATTGGTAGAGGCCAACGTGAATTAATTATTGGGGACAGATCAATAGGAAAAACTGCTATAGCTATTGATGCAATTATTAATCAAAAAGGACAAGATGTTATTTGTGTTTATGTTGCAATTGGTCAGAAAGATTCTAAGATAGCTCAAATTGTAGCTTCATTACAAGATCATGGTGCAATGGATCATACGATAGTAGTTAATGCATCAGCTGCAGAATCTGCAGCCTTACAGTATTTAGCACCTTATGCTGGCTGTGCAATGGCTGAATATTTCATGGATCAGGGCAAAGATGTTTTAGTTGTCTATGATGATTTATCTAAGCATGCTTGGGCTTATAGGCAAATTTCTCTTTTACTTAGAAGGCCTCCAGGCAGAGAAGCGTATCCAGGAGATGTTTTTTATTTACACTCAAGATTGCTAGAAAGAGCAGCACGTGTTGATGAATCAAAAGGTGGCGGATCTATTACAGCATTACCAATTATTGAAACTCAAGCTGGTGATGTATCTGCATATATTCCTACTAATGTAATTTCTATCACCGATGGCCAAATAGTTTTAGAACAAGGTTTGTTTAATGCAGGACAACGTCCTGCAACTAATCCAGGTATTTCAGTTTCGAGAGTGGGTGGCTCTGCGCAGACCAAAGCAATGAAAAAAGTCGCAGGTACTTTACGATTAGATTTATCTCAATATAGAGAATTACAAGCTTTTGCTCAATTTGGTACTGATGATTTAGATGCTACAACAAAGAAGCAATTAGAAAGAGGCGCTCGATTAACTGAACTTTTGAAACAAAAACAGTATTCTCCAAAATCATTATCTCAGCAGGTTTCTATTTTATATGCTGGTACACGTGGTTTTCTTGATAAGGTACCCATTGAAAAGGTCGGTGATTTTGAAGAAAAATTTGACGAATATATGGCATCACAACACAGGGACTTATTGGATGAAATTGAGAGCTCAAAAGATATTTCAGAAGATCTAGAAAAGAAACTAGAAGAAGCAATTAAAAGTTTTCAATCAAGCATAAGTTATTAATTTTTAAAATATTATTTTAGGGAGCTTGCATGGCTAGTGGGGGATCAGTACGAGAAATAAAAAATAGGATGAGTGCCGTTGCTAATACTTCTAAAGTTACAAAAGCAATGGAGCTTGTTTCTGCTTCTAAAATGCGCAAGGCACAACAAAAAGCATTAGTTGCTCGACCATATTCAGAAATGATGCAATTCATTCTTTTAAAAATGATTAAAGGAATAGATGTATCAAATCTTGAAGATAATCTAATGTTATCTAGTAATAATTCCAAACAAATTGGAATTATTCACGTAACTCCTGATAGAGGTCTTGTAGGTGGTTTGAATACCAATATGAATAAAAAGTCATCATCTTTTATATTAAAAAAACAAGCAGAAGAATTTGATGTATTAATAACTACCTTAGGAACAAAAGGGCGTGATTTTTTTTCTAGAGCAGGCTATCCACTCAGTACACAATTTAATATGAATACTGATGCACCAGAATTTATATTAGCAAAAAAAATTGCACAAAGTGCTACAAATGATTTTTTATCAGGCAAAGTTGGGGAACTATATATCGGTTATCAAAAATTTATAACAAATGCAAAGCAAGAACCTACAATCAAAAAACTATTACCTATTAATCAGGATTTAATAGATGCTTCAAGTGAATTCGATGATAAGCGGGATTATTTAATAGAACCTGATGCGAGCACTATCATTGATGCATTGTTGCCTAAAGTTGTTTTGACTCAAATTTTAGAAGCTATATTAGAGTCTGCAGCTTCTGAACATACAGCAAGAATGGTTGCCATGCATCAAGCTACTGAAGCTGCAGAAGAAATGGTTTCAGAACTGAATTTAACTTATAACAAAGCAAGACAAGAAATGATTACTGGAGAATTGTTAGATATTGTTGGTGGAACAGCGGCTATTAGTAATAGCTAATTTAATTTAAGGAGCTCAATAATGACTGGTCAAGTTAGACAAATTATAGGTACTGTCGTGGATATAGAATTTCCACCTGACTCATTACCTGCAATTTTTAATGCTGTAGAGATTGAAGTGGATAAAGATAAAAAATTGCTTACTGAAGTACAACAACATTTAGGTAACAATTGGGTAAGATGTTTGGCCTTAGATGCCACTGAGGGACTTGCAAGAGGAGCAATGGCAACTGATACTGGCAAACCAATTTCTGTACCAGTAGGTCCTAAAACATTAGGTAGAATTTTTAATGTGAATGGTGAGCCCCTTGATCCAGGGGAACCTATTGGAGATGATGTGCCGCGTTGGCCAATTCACAGAAAACCACCAAAATTCTCTGAACAAGTGACTACTGCTCAGATGCTTGAAACTGGCATTAAAGTTATTGATTTAATTTCCCCTTTAGCTAGGGGCGGTAAAGTAGGATTATTCGGTGGAGCAGGTACTGGAAAGACAGTTATTAATACAGAATTAATTAGAAATTTAGCAACTGAGCACGGAGGTCTTTCTGTTTTTGCCGGTGTTGGAGAAAGGTCTCGTGAAGGTAATGATCTTTGGCATGAAATGGAAGAATCTGGTGTTCTTGACAAAACTGCTTTAGTTTTTGGACAAATGAATGAACCTCCAGGAGTTAGGTTGAGAATTGCTTTAACCGGATTAACAATGGCAGAATATTTTCGCGATGAAGAAGAAAGAGATGTACTATTATTTATTGATAATATTTATCGCTATACTCTTGCTGGCCAAGAAGTCTCAGCATTATTAGGCAGAATGCCATCTGCTGTTGGTTATCAGCCCACATTGGCCACTGAAGTAGGTGAGTTAGAAGAACGTATTACTTCTACGGCTAAAGGTTCTATTACATCTTTTCAGGCTATTTATGTACCTGCTGATGATTATACGGATCCTGGTGTTGCTACAACATTTGGCCATTTAGATTCTAATGTAGCTTTAGATAGATCTTTGGTCGAACAAGGATTGTATCCAGCAGTTGATCCTTTATCTTCAACGAGTAGAATTCTTGAACCAAGAGTTGTAGGAGACGACCATTATAGAGCTGCTACTGGCGTTGTTCAAACACTTCAAAGATATAAGGATCTACAGGATATTATTAATATATTAGGAATCGAAGAGCTCTCAGATGAAGATAAATTAATTGTAGGACGAGCACGAAAAATTCAAAGATTTTTGACTCAGCCATTTTTTGTTGCCGAGCAATTTACCGGAACTCCTGGTCAATATGTTACTGTTAGTGAAACCGTTAGAGGGTTTTTAGAAATCCTAGATGGCAAACATGATGATATTCCAGAGTCAGCATTTTATATGATTGGTAATATTGACCAAGCCATTGAACGAGCCAAAGAAATGGCAAAAGATTAATAAATTATTTTAAAATTAAGAGTATTAAATATGAAATTAGTTATTTTGCAACCAGACACAAGTTCTATTGACATAGAAGATGTCGGCTCTATTAATATTAATTCTATCGATGGCCAATTGACAATACTTCCTAACCATGCCTCATTGATTACTGCTCTTGATGTAGGAATTGTTAATATAAAAAGCTCGTCATCTAATAGTAACTTTGTTATTCATGGTGGTTTTCTTGAAATTTATGATAATAAAGTTGTTATTCTAGCCGATGCTTGTGAAACTTTTCAAAGTATTAATAGAGATCGTGCAGGAGAATCTAAAAATCGTGCTCAAAAAAGAATATTAGGCGATGCCATTGAGAATGAAATTATAGATATTTCTAGAGCAAAAAGCTCTCTAAAAAGAGCAGACTTGAGAATAAAGGCATCTGCAATAGATGTTAAATAAGTTTTTTCTATTAATTTATCAATCAATCTTATAGTAATCTTTGAATTTGCATTTTATGCTTTTTAATATGTATCAAAATAATCTATTATAAAAATAATTCATTATTCAGATTCGAGGATATTCATTGACCAATTCACATACTGACATATTTACAATAAATGGTGGCTATATGCTGTCTGGTAAAACAGAAGTCAATGGTTCAAAGAATGCTGCTCTCTATGCTATTGCTGCCGCTTTATTGACTAATGAGAAAATTAGATATTATAATATTCCAGATATTTCTGATATTGATGATATGCTCGATATTCTTAAAAGCTTAGGAGCTAATGTTTCGTATAATAATGACTATCTTGAAATAAATGCCAATTCCATAGATGGAACATCTCTTTCAAAAGAACTCTCTATTAAAATTAGAGCGTCTATTTTAGTACTTGGACCTTTGATAGCAAGATTTGGAGAAGCAGAATGTTTTTTACCTGGGGGTGATGCTATTGGCAATCGTCCAATCGATATACATATTGCTGGATTAATGAAATTAGGTACCAAAGTTAATGTGAATCAAGACAAGTTAATTGCTAAATCAACTCAGCTCTCAGGTTCAAAAATTGTATTGGATTATCCTAGTGTTTTGGGAACTATTAATTTAGTTTTTGCTGCTGTCCTTGCTAATGGGACAACGATCATCACGAATGTTGCTACAGAACCAGAAGTAACTATGTTACTAGATCTATTGATTTTAATGGGAGCAAATATTACAGGTTCTGGTAGTCAAACTTTAACTATTATTGGTGTTAAACGATTGTTTGGAACAGAATTAAGAATTATTCCTGATAGAATTGAAGCAGGTACTTTAATGATGGCTATTGCTGCTACAAGGGGAACTGGAACTATTTTTAATGTTTGCTCTGAACACATGAGTGCTGTTATTGAGAAATTTAAAGATGCTAATATTATTGTTATGGATTATGATAATTCTATTATGATTGACGCAAGCAATACGATCAAATCAGTTAATGTTCAATCTGTTCCATATCCTGGTTTCCCAACAGATCTGCAAGCACCTATGGCTATTTTACTAACACAAGCTGATGGAACATCTATTATTCATGAAAGAGTTTTTGATAATAGGATGCTATATATAAATGAAATAAATTTAATGGGAGCAAATATTAAAATTGACAAACAGAAGATTTTTATTGATGGACCTAAAAAATTACATGGAGGATCAATAAAAGCACTTGATGTACGTGCGGGAGCAGCAGCCATTATTGCCGGTCTTGCTGCAGAAGGTGAAACAATTATTAGTGATTTGTTTCATTTAGATAGAGGTTATGGCAAAATTGAAGACCAATTAAAACATCTAGGCGCAAAAATATTAAGAAAGTAGTATGTGGGGTTTAGAATGCTTGCTAAAAAAATTGGCGTTGACTTAGGTACGTCAAGTATTGTAATTGCTGAATATAAAAAAGGAGTTATTATTGATGAGCCATCTGTGGTTGCACTAACAACAAATGATGAAACTGTTATTGCAATTGGTAAAAATGCACAAAATATGCTTGGAAGAGAACCAGATAGCATGCAAGTAGTGAGACCACTCCGAGAAGGTGTTATAGCTGACTATCGTATTGCTGAAGCCATGCTTACCTATTTTATTAGAATGGTTTTAGGGCCATTAAGATTAATCAAGCCAAAATTAATGATATGCGTTCCATTAGGTATTTCAAATGTTGAACAAAGAGCGATAAGAGATGCTGCACTTGCCGCTGGATCTCGTAAGCCACCATATTTAATTATTGAATCAGTGGCAGCCGCTTTAGGATCAGGTCTTCCCATTCATTCACCTAGAGGCCATATGGTTCTCAATATTGGAGGAGGCAGAACTGAAGCTGCTGTAATTTCAATGTTTGGAGTTGTTGCAAGTAAATCAATTAGGGTGGGTGGAGATACATTTGATTCTGCCATTATTGATTATATTAGAAAAAGACACAATTTAATAATTGGATCTAGGGCCGCAGAAGAAATTAAAATTAATATTGGAATGGCAATGGAATCAAGTGATCAAAAATCAATTGGTATAAGAGGAAAAGATCAGCTTTCAGGTACTCCGAGAACAGTCAGTATTAATTCCTATGAAATCACTAATGCAATATCAGTTCATCTAGAATCAATTGCGCTTACTGTAGCGTCCGTTTTAGATATGACTCCTCCTGAACTAGCATCTGATGTGATTGATAGAGGAATTATGATAACTGGCGGAGGTGCCTACTTAAAAGACATTGATAAATTTTTGCTTTTAGAAACTGGCATTCCGATACATATTTCTGAGAATCCTAGGCATTGCGTGGCTATTGGAGCTTTGATGGGATTAGATGTAGTAGATTCTATAAGCAGTTCTTTTTCCGACATTGACATAATGTATGATTTTTCTGATCGTGAATAATATTTTATTATTTAATAAGCGACTTTTCACTATTTTCTTAAAATAGGCCCTATGCACATAAATCCCGTTAGTCCTATAAAAAATAGAATTGATAAGTCGATAAAGAAATCTTGTTTACCAAAAATATATAGAGAAATGATTTTTTCTATATATGCAATGAACCATAAAATAAGTACGTATATTAGTAAAAATTTATTTGGTCTTTGCCTTGATCTTGATGAATAAATATAATTAACACCATGAAAAATGCCAAATATAAAATAAAATACATAATTTAATACCGAGTTCATTGAAATAAAAAAAAGTAGTAATGAAAAAAAATACAATGGTTTTTTATATAAAATATTATTCAAAAGTAAACCTTTTTACTGAGTTAGTATTCTTTTAGGGATTGGTAAATTGTTAGGAGGTTTAAATTCGATTGTTTCTTGAGCCACGCTAATAGTATCAATTTTTGTAACTCCTCTTGCAATTAAATCATTGATAATTGGTTCTAGTAATTCATCAGGGACGGATGCTCCAGCTGTGAGGCCAACTGTACCTACATTTTTATACCACACCTCTTTTATTTCATCTATGCCTTCAATGCGATAAGCAACTGCACCAGAACTTTTAGCATGTTCCATTAATCTAACTGAGTTACTTGAATTTGGCGATCCTACTACTAATATTATATCAGCCTTTTTTGCAAGTTCTTGCACAGCAGATTGCCTGTTTGTAGTTGCATAGCAAATATCATTTCTGATTTCTGCTTTTGGAAATTTTTCGCTAATTGAGTCAATAATTTCATTTGTATCATTAACTGAAAGGGTGGTCTGAGTAACAACAAAAACTTTTTCTGAATTAATTGTAATTTCATTTACTTCGTCAACTGAATCAATGACAGTTGTCTTACTTGGAGCTTCTCCAAGCGTCCCTTCGACTTCATCATGTCCTCTGTGTCCTACTAAAAGTATATCAAATCCATCTTTTGCAGCTTTTTTTGTTTCAAGGTGCACTTTTGTAACAAGTGGACAGGTTGCATCAATAATTTTCAAACTTTTTTCTTCTGCTTCTTGCATGACGGTTGGAGATATTCCATGCGCGCTAAATACAATACGTGAATGTTCAGGGACTTCATCGATAGAATCAACAAAAATGATACCTCTTTTTTTAAAACTGTCGACAATAAATTTATTATGCACTATTTCATGAAATGAATAAATTGGAGGTTCTTCATTTTCTAATAAATAATTGATTACTTCAATTGCTCTCACGACGCCAGCACAAAATCCACGAGGTTCTGCAAGTAATAATGTGTGAGGTCTTATATTGTTCATGTCTAATATTTTAAAAAGTTAATAATTTATATGATATATTTTAGTCATACTAAAGTTAATACAATATATGCAGAAAGTGTAATTTTTTATAAAGTTATTGAAATTTAAATGCGACAAAATATTTTACAATCGTTACGTAGTCCTTTAATGCCTTCAGTTTTAGAAGAGTTATTATTTTTTGACACATACTCAAACAAGGTTCTCAGAAATATTTTTTCAAGCGTGAATACAAATGGGTTTATTAATAATGCTTTATATATCAATGATATGTCTTTAAAGCCGCTAGAAGATGTTATTGATTTTGGTAGTCATAATGATTTTTTTAAAAAAAATAATTCAAATGATCGTGATCAAATTATAAAAATTCTAGATATCTTTACATACCTTCAACCGCAAATACTTTTGATTTTAGCTGCATTACTTGAATCTTTTCATAATGATTTTGTTGGAGGCAAGGGAGATAATTTAATGCGTAAAGATTTAAACGAGGAAATTCTAAATAAAAATTATAAATTATCATTTTGTAAAAAAGATAATTTTGACTTATTAGAAAGTTTTAAAACTGTTTTCAAATCTACAATAATTCCTGATTTATATTTATCATTATCAAATTACAATGAATATTTAGATTATGCATGGTTGCAATTGCAACATCTTTCTTCATTTCCCGAAGTAAGGCAAAGAAGTCGTGGTTTATATTATTATGCAGTTTCTTCAAGTAAATTTTTAGCATATCCATTTTATGGAAGCATCGATCGGTGCTTATCTCTTGGTATAAATAAGATTGATTTAGAAAAAATAGAAGTGATTGTTAAAGAAAATTTATCTATGTATTCATCTATGATTATGCATTGTTCTGCCATGAGAATTGGATTAGGCTTAAATCAAAAAAAAGTAGTTAAAGGATGATAATTGAAAAATAATCTTATTAATCAGAAAGCTTTAATTCAATATGCTGAATCTATAGACATAGAAGAAAAAATATTTTTTTTAACCACTGCAGATATTTTACAAGTAGATCCTATTTATAATGGATCGAACTATGTTTTCTTAGTTTTACTTGAAAATACTGATTTGAATAAATTTCTTGCTGTTTATAAACCTATGGATGGATTAAGAGATTTATATGATTTTAATACTGACACTTTACCAACGAGGGAGTTAGCTGCATTTAAATTAGATCAGATTTTAGAATGGGGAATAATTCCACCTATGATTATTAGGGACGGACCTTATGGTTTAGGATCTTTTCAAGAGTATATTTATCACGATACTGATAAAAATTATTTTCATTTTATTGAACATTCTATTAATCACGAGTCTCTTTTGAAATTAGCTATTTTTGATATTATTATTAATAATGCTGACAGAAAAGGTGGACATATTATCCAAGATTCTAATGACAAAATATGGGGCATTGACAACGCATTGTCATTTCACTATGAAGAAAAATTACGAACAGTGATATGGGATTTTGCAGAAAATAGAATATCTAATAATTTATTAAGTGATCTTAAAAAACTTAATAAAGAGATACAATCTGATCAGTGCGAACTTGTAAAATTATTAAATTATCAAGAGATTTTAAGTTTAAAAACGAGAATAGAAAAATTAATTGACAATCCAGTGCTACCTAATATTTATCCTTGGAGATGTTGGCCATTGCCTTTAATTTAGCATAAAAATTATATTTCAAAATATTGAAAAATCTCTGCATTAATCCTTTAAGTATTTGCTTGGTTTTGAATCTGTTCTTTAATATATCTATATCCTTACTATTTCCAACAATTAGTGTGCCATGCCATTTTTGAATATCCTTGATATCATTAGACAGAATTAATTTACCATTAATATTTTTTTCAATTTTTTCCCATTTATTTTTATTTTTTATCCATATTTCTTTTTTTGTTAGCTTTAATAATGCAACCCCAGCAACAACATCCCAGAGTCTCATATTATTTAAGTATCCTCCATCTAAAATTCCTGTAGCTAACATTGCAATTTCAAAAACAGCACATCCAGTTACTCTTATGTCAGTATTTGTATTATTAGATGGGATGGCATAGGGCATTGAATGCAATCTGCGTTTAATATTTTTAGATTCTTTGTCGTAGTTAAAAACTTTACCATTAAATTTTAATTTAGAATTTATACTGCCATGATAAGTTCCTGGCAGTAATTCATGCGAGCTAGACAGCCATATAGCACCAACAATTGGACTATTATTATATAATAATCCAACAGAACAACCAAAAATTGGCAATCCATTAATAAAGTTTGTTGTCCCATCGATGGGATCTATTACCCATACAAAATTATTACTAAAAGTATCTTTTACTGTACTCTCTTCGCCAATAATTTTATGTGATGGATATTTTTCGGATATTTTTTTTCGTATACTAATCTCTATATTTTTATCTGTTTCTGATACTGGATTTGATAGATTCGTATTATTTTCAGAATCATTTTTATAAGATATTTTGCCTGGTTTTTTTAATTCGCTACTAATCTTATTACCAGCATCTTTTGCTAACTTATAAGCAAAAAGTTCTAGTTCTATTAACTGATCATTTATTTTTGTAATATTTTTTTCTATCATGATGTGCTTTTTATTTCTTTGATCCAACTTGTATAGTCATTTGTCCTGGATGATTTTTATTATCTTTTAATTTTTGATGGGCTACGCCAATTTCATTAAATTTATATATTTTGGATATCATTGGTTTAATTTTTTTTTCTTTTACTAAATGATTAATTCCTTCACAATCTGATGGATTTGCAAAATGAGAACCTTGCAATCTTTTTTGCTTAACCCATAAATATCTTAAATCGACATCTGCATTGTATCCTGAAGTCCCACCACATATAACTATCATGCCTCCAGTCCCACACATAAAAACAGAAGTGGGAATTGTGTCTTCACCGGAATGTTCAAAAACGATCATTGGTCTAAGATTATCTTTTAAAATTGTTTGGAATTCTGAGAGAATTTTTTTTGCACTTATAGTCCATTTATTCATCTCAATTTCATTATTGATATTTGGTAATCTACCCCAATGAGAGTATTTTTTTCTATTAATTGTTCCTATTGCACCAATTTTTTTACAGTATTCCTCTTTTTCTTTACTAGAAACTACTGCGATTGGCTTTCCTTTTAATGCTGCGGTAATTTGAATCGCCATTGAACCTAGCCCACCAGCGCCTCCCCAAATCAACACAGGGGTATTTTTGGATACTATATTTGGACTAAATCCCATTAATTGCCTGTAAGCAGTTGCTCCTGTTAACATATAGGCAGAGGATTCCTCCCAGCTTAAATGTTTTGGCTTTGAATAGCATTGAAAATCTTTTACTAGTGAAAATTGAGCAAATGAACCATAATTAGTGTCATATCCCCATATTCCGGATGAATTTGACTCCATTGGAGTTTTACTTTTACTGAAATCTTTTGCATTTATATTCCAAACACCACACGAGATTACTACCTCATCTCCAATTTTAACGTTCGTGACTTTTTCTCCGATTTTCCAAACAATTCCAGAAGCATCTGAACCACATATTTGATATTCTTCTTTGTATCCTTTACGTTGATTTTGTTTAATTATATCTACGGGCTTTCCTAATGCTGCCCATACTCCATCATAATTTACGCCTGCAGCCATAACAGCAATTAATACTTCATTTTTTCCAATTACTGGCACTGGTACTTTTTCTATGGTAAATGCTTTTTTTGGTTCACCATACTTATTTTTTCGTAAGGTAGCAGCATACATTAATTCTGGTATTTCTCCAATTTTTGGAAGTTGTCCAATAGGATAGATTTTGTCTGTCATGGGCAAATAATAACAGATTGAAAGAAATATGTAAAAAAAAAATAAGATATTGTATTATATTTTTCTAATACAATATCTTAAAAGTAGAGTAATTTATAAATTACTCTTTAGAAGCAAAATCTTCACCATGTAATGCTATATCTAATCCACTCGATTCTATTTCATCACTTACTCGTATGCCAATTGTTTTATCAATTACTTTTATAATCATAAATGAAAAAATAAAAGAGTATGCAATTGTAAAGATTATTGCGAGTATCTGATTCATTAATAGCGTTGCATTGCCAAGAAATAAGCCATTAGCTCCTGCACCATTAACTGCAACATCTGCAAGTAGACCTAGCATAAGAGAACCAATAATTCCACCAATAAGATGCACAGCAACAACATCTAAGGAGTCATCATAATTGAATTTATTTTTTAATTTAATACAAGCCGGACATATTACTCCTGCAGCAACTCCAATAAGTAATGCTGAAAATGGGGTAACGAATCCTGCTGCAGGAGTAATTGCAACTAATCCTGCTACTGCACCAGAAGCAAAGCCAATGGTTGAAGGCTTACTGCCAGTTAATGATTCATAGAGATTCCAGCAAATTGCCGCAGTTGCAGCTGCTATTTGAGTTGTTACAAATGCATTTGCTGCTATTCCATCTGCGGCTAGTGCAGAACCGGCATTAAATCCAAACCAACCGAACCAAAGAACTCCTGCGCCTAAAAGAACCAAGCTTGGCCTAACAGGCTTGCCGCTATTCTTTCTTTTTCCGAGCACTATAACTGCAGCCAATGCTGCGGCTCCTGCATTAATATGGACGACTAAACCACCTGCAAAATCAAGAGCTTCAATATTTGAAGCAATAAATCCTCCACCCCAAACCATATGTGCAATTGGAGAATAAACTAAAATTGACCATAAGGCAATAAATATGATCCAGGCATTAAATTTCATTCTTTCAGCTACTGCACCTGCTATAAGCGCAGGCGCTATTATTGCAAACATCATTTGAAAAACCATAAAAACATTATCAGGGATTGTTAGACCAAAATTACTAGAATTTGTGCCTAAATTGAATAATCCAATAAATTTTAAATTGCCAATGAATCCACCAACATCATCTCCAAATGCTAAAGAAAAGCCGAGTAGTGTCCATGTTACTGTAACAACTCCTATAGCAGCAAAAATCTTCATAAACATTGCGAGAGCATTTTTTGTTCTAACCATTCCACCATAAAAAAAGGCTAAGCCAGGTGTCATAAAAAAAACTAAAGCTGAGCTAGTCAATATCCAGGCTGTATCTCCTGTATCCATCTGTAACCTCCAAATTAAATTATCTAGTTATATTTGTTGCTTATTGCTAAACGAAATACATAGCTGGATAATACCTAAGTATTGTTTCAGAATTGTTTCAGAATTGTTTCTTTTAAATTAAATGTGAGAATTAGCATGAGTGAATTAGCAAAACCATTCTTAAAATGGGCAGGTGGCAAGTCAAGTATTGCACCGATACTCATAGATAATTTACCTAATCAATTTAATAATTATTTTGAACCAATGGTTGGTGCAGGTGCATTATTTTTGAATGTTATTCAAAATGTTGACGGTCACAGAAAATTTTTTATAGGTGATATTAATAAAGATTTAATATCTACGTATAAAGTAATTAAAAATAATTTATCTGCTTTAAAGATTTATTTGAGCAAATATGAAAATAAATATTTAGCTTATAAAAATGAAGATAGAGAAAAGTTCTTTTATTCAATACGTTCTCAAGAACCTAAAACGGTCGTCGAAATAGCAGCAAGATTTATTTTTTTAAATAAAACATGTTTTAATGGACTTTATAGAGTTAATAGAAAAGGACATTTTAATGTTCCGCATGGTAAGTATGTGTCACCAAAAATTTTTGATGAAAATAATTTAAATAAGATAGCTATTCTTCTTAAAAAAGTTCATTTTAATACCGCAGATGTAAAAACAAACTCTCAGTTAGCACAATCTAATGATTTTGTGTATCTTGATCCTCCATTTTATCCAATTTCTAAAACTGCTAGTTTTACAAGCTATACTTCAAAAAAATTTGGAGAAGGTGAACAATTGAAGCTTAAGTTAGTGATAGATGAATTAACGAAAAAACAAGTCTATGTCATGTTGTCAAATTCTGATCACCCATGGATTATTGGAGCTTATCAGGCTAGCGGTTATAAATTACAAATTGTTAAAGCAAGGAGATCTTTATCCTCCAATGTCAGTAGTCGTGGAAAAGTTAATGAATTAGTGATTACAAACTATCATTTGATTGATTAATGATTTTTTATTTTCTTCTCAGAATTTTTTAATTGTTTGTGTCTCGTAAATTATTTCTATCATAGTTTATATTAAAAATATTAGATTAGTTAGTTATTTGTTTGAATAACTTATAGGATACTTGTTAAGGATTTTATTAATTATTTTATAAGTTAGGTACCTAATTGAAACGACCAGTTTTTTCTGCAATGATTGCTCACGGTACAGTTCATACTATCGAAGTAACTTTTGCTGCTGTTTTATTTTATGTAGGACAAGAATTTAATATTGGGCTCACTGCCTTAGGTTCTTTAGCAACTGCAGGTACTATTCTTTTCGGCGGGACAGCGATTCTTGCAGGTTTTTTATCTGATAAATTTGGTGAAAAGCGATTGATTTCTTTTGCTTTACTTGCAGCTGCAGTCTGCTCTCTCTTTGTTGCATTTTCTCCAAATCTGTATTTTTTATCATTCTCATTGCTTTTATTAGGCGGATTCATAGGTCTTTATCATCCCCCTGGAACTGCAATGGTAGCTATTATGGCAAAAAATCGTGGTAATGGACTTGCAAAACATGGCATAGCTGGAAATATAGGCCTAGCATTATCCCCATCTATCGCTGTTTTTTTTGCGGCTTCTTTTGGATGGAGATCTGCTTACGGATTTGTTTTTTTTATAACTATTATAGCTTTCTTAATTTTTCAGAAATATGCTCCTTCAAGACAAGAAGTAATTGAAAAGGAAAAACTTTTAGGCATATATTCCGAAAAAATACAATCTGATAAAAAGAAATTTGATGCTGGCAAATTAATTCAATCTTTAAAAGATTGGTCTGAGCCAAGATTGTTGTTAATTTACATAACAATTATTGCAAATGGATTTATTTATAGAGGCGCCTTAACGTTTTTTGCATTACACATTAAAGATAATTTAGGTATTGAAATTTTTTCTTATAACAGCTCTGTCATTGCTGGCAGTTTAACTACTTTATTATTGCTGACTGGCATTTTTGGTCAATTTTTTGGTGGATATTTAGCCGATAAAATGAATACAGCAAAAGCTGCTTTATTGTTTAATGTTATCCTTGTGCCAAGCTGTATATTGATTGGTGTTTCTTCTGGTTGGACTTTGGTAACTATTATTGCAATATTTGTTATATTTAATTGGGGTCAGCAGCCAATTGCAAATAGCTTGATGGCTAGCTTTGCTCCGAAGGGTGCAATTGGAAAAGCTTTTGGTCTTCAATTTTTTCTTGGCTTTGGCATTGCCTCTGTAGCAGGTACAATATGTGGTTATTTTGCCGAAACATATGATACCCAAGCAGTTTTCTTTTTACTGGCAATTATGGCTAGCATATCGACAGTTGCTTTTTTCTTTATTTGGAGAATGGCAATTAATAAAAATAATTAGCCAAGATATATTTTATTGTTCTTTAATTTGCATATATAATATAAATTAATAATTAATTTATATATTAATATCATGTACGCTTGAACCGGTAATATTTTATTGAGGAATCTATATGTCGATTAGTAAAAATTCATTTGAAGAACTATTATTTGCATTATTAATTTTAATGAGTTCTGCGCTTGTCAGTTTTATTGGATTACTATTTCTTAAAAGAATCATTCATCGCCTTACAAAAACAACAGAAACGACGCTAGATGATAAATTAGTTGCTAGCTTGAAGACCCCTATTTTTTTAATTATTACTGGCCAGGGTTTATTTTTTGCAATCAGCACTTTGTCTTTTTTAATTGAATATAGTGAGTTTATTTCAAATGTGTGGCGATCATTTAATATAGCGATAAGCTTGCTAGTTTTTAAAAGAATTTTTGATAGTTTTATTGCCTGGTATGAGTCAGAATATATTTTTAATGCTTCATATACAGGCACTCATAAATTACAAGTTTTTATTAATCGATCTAATTTACCCATTATAAAACGCATGGTTAATTTTACTGCATCTTTGGCTGCCATTTTAGTAGGACTTTCATTAATGGGAATATCAATTAGCCCGTTATTGGCTGGATTAGGAATTGGAGGCTTTGCTTTTGCTTTAGCAGTGCAACCAATTCTTACAAATGTAATTGCTAGTTCCTATATGCTTTCAGATTCTTCTGTACGTGTAAATGATTTTATTGAAATTGAAGGAGGTCCTACTGGTTGGGTTGAGGATATTGGCTGGAGAGCGACTAGACTACGAACATTTGACAATAATCTCATCATGATGCCTAACTCACAGCTTGCTGATTCAACTGTTACTAATTTTGACGCTGTTGATTCTCCAATGGATGTAAAGGTTGAATCAGGTGTATCCTATGAATCAAATTTAGATACTGTAGAAAAAATTTGCATTGATGAATTATCCAAAATAATTGCAGAAGTTGATGATGCAATTTCTGATAGATCTCCTTTATTTTTATTTACTGAATTTGGTGATTCTAATATTAATTTTCTTGTTAAAATACGTGCAAACAATAGAAGAAGCGTAGGTTCATTGAAGCATATTGTAATAAAAAGAATTCATCAACGATTGAATGAAGAAGGTATTACAATTAATTATCCAGCAAGAAGGTTATTAATTAATAAAGAAGATGCCAGTGGTCTTATTTCATTTAAATAACTAAGGATATAAGGGCGCCCTTTCAAGGCCAGTTTTTTCATTTAGTCCATACATAATATTTAAACATTGAACAGCATTACTGCTTTGGCCTTTCATAAGGTTATCTATCGCAGAAAAAATAACAGCATGCTTTCCTTTCTCATCAACATCTATAGATATATCACAATAGTTAGAACCTCTAACATTTTTAAGACTAGGTGGATTATCTATAATTCTGATAAAATAATCTGTTCTATAATAATCTTGAAAAATTTTAAGTAGTTTATTTTTTGTAGTTTTTTCTATTAATTCTATATGTATTGAAGACATAATTCCTCTAGTTGTATTGATGAGATGAGGTACAAAATGAATGTTTTCAATTGTATTACCAAGACTTGAGGCTACTTTTTTTACTTCTGTTACATGTTGATGTGACAATGCTCGATATGGAATAAAATTACTTTCCATGTTTGAAAAATGCTGTATTTCATTTAAACTTTTTCCAGCTCCAGACGTTCCAGTAGTGCTATCTATATTAATTTGTGTTTTATCAATAAGGTTTAATTTATTTAAAGGTGCAATGCCTAATATCATAGACACAGCAAAGCATCCAGGATTTCCCACAATTCTCGCATCTTTTATTTCATCTTTAAAAAGTTCTGGAAGCCCATAAACTGATTTATCTAATAAATTTTTTGCACTATGCTGAAATTTATTGAGCTTGGGGTGCTTTTGTGCATATTCCTCGTAATCATTAATATTTTTAAAACGAAAATCTCCAGAAAAATCAATAATTTTTATATTATTTTTCATCAACCTTTCATATATAGGTTCAATCATTTGCATTGCAACTGTATCAGGAGTAGTAAAAATAATAACATTAGCATCTTTGCCAATTGCATTTTGGGTAACTTCTTCTACCATTAATTCACTAATATTGTTTAAATGAGGATAAAAGTTATTGATTGTTTTTCCAAATTTATCCTTTGCTAGTAAACTTATTATTTGGAAGTTAGGATGCGAAGACAAGAGGTCAATAATACCTATCCCGCCATATCCGGTAGCTCCAATAACTTGAACTTTAATTTTGTCTTTCATAAAAATCCTTTAAGAATAAATAAATTGTTTGATATCTTTTATTAAATATATTATAAGACTAATCAACCTGCTATCTGTTCAATGCAGTAGTTTATTCTAATTAATTAAACGAATTTATGTGTATATAGTTAACCATTTAATGTATTTAATAGTTGCGTATATAAGTATGAATTTTATTGCAATAGGGAGGAAAAGGTGTCACCACAACAACCTCTTCCCTATGACTTTTATATCATATTTATGATATAAAAAATTATTAAAGAAAATTGATTATATATTCTCGGTTTAAAGTTGATATTTTATCATTTGATTTACAGAAGAAAGATTGATTAAAAATTGAGTGCGTTATTTCTTTTAATAACAACTAATCGAAATCTTTTTAAAGTATTATATAAATAATTATGCAAAAAAGAGATTTAATCAAAGAAAAAAATTGGACATTTTTACTCTTGATTGATGAAGATAAATTGTTAGAAATGTGTCATATAGATTATTTTTTGTCTTCTAAGCCTGGTGGCCAGCATCGTGACAAAAAAGCATCATCTGTCAGACTTTCTTTGAAAAATACTACAATTGTTGTTTCTGCATCTGAAAATAGAAGCATGAATATGAATATGAAAAGTGCTGTAAAGAAATTAAAAATAGAAATAACGTGCCAATTACGTTCAAGTATTGATTTAATTATTTTTATTAAAAGTTTTGACTTATTTGAAGCTTTTAATAAAAATGGATCATTAAGCAATGGCAAATTGTCCTATGCTTCTAGTAATAAAAATTATTTACCGATGTGTGCATTCATTTTTGATCTCATGAATAATGATAAGTGGGGCATTAGCAATATTTCAAAAAAATTGGGAATATCGAATACAAATTTAGTCTCTTTTCTTTTAAAAGAAAAGAGACTAATAGTATGGGTGAACCAACAAAGAGCAAAAAATGGAATGAACAGTTTAAAATAATCTTAAATTAAGATTTACTTAAATCCCAACTTATAATTTTTTTGGGAATAATTTTTACATTGACTCTTTTAGTAAGCATTTTATTGTTGTCAGAGATTGTTCTGTTCACGCCATATTTATTTGTAATTGCATCGATTGTTTTTAGTAATAATGATTCGTTATTATCTATTATCCCTACTCCTTCTATTGTTATTCCTTTTAAATCCTCATAGTTGTTTCCACTTTCAACCATAACAACAATTCTCTTGTCTCTTATAAGATTGACAATTTTTTGTGATTTATGATAGCTTGTAAAATTAATTAATCCATTTTCGTCTGTAATAAACCACATTGGCACTAGATGAGGCAATCCATTCTTATTAATAGTAGATAAATTTAATATGCGGGATGCTTGAATTAAAGATGCTATTTCTAATGAATTTAACTGAAAATCTTTTTTATTTCTAGTCATTATTTCTAGTCGTTCTTTCTAGTCATTATTTCTAGTCGTTCTTTCTAGTCATTATTTTTTATTCTAATGGAGATAATTATCTTTTAATTCGTGTAATATTACTATAGTATTTAAATCTAGTCTTTCCTTCATAAAAATTAAGGTAATGTTGTGGAACAACCATTAGTAGATATTCAAGTTCTTGAAATTGGTGGTACAGTAAGTGTTTCAGCAGCTGGTAAAAAATTTTCTGATTTCGGAGCAAATGTTGTTAAAATTGAACCACCATCTATTAGTGAGATTAGAAAAATTGCTCCTTTTCCTAATGATTTATTTCACATAGATCATGGCGCTATGCATTTAGCATTTGATACTAGTAAGAAATCATTAGTATTAGATCACAATACTAATTCAGGCAAAGAAATTATTAGACGCCTTGCTTCACAATTTGATTTGATAATTATCGATTTACCTGCTTTAGAGACTGCAGCAATTATTGCTGCATTAAATTTTGATGATTCTCTGATGCCCAATATTGTTACAATAACTCCTCATGGTATGACCGGGCCCTATAAGGATAGAATAGAAAATGACTTATCTATATTTGGATGGTCAACAAGATCTCATCGGCACTCCATTACTGGTAATCCTCCATTAAGATACGGCCCTTATGCTGGAGTTGTGCAAATAGGATCCACGGCTGCGGCAGTTGGAATTGCAGCAGTTTGGGGAAAAAAAGCCGATGGTATTCCGCGTAACGTTGATATTGCTGGAGTGGAAGCATTGATGGGTAACGTAGACAGTGCTTTTTTTCTTTGGTCAGTAAATGGGGCCTTGCAACCAAGATCAAGTGGACAATCTAGGGGATTATATCCAATGGGTGCATATAAATGCAAAGATGGATATATGCTTTTTTCAGCGGGAAGAGATCCAATGTTTACAAAGCTTTGTAATGCAATTGGTAGACCTGAAGTTGCACAAGATCAACGATTTATTGATCCAGAACAAAGACCAAATCATTTCGAAGAATTTAAATTAATACTTGAAAGTTGGTTGGCAGATAAAAATAAATATGAAGCATTTAATGAATTGCAAGAAAAAGGCGTGATGGCTTGTCCAGTCTTAGATGCGTCTGAGCTTCAAAATGACCCACAGTCTGTTTTTAGAAATTCATATATAACTCAAGAAAAAAAAGGGGTTGGCGATATTACTCTTGCTGGCCCTCCATTTAGAATGAATGGATTAAATTCTGAAAGCTGGGTTTCAAGATCGTCTCCAAATTTTGGTGAACACACAAATGAAATTTTAAAAAATTTAAAGTACAGCGATCAAGAAATCATTGCCTTATTTCGTGCTGGGGTGACTAGTTAGTTTTTTTGGAGATTCAAATGACCAGTAAGATGCTGTCAAATATTAATGTTGTAGAAATTGCGGAAGTTTGGGCTGGCCCATTTGGCTGTTCTTTAATGGGAGACTTAGGTGCCAATGTTATAAAAGTTGAAAGTTATCCAAGAAAGTCAGAAACTCGTAATGCTGGTGATCCTAGACTAGATCCTAGAGTTGCTGAAGGTACAGGGCCAATTTATGAACGTATTAATACTCATCATCACGGAAATAGAAACAAAAGAAATATTGCTTTAGACATACGAACCACTGAAGGAAGAGATGTCTTGACAAGATTAATTAAATGGGGTGATATTTTAGTTGAAAGTTTTTCTGCAGGCACAATAGATAGACTTGGGTATGGATGGGAAGTAGTGAAAAAAATCAATGAAAGAATTACTATGCTTTCATTGGCAGGTTGGGGTCAAGAAGGTCCTTACTTAGGTCGCATTATGTTTGGTGTTGGTTTCGATGCAATGGCTGGCCATGCTCTAATAAGAGGATATGAAGATGGGACACCTGAGGAGATGATACCAATCCTTCATTCAGATGCAACAGTTCCTTTAACGTGGATAGTAGCAGTACTTGGCGCTTTAATGCAGAGAGAAAAAACAAATGCAGGAAGCTATATTGATTTGGCACAAATTGAAGATATCGCTTGGCAATTTCCTAATATCATATCAGAATGGACAATGAATGGTAGAATTCCAAAACCTTTAGGCAATAGCGATCCATCTATTGTTCCGCATAATTGCTATCAAGCATCTGGTGAAGATAGGTGGATTAATATTGCTGCGGAAAATGATTTACAGTGGGCAAATCTAACTGAATTTATGGGAAATAAATCTTGGTCAGAAATAGGACACGAGTGGTCTTCTATTATTGGTAGAATCAAAGGTAGAAAAGAAATTGATTTAGCCATTAGTGATTTTGTTAGACAATTTGATCCTTTTGATTTAGCAGATCAATTACAAGCCCTAGGTATTATTGCGGCACCAGTTCTAGCTCCTCCAGATCCTTTGATGAGCCCGCAACTTCATGATCGAAATTGGTTTCAGATTGTAGATCATCCTTATATTCCTGAAAGACTTTTGGGTGGATTTTTGTGGAAATCAGAGCCAGATCAACCTAGTTGGGATAGACGAGCAGGATTAGTAGGCGAAGACAATAATGAAGTTTTATTACAGTTAGGATTTTCAACTAATGATATTGATAGTATGAAGAAAAAAGATATAATTGGTGAAACGTATGTTGAAGAGAGAACGTAGTAATTTTGGGGCAAAATGCCTAACAACCTAGATTTTATTGATGATTTTTTTGATATGCTTACTTTTAAAGACCAAGCTACTAGAAAAGCACGATTAAGCAAGATTACTAAACCTGTTCAACAATTTATAAGTACAGAAATTTCTAGTGGTATTATTGTTATAACCGCAGTATTTTTTGCCTTACTAATGGCAAATTCTCCACTTAGTCATTTTTATCATGATTTCGTACATCTCAAAATCAACTTTAGTTTTGGTAATTTTTCAATTTTAGGAGATGTTCATTATTGGATAAATGATGCAGCGATGGTTATTTTCTTTTTTCTAGTAGGCATTGAGATAAAAAGAGAAGTGTTAGGTGGAGAGTTATCTGATAAAAAAAGTATACCTATTCCGATATTTGGTGCAATAGGAGGAATGGTTGTCCCTGTTCTGATATTCTTGCTTTTAGTAAATGAGCCTAATGCAAGAAGTGGATGGGCTATTCCAATGGCAACTGATATTGCTATTGGTTTAGGAGCGATAGCTTTACTTGGTAAATTGATACCATCGGGATTGAAAGTTATGCTTCTTGCAATTGCAATTGTGGATGACATTGGTTCAATTCTAGTTATTGCCATATTTTATTCTGAAACAATATCTGTGATCTCATTAATGGTAGTAGCAATCTTATTGGGATTAATGTTTTTATCTAATTATGTTGGAATACGATCATTGGTATTCTATTTTTCTCTGGGAATTTTAGCTTGGATATTTGCTAATAATAGTGGAGTTCATCCAACTATTTTGGGAGTTATATTAGGTTTTATGACTCCATGGAAACCTTGGTATGCACCTATTTCTTTCCCAAAAATTGCAGATAAATTACTACAAAGATTTAAAAGTAATTTAGAAGATGATACGAATAATTCTCATCATCAAGAATATGAGCAAGATTTATTAACTTTGAGTACTATGGCATCTGAAACAGTTTCCCCCCTTCAAAGAATTGAAAAGATACTTCTACCTTGGTCTGCTTTTTTAATAGTGCCGATCTTTGCTTTTGTAAATGCTGGCATAGATCTTTCAGATGGAGCTTTTTCACAATCTATTAATTCTTCTTTAACTCTTGCAATTGCAGTAGGTTTATTTGTAGGTAAGCCACTTGGCATTGTAATGGGAGTTTGGATTGCTACTAAATTTGGTGCTAGATTTCCTAGAGGTGTTAATTTTTCTAATATTTTTGGAATGGGTATTATTGCTGGCATAGGTTTTACTGTTGCGCTTTTTATTACTGAACTTGCTTATGTAGATGAAATTTTCTTAAGAGATGCGAAAATTGGTATCTTAATTGCTTCATTTTTTGCAGCTATTTTTGGAAATTTAGTGCTTAAAATAGTCCAAAGTAAGAAAATTAAGTAGTTTGTTAATGTCTTTATCTATAGATTTTATAATTTTGTTCTTTAGTCTTATTTTCTTAATATTAGCTGCCTCTAAGATGGTAGACAGTGCAATTTTTATATCTAAAATAATCTCAATTCCAAAATCAATTATTGGAGCAACAATTATTGCTTACGGCACTTCTAGTCCAGAAATACTAGTTTCACTTCAAGCAACCTTAAATAATGAGACTGGCATAGCTATCGGAAATGTAGTTGGATCTAATATAGCAAATGTCTGCGTGGGCATGGGACTAATTTGTTTTTTTGGAAAAAAAGACAAATTAGAAATTAGACCTTTGTATAGTACTTCATTATTTTTTTTAATACTTGCTACACTTTATGCAATGATAGCTACGTATAATAATTATGTTTCGCATACTGAGGGATTAGTGCTAATAGGCATATTAGTTTCAGTGAATGTTTTACTTATAAAACAAGCTAAAAATGACGATGGTAGAGAAAATAAAAACAATACTATGCAAGTATACGGTTTAAAAACAAGCTCTCTTATGATCGGAATATTAGTTCTTGTTTTATCAATTATTGGATTAATATTAAGTGCTAGTCAGGTAGTTTTTAGTTCAATTGCCATTGCTGCTGCCATGGACATAGAAGCTTCTTTTATTGGTTTTTCTATTATTGCAGTTGGAACTAGTTTGCCAGAAATTATTGTGAGCTTAACTGCTATTAAAAAAGGCGAACCATCAATTGCAATTGGTAATATTATTGGCTCTAACACATTTAATATTCTAGGAGTAATTGGTATTCCTGCCTTAATCAATGGCATGGTAATTAATATTGATGACATGAATACACAGTTAATATTTTTATTCATAAGTACTATTTTTGTTCTCAGCCCATTTATTATCAAATCTACAAATAAGTTTTTAGGCTCTATATTAATAATTTTTTATATTTTTAGTCTCTATTTTTTTGCAATGAGTTCGTAGATATTGATCATGAAACTTTATTTTTTAAGATATAGAGATAGATAAGATATAAAATTTTTACTTGCAACTAATATAAGAATAACACCAAAAATTTTTCTTAATTTATTTTGATCTAATTCACCAGCAATTTGCGCACCTATTAATGCAAATATTATAACAATTGGAATGATAGGGATGATGATGTCTTTATCAATAATTTCTTTTGATATATTTCTTGAAGTTGCAGAAATTGCTGTAACTATGACAGCTGCAAGTGAAATGCCTTGTGCAATGGATTGATCAATTCCAATAATGAGAGTTAGGGCAGGTACATATAAGGTGCCTCCTCCAATTCCTAATAAGCCACCAGCTGTACCACCAATTAATCCTATGATGAATGTAGCAATTAAAGATGCGATTTCGCTCATTTTAATTCCCTAGTAGTAATTTAAAACCGACTAAGATTAGAAAAATAGAAAAAATTAATTTCAGTCTCGTGTCAGGTGTTTTATACATTATTTTTGCACCAAATTGACCACCTATAATACCACCTAATCCAAGGATGAAAGCCGAAGTCCATTCTATATCACCTCTTTGTACGTATACAACAAGGGCTGCTGTGGCACCAAATATAACTATAACTAGTGAATTTGCATGAGCTTTATGTTGTTGCATTTTAGCTAGACTCGTAAATAATGGGACCATTACAGTTCCACCGCCAATGCCAGTTAATCCAGAAGTGATTCCACCAATTGAGCCAATAATTAATAATTTAATTTTTTTCATAATTTATGCCAAATCTTTTAATTGTTCTTTTAGGGAGTTTCTTTTAATTTTCCCGTTACGGGTTCTAGGAATTTTATTTACTTCACGAATTAAATGGGGCATTTTATATTGAGCCAGCTTTTCTTTTAGTTTATCTTTAATTGTTGTTTCATTAAATACTATCGACTGATTTATTATTACAGCTGCTCCAATTAATACTTTGTTTTCATTAACATTAACGCCAACTACAGCTGCTTCAGCAATTTCTTCCAAGCTTTCTATTACTGTTTCTATTTCAACAGGTGACACCCTATATCCAAATGATTTAATAATATCATCACTTCTGCCATGAAACCAAATATATCCATCTTCATCAAAAGATGCTATATCTCCACCAATGAACCATTCGCCTCGAAAAACCAACTGTTCTTCGATATCTCTTTTCCAATAACCTAACATTAGCCCTGGATCTGATTTGTGTACTGCAAGTAAACCTGGCGTATTAACAGCTAGAGATTCATTATTTTTATTATTTTCTTCAGAAATAATTCTCACATTTCGACCAGGCTGCGGTATTCCTGGCGAACCAGGTTTTATTTTAATATTTTCATTTGTTGAAATATACGTAGATAATTCTGTCATACCAAGTGCTTCATATATATTTACTTTTACTCGTTTTTGCCAATCTCGTAAGACAGTAGGTGGCAATGGTTCTCCAGAGCATAAGCCATACCTTAGATTGCTAAGGTTGTATTTATTGAGATCTACATATTTTAATATTTGCCTGTAAACTGTAGGTACTGCAACAAAAACAGTAATCTGATATTTTTCAATTAATGAAATCAATTTCAATGGCTCTTTTTTACCTGAATATAAATGTGCGTGTCCTCCTGCTAACCAAACATCGATAAGGCCAACTCCTAATGTATAAGTCCAATTTAAAGTTCCTGCATGTAAAACTTTGTCAGTTTCTTTAAAATTTTCCCATCCAAGTTTCATCATTTTTCTACCTAAAATCGTTCTATGTGCATGAATGACACCTTTTGGCTTTGAAGTAGTTCCAGATGTATATACCATGAATGCTGGATCATTTTGATGCGACTTACTTTTATAATTATTCTTATGATTTTTAATAGTTATTTTAAGATCTAACGGAGACAAAATGTTGATATTTTTAGAGGAAAAGTTACTTGTTTTTTCTGATATAATTGTTCGTGCTTCACTGTCTTGAATTAAAAAATTAATTTCTTGATCTGTTAATTCTGGCGATGCTGGTATTGGTATTCTATCAGCTAAGATTGCTGCAAAAAAACAAAATGCATATTCAGCTGAATGAGGAAGTCTAATAAGTATTTTGCTTTGTTTTTCAGGAACATGTTTAATAATATTTTGTTTTATATTATTGATAATTTCCCATAATTGTTGATATGTCCAGCTATCTTCATTATTATCATCAATAAATGTTAGGGCTAGTTTATTAGATTTACTTGGATCGCTTGCCCATCCTTCTAGGCATTCGATAGTTAAATTAAAGTTTTTACTCATTTTATTATTTTAATTTTTTCTATATTTATATACTTAACTATAATTCAGCATTAAATCAATCATATAATCAACTATAGAAAATAAAAAAAGCGATGTAAATATGCAATCTGATTTTGATATAGCAATTATTGGGGCTGGTGTTATTGGTCTTTCAATAGCAGCAAAAATTCCTAAGAAATTTTCAGTGATTATTATAGAAAAGAATAGAACGTATGGACTTGAGTCTTCTACGCATAATAGTGAAGTAATTCATGCAGGAATTTATTATAAAATAGATTCTCTAAAACATAAACTTTGCTTAAATGGCAATGCAATGATCTATGATTGGTGCGAAAAATATGGTGTCCATTATAATAAAATAGGTAAATTAGTCGTTTCTTTGCATGATAATGAGAGTGAAACTTTTGAAAATGCATGGGAATTAGCCAGTAAGTCAGGAGCAAACGTCAGGAGAATTTCAAAGAATGAATTAAGAAAATTAGAGCCATCTGTAAATATAGCTGCAGGCTTTTTATCAAGTAATACAGGAATTATTGATTCAGTCGGTTTTTTAAAATCACTAGAATTTGTTGCTAAAAATAATGGTGTTAATTTTGGCTTCAATAATAACTTGCAAGAATTGAATAGAAATTCAAAATTTTTTAAATTGGGTGTTATAGACGATGATGGTTCAGCGACTGAATTTACAGCTGATATAGTTATTAATGCTGCTGGGCATGGATCTCCAAATATTACTAGAATGTTAGGATATCCTTTAGATGGAAGCAATAATAATTTTCCAGTATTTGAACAACGTATTAATAAAGGAGTATATTTTGACATTATTAATTCTAAAATTAATAATGCTGTGCATCATTTAATTTACCCAGTGCCAAAGAATCAAAAATTAATGCAAAATTACATAGATAAAGTAGGCGGATTAGGCATTCACCTTACTAAAACACTTGATGGAATTATTAGACTAGGGCCTGATACAGAATGGATTAAACAAAGATCATCTTTTTCGTTTGATTATCAAAATTCAGATAATAAATTAATGAATTTTTTTAATGCTGGTAAAGAATTTTTTCCAGATCTTAAAATAGACGATCTTGTTCCTTCTCATGTGGGCTACAGAACTAAAATAAATGTTTTAAATGAGGAATATTCAGACTTTTTAATTTGGGTTCATAATGGTTATGTGCATCTAGGTGGTATAGAGTCACCTGGGCTTACTGCTAGCTTGGCCATAGCTGATAAGACGTTGAAATTATTGAATGTATCTTAGTTATGAGGTATCGCAATTAGTTGGTGCTTCTGATATCTTTACATTATATTAAAAATGGTAAATTATATGATAATAAATAATAAATTTCAGATTGACGCAAGTCAAATACTTTTTTTTGCACGTTCTATTGATGACAATAATCCTTTGTATGTTGATGTTGAATATGCTAAAAAAAAAGGCTATAAAAATATTATTGCCCCTTTAACTTTTATAGAAACCCATCAGCAATTTGATCCTAATTATAAATTACGTCCTAATCCAGATAAACAATGGCCAGGTACTCCTAGAAAAAAAGCTGAAAAAATTAGTTCCAATGAAAAAAATGTAAAAAAAATGAGTTCGCGTAAAGGCACTGGATTACATGCAGAGCAGCATTATGAATACCACTCACTTATTTATGCTGGTGATATTATTAGGTGGGAAAAAGGAGAAAATAAATCTTGGCAACGCGAAGGAAAAAAAGGTGGTAAATTAATTTTTACAGAAAACATTATTCATTTTATAATCAAGAAAATGTACTTGTTGTAACAGCTAAAAAAGTTACTGTTATTACAGAAAAAGTTGTTGAAAATAAAGCTAGTGAATCTAATAAATGAATATAGATATTAACAATATTCAAATTGGACAATCTTTTTCTCAAGTAGTCGTTGAGAACTTGTCTAGAACACAAATTGTACAGTACGCTGGTGTTTCTGGTGACTTTAACCCATTGCATACCGATGAATTGTTTGCTACAGAAATTGCTGGTTATCCATCAACATTTGCACATGGGATGCTTGGTATGGCATTAACTGGAAAGGCTATTTCTAGTTTATTTGGAAGTGTCAATATTAAGAAATATGGAGTTAGGTTTCAGAACATTATATTCCCAGGCGATACTCTGACTACAACCTTAGTAATTGATTCAGTAGAAACCATTGAAAATAAAAAATTTGTGAAAATTAATATTCATACATTAAATCAGAATGAAAAAATTGTAATAAAAGGCAATGCAATAATAGTTAATTTTTAGTTATTTAATTTAATAAAATAATTTTCTCACTATTTATTTCAGCAACAATTTCTTCATTTGCAATAATGAACTGATTTATCACGCCTTTATTTAAATTCACCTTACTTATTTCATTGCCATTTTTTAAATTAAGCAAGATTAAATCCTGTTCATTGCCAATCAGTAAACCTGATTTAGTAATTAATGGGTCAGTTATATTGCCTTGGTATTGTTTTTCCCATATTAAAGTTCCATTTTGTTTATTTATAGCTTTTATTGATCCATCAATATAACTAGTGAATATATAATTATCATCTAAAGCTGGTAATTTCATTTGAATCACATTCCGTCTATAATTTCCTTTACCAACATAAAAAATCCAATTGTTATCATCTCGAGGTATTGCTGGAGCCATTCCCCAAAGAGTGAATTGACCCCAAGTCCACCTAAGTCCTGGGACTTTATCCCACCAATAACCTCTTGCACTTTGATCAATTGAAGCAATCTCATTTTTACTAAATAAAAACATAGTTCTATTTTCAATATAAGAATGTTCAAGCCAACTTGTCCTATGAGTATGCAGTAATTCTCCAGTTTTTCTATTAAGATGCAAGGCGGCATTTGGCGTGTTTATTACTAAAATTTCATTTTTTGCAGTTGGTGATGTGCTTGGATATGTATTTATATTTTGTATTTTTTTTGACCATATTTTTTGACCAGTATTTGCATCAAAAAGATATAGAGAATATAAAGAGTTTGCATATAGAATTCCATCAAAAAGATCTAGTCCTGTTAAAAAAACATCTTTTGTAGATGTTTGCCAGATGATTTTTCCAGTGGATATTTCAATAGAAGTTATTTTGCCATTTCTTTGGGAAAAAAATAAAGCATCTTTTATAATTACTGGAGTACTGTCTAATAATCCAGAAATATTCATGGACCAAATTAATTCACCTTTTTCTTTAGATAAGACTACTAATTCACCATTTACGAGCGAAAAGATAATAAAATTTTTATGAGCAATAATATTATTTGATAAACCCCGAAGATCAAAAAAATCTGTTGAATTAAAATTATATTCCCATGCAAAATTTTTATAGATATTGAATTCTTTATTATAATTTCTTATTCCATTTGCATTGCCAAATTCAGTTGGCCATGCATTAGTGCTTGTTGACAATTGTATTTTTTTAGAACTTTGAGCTAATTCAGGAACAGTTCTGTAGTTAGTTATATAAATTATATTCCCTAGGAAAAAAATTATTAAATAAATTGTAATTAATGAAATGCTTATAGATTTCCTTTTTAGATAGTTAGATTGTATTGATAACCTAGTGTCTGTACTAATAAAGTCATTTTTTGTTTTATCAAATATTTTGATTATCGCTGGTTCATCTCGTAAATTAAATAAGCATTTTCTGCAAAGTAGCGCTGATGCCTTAGCTTCAGTATTGCATTTTGGACAAAGTTTATGTTTTTCATTCATTGATATAATTATTTCTTATAATTTTTTAAAGCATCCATATGCTTTTGATTATGAAATTGAGGTTTTCTCTTGTCTCGCAATGCAAGCAACGCTTCTTTATGCTCTATGGATTTTCGAGCATGAGCAAAATTATCTATAGATCTTGTTGCAATTTCTTCAATATTATTCGTAGTCATGTCTTGAAAAGTCATTTTTTTTATTATTTTTAAAGTATCATTAGGGTTTTCTGCAACTTTACTAGCAATTTTGATCGCAGATTCAACAAGTTTATCTGGTTCGTATATCTCGACAATCAATCCAAGTCCTAATGCCTCTTTTGCTGTATACATGTCTCCAGTTAACATCATTTTTTTAGCATTTTGTAGACCAATAATTTTTGGTAGCAACCAAGAACTATCCAATTCTGGGGTTAAACCTAGCTTAGAAAATCGCATTGAAAATTTAGCTTCCGTTGATGCAATATTGAAATCAAACCAAAATGTACAAGTGAGTCCTGCCCCTAGAGCTAAACCATTTATAGCACCAATAATTGGTTTGCTTGCTACCATTCTTTTTGCTTCAAAAGCTATTGGTTGATATCTTTCCCAAAACTCTTTAACTTCATTATTGCCTTTTGATGCAGCTGCAAAATCATTGATATCAGCTCCTGAACTGAACGCTTTTCCTTTTCCTGTGCATACTATTGCACCAATTGAAGTATCTTTATTAACAGCCTCTAACAGATCAACCCATTCTTTAAAAAATAGACCATTAAAAGCATTTAGTTTGCTTGGTCTATTCCAAGAGACTAAAAGAACACGATCGTGTTTTTCAACTGATATAGTTTCAAACTTCATAATGCTCATCTTTCTATGATAGAATATTAATATAGCATAGGATTTTATTTAAAGAGAAAAAAAATGAATAAAGATGACTTTGAGTTAGCTATGAAAGCTTTGGAGAATGCTTCTGGTAAATGGTATCGTGAACGAAAATCATTTGCTGTAGACTTTTCTGATATTAGACGCTGGGCAATAGGAGTAAATTGGCCAGAATCACCACCAAAAATTTTTGTTGATGAAGAACATGCCAATAAATCAAAATGGGGAAAAATTATTGCACCTCGGGAGTTTAATCCTTTTGCTTGGCCAGTGCAGTCAGATGATTTAAATGGAGGCCTTGATATTGGGTTGATTCCAAATCTAAGAAGTATGGCTGGTGGAACTAGAGATATATATGGTGAGCAAATATATGTTGGTGATATTATTTCTGAGCGTAGTCGAGTTAGTGAATATAAGTTGACTAAAACTAGACTGGGTAAAACATTATTTGTAATTAATGAATCTCAATGGAATAATCAAGAAAATCAATTTGTTCGTTCTAGGTTTTCTACAGGAGTGAGATATTAATTATGACTATAAACTATAGTGAGTTAACTATTGGAGATAAATCACCAATCTGGAAACGTAAAACAAGCTTTATGGAATGGAATCGTTTTGCTGCAGCAAATGACGAATTTTATTTAGTTCATATGGATGATCAAGTCGCAATAAAAGCAGAAAATTCAGAGGGTGCATTTGGTATGGGACACATGAGGTTTTCTTATTTACATAATGCTATACGTGATTGGCTTGGAGATGAGATTGAAGTCAAGGAACTTTTATGTAGGTATACAGCAATAAATCAAAAAGACGATGAATTGTCAGCTGAACTTATTGTAACTGAAAAATTTGTTAATACAGATAATGAGAATATGCTTAAGCTAAGTGTCGATGTTTATAGGCAAGATCGTATTTCAACAACGCCAGGCACTGCATTAATTAAATTTCCTAATTAAATTCTATGAGATTAATTTCTCTAATAATCTACCTGCAATCTTAGGATCGCCCTTTGGCATATAGATAATTTGTAAGTCAGCGCCGTTATCAGAACGTTGTTGTAGCTTTTCTCTGATTTGTTCAATTGTACCAATGACTTGAATCTCTTCTACCATTTCATTAGATATTGCTTGGACAGCTTTATCTTTGTCCTTTTTAGCAAAAGCATCTTGCGAAGCTCTTACTTCTTTTTCCCATCCTGTTCGAGCCATCATTTCATGGTAGAAATTACCCATTCTATTAATGTACATCTCCAATGGTCTTCTAGCTTCATCCCAAATTTCATTATCGTTATTGCCATCCAGAATAAATAAATGACTATGTGGAGCTATTGTAACTTCATTAACATCCCTATTAATTTTTTTAGCTCCAATATCTAATTGCTGTCTTAATTCATTCATTCTTGTGCTTGGCCAATGCACTGGCATAATGCCATCTGCAATTTCACCAGATTGTTCTAGTGACTTTGGTGTTAATGAAGCAATCCAAACTGGAACATGATCACGTGGCCTGTCATATCTTAATGAGAATCCTTGAGTAAGATTGTAAATTTCACCTTCATAGAAAAGTTTTTCTCCACTTATCAGTATATTGAAAATTTCAGTATATTCTTTTAATCGCCTCAGAGGTTTTTTAAAAGGGATACCATGATAATTTTCTACTACTGCAGCACTTGAACTACCAATACCTAGAATCATTCTTCCTTCTGAAATTATTTCTAAAGTTGCATAATCTTGTGCAAGAGCAGCAGGTGATCGAGAAAATGAATTAATGATTGATGTTCCTATTTGTATTTTATTCGTATGTTCAGCAATTAGTGAAAGCCATGGAATTGCAGATAATTGCCAAGATTCAGGGACAACAACGCATTCGTAGCCAAGATCTTCAGCTATCTTTATTTTTTCCATAGAGGTTTGCCAATTTTCTGAAATGACTACGTCACTTCTTGTACCAGGCATAGAGGTTGCTAGAGCTTTTTTTTCAGTTGAAACCATTCCAGTCAATATTCCTAATCTCATTTTTCCTTCTTTCAATAAATCTTACTTATACCTGCTATGCCAGTATTAAATTCTGAGAATGCATCAACAGTAATAACTTGGTCTACAATATTACCATTTGGAAATTGTACAACAATCTTACCAATTGCTCTTGCATCAGGTAATAAAGTTGGATTAATTTTTATTTGTATTTTTGATTCTCTTTGACAAGCAGGTAAGTCGCATTCAATATCTTTCCCTATTGCTATACCTGCTGGACTTTCAATGACAATCCAAGGATACGAAGTATAAGCATTCCAAGATAATAGCCCTGTTCCTAGATTAGAGATAGTTATTTTACTGTCTTCATTGTTGTTACCTATGTTAGTTTGAATTTTGATATTATCTCTGGAAAGCAATAATTTTGGATTGCCAAGTAATAATGACTTTGAAGAAAATAAACTGTTAGGATTTTTTGCAAAATGAACCGGTGTCGGAGTTTGTATATCCATGTTTTTATAGGGATATACAAAATTAGTTAAGGAAAGTTTATCTGCATAAACAGGATCAGATAAATTAGGCAGTGATACTTGAACTGGATCCCATAACTGATTTCCTTTAATTGTTGGAGGATTGTGCAAGCATCCCCAAACAAGTTCTTGATAAGGGAATTGATTTTTAGGATATTTGCCATCACAAGTGTAGATTGGTCTTGGCCAAGAACCAAATATAGGATCTAATGGATGATTTGATTTATTTGTACCTGGTCCACTAAAACCATTGTAACTCCATGTTGCATAATACCAATTTTCTAAAATTGATGGATTTGAATCAGTGTCTATTCCAACAATTGGCCTAGATTGAGGTGCTTGGTTCCATTTATTAGCTAGTAATTTTGCTCCAGCAGCAATATTATAACTCGGATGTGTTCCAATTAATACTTGTTGATTGCTTACTAGTTTACCATTATCAGGTTTTTGCATCCCTGATGTTACCTGCATTATTCCATATCCACAATCAAATGCTACTAAAGCAGGACCTTTAGAGTTATAGGCAACTTGACTGGTTGCCATTAACATATCTGATTCTATCCATGCAATTGACTTTAAAAGTCTAGGAGGTAATTTTGCATCAATTTCTCTTCTATTTGTTCTATTTCCTGCTTCACTAGTTGGTAGTTGAAAAAATATATCATCTTCAAATAATTTTCCAGACGCAGAGTATTCTAATATATTTAAATATGTAGATCTATTTTTATCAGCTTCATAAGTGAGTGGATTTTTTAAAAATGCACACGCAATCATTGTTTTTGGCCTATTTAATGATGAGATCCCAACTACTATTAAAATAAAAATGACTAACAGTAATTTATTTTTCATTTTTGTTCCACCAACCTATAAAAATAATTGGTTTTTCAGTAATTAATTTTTTATTATCATCTAAATTGACATTGTATATATAAATTGATTCTAGAATTACGTTAACTGCTTTATCTTCTTTAAAATTTTTTAATAAAAATTGAGTGTTATCTTTATTTACTGATATTGGTAAATTAATTCCTTTTGGAGACTTATTTATTTGAATATTTTTTTTATTTTTAATGTTATAAATTTGTATTTCATTTTGATTCAAATAATTATTTTTTTCAATTCCAAAAACAATCTCTTCACTGTCTGCAAGCCATATGGGTGATAAGTAATTATGAATTTGGATTCCTTCTTTATTATTGATTGATTGTCCTATTGTCAATGCATCAATATTAAGTAAATTTAAATTATTATTTTGGATATTTAATTTAACAATTTTATTATCTGCAAAAGTGTAGATTTTAAGATTGTAGTTGACTTTTTCATTGCTTATTTCCTGTTCTATGTAAGACATCATGGAACCATCAGGAGAAAGTTGCCAATCTTTAGTAAAATTTTTTGATAGAGTGGTTAT
>QGNP01000001.1 GCA_003228125.1 Chloroflexota bacterium | reverse complement strand
GAAACTAAAAAAGAACCTGAATTAATTGAGACAACAAGTGTTGAAAAAGAAATATCCCAAGATAGTAGTGCAAATGAAAAAGATGCACAAAAAGAAAAGCCTATTGTTGTGTCTGCTAGTTCTGCACAGCTATCAGTTCGACCGCATGCTGGAAAACAAGACTTTAAAAAAGCAATTGCTGGATTAGAATTCCCAATATCGCGTGATGGATTATTAAGAGGAACAAAAGATAAAGGTGGCATAGATAGAGAAGTTGCAATGATTCTGGAAATGATAAATAATAGTAAATTTATTTCAGAAGAAGAACTTTTTGCTAAAATTAGATCAACTTATTTATCAATTGGAGCCAGTCCAGAAGATATCCCAATTTAAATGATTGCAGCATGACAAAAATTATTGATAGCCTTGGATGGATACTTAGACGAACAACAGATACAAAAAAAATATCTGCATTTTATGAGCATACTCTCGAAATTCCAATCATTCGTTTACATGATGAAAATATTATTCATTGGTGTGGTGGCACAACTGTCATAGGTTTTAATAAAATACAAAAACAACAGTCCCTGAAAGAAAAATCATCAGAGAACTTTATTATGATTTTCAAAGTGCAATCAATTGAAAGTGTTTTATCTCATAATTTACTAATTGTAAATAATGCAGAATTAAATAATATAAATGATACTGTCTTTTTAAAAGATCAAGAAGGAATAGTTTTTGGGATCAAAGAAATGTCAAAAAATAAACCAGATTATTTTGATAGATATTGGAATAAAAGAATATTAAAAACAAAACCAACATTAAATAATAAGTACACTCTGAGAAATAATTTTTTAGGAATTACATCTATTGTCATTCGCAGTCAAAACTGGCATGACAATGCATACTTTTATAAAAATAATTTTAAATTTAAAATGATAAAAAAAAATAACAATTCCATTGAATTAGCTATAGATAATTATACAAATTTTATTTTCATGCATTCCTCTATAAAAAATAAAGAACATGGAACTAGGTTAGATTCTAAACAAACCATTGTTTTTCGATCATCAAATGCCACATCAATAGCTGATCAACTTATTAATAAAAAACAACAACTCTTAGAAAAACCTCATATCACTGCGGATAATTCTGGTAAAGTTTTTTATTTTCATGATTTGTCTGGGCAAATCTTTGGAATACAGACGAGAATTAATAGTGACAGAATAGAGGATATTGTTGCAGAAAAATTACAGAATTCTTGAAAATCCACCATCAAGGTTAATATTTTCTCCTACTATATATGAACTATTGCCTGTCAATAAATAATCAATTAGTGACATTAAATCACTGCTGTCTCCTTGTCTATTAATAGGAATATCATTCATTTTATTATTGAATTTTGTAAATTCAAAATCACCCAAAGATATCGAATTACAATTAATATTCAATGGAGCTAATTCTGCAGCCATCGCTTTTGTTAAATTCATCAAGCCCATGTCTGCAGAATTACCAACTGCATTAATTAAATTTGGAAATCTTGCTTCTAAATTAAGAATATTAATTATTTTTCCTTTTTTATTTTTTTTCATATGTTTTGATATTTGATTAATAAATCTTATGCTACCTAATACTTTATAATTCCAATAATCAAGCCACTGATCAGGACTAGTAGAAAAATACTCACCACCTTCTGAGTTCAAAAAGATAATCAGTCCATCTATTGATTCATGCATGTCAATTATTTGTTTTGTCACTGATTGGACATGCTCATGTCTCATAGGATTGCAATAAGCCATCAACTTATTATCAAATTTAGGCATACTATTCAAGTCAATATCTTGAGCAGTGATGCAATATGCAAAATTAAAATCGTTAGGTAGAAAATATTTTTTCAAAGCATCAACAAAAAAATTGCTGTCACTTACTACTAAAAAATTTTTTCTCATAAATTCTACTTTCTTGCTATAATGATCGAAATCTACCACCATCAACTAAAACTTCTGAACCAGTTATGAAACTAGCTTTATCAGATGCTAAAAATACTATTGCATTAGCTACTTCTTCAGGATGTCCATATCTTTTAACTGGAATCCCTTCTATAAAATTTAACATGGCTTGCTCAGTTGAAATTTTAGCTTCTTGAGCTACCCATGTTAAAATATTTTTATGGTGTCCAGTGTCAATGGGGCCAGGAGAAAGTGCTGTAACTAGAATGCCATTTTTCCCATAATAATCAGCCAATGCTTTCGTAAGACTAAGCACCGCAGCATTAATTGGTCCTCCAGTTAAATATCGTTTATTAGGTCCCCTGCCTCCCATACCAACAATATTAATCACTCTGCCAGATTTCCTTAGTAGCATATCTTCGATTGCAAGTTTTGTACATCTAACGTAACCTAACAATTTATCATTAACTGCATTTAACCACTCAGATTCATCAATTTCATCCATTAATGGTCCCCAACTAGTTGGAGCAGCATTATTTACTAAAATATCTACTTTACCAAAATTTTTAATTGTTTGTTTAAATAAATTTTTAACATCTCCATCAATACCAATATCACATTGCACTGTTAATAAATTATCATATTTTTTTAATTTACTTTTTGCATGCATGAGATTTTCATTAGAACGACTACAAATAACTACGTTGGCTCGTTCTTCAAGCAATATTTTAGCTGTTGCAAACCCAATGCCTTTGGAACCGCCAGTTACAATTGCTACTTTGTTATTTAATTTTAATTGCATATCTTTCCTTATAAATTTATTATAAGGAAAGATATGCAATCAATAAAGCTTACAAATGCTTTGTTGATAAATAGACTTAAAAAGAACTAGAATGTAAATTATGAAACAACTTGTTGGAAAAGAAATCATTTCAGCTCTTGCTGCCTCAAATATAGAATATATCTTATCACTTCCAGATATCACTACTAGCGAACATGTCTTAAAGCCATTGTTCAAAGACAAAAGATTCCAAGTAATACAGGTCTGCAAAGAGGATGAAGCAATTTCAATTTCTGCAGGCCTTTATGCTGCAGGTAAAAAATCTGTTATTTTAATTCAACATACAGGATTACTTGATTCAATTAATAGTTTGAGAGCAGTAAGTATGGAAATACAGAATCCATCTGTATTTCTAGTAGGACTTCTTCGCCATAAGTCAGGATTTGATCCAAATAATTCAGAAAGATATGGAATAAAAATTATGCAATCTATTTTAACTGCAATGGACACCTCTTTTACTTACATTGATAAAAATGGTCAAGAGCCATCAATTATACCCATTATTAATAACGCGTATAATAATGCTCAGCCACATGTAGTATTAATAGGTGGAGTTCCTCAAGAATGAAAAAAGCTATTGATAGAACAGATGCATTATTATTACTGAATAAATCTAGAACAGATGAAATAGTTGTTTCAGTGTACCAAGCTGCAACAACCTGGTCCAATTTATCAAAATCTAAATTGGACTATACATTTACTGGAGCAATGGGGCAAGCTTCATCTCATGCATTAGGACTTGCTGTAGGTAGACCTGATAAAAAAATCATTGTCTTAGATGGCGATGGAAGCTTACTAATGAATCTAGGATCATTAGTAACAATAGGTAATATCAAGCCCAATAACCTCATTCATTGTGTATGCGTAAATGAAATTTATGAAACGAATGGCAGCATACCTATTCCAGGATACAAGGAAGGATTATTTAGTAACATAGCTAAAACAGCTGGGTATGAAAAATGTTACTCAATTAATGATTTAAATGAATGGGGTAAATTAATTCCTATAATACTAAAAAATAAAAAACTAACATTTATAGAACTGCACTTAAAGCCTGGTAAAAAAAAATTCAAAGATAATTTTAAACAACTCTACAGTACTGAAAAAAGAAATGTTTTTATTGAATCATTGAAAAGAAATTAATTATTCAGTAAAGAGAGATGCGGAAAAAATTCTCGTGCAGATTTATCTAAAATCCAATCAATATCTTCGTCTTTCAAAAATGGCATTGCAAATTGCCAAAAATAAATTTCTTCTTTATATGTTGATCCCAACCTTGATAAGGATTGAGTAAAATCAGTTGCCCAAAGCATTCTTTGAGGACCAAAAGCATTATATGTCATTTTTACAACTTGCTTCATATCATCAAATGGATAAGCTGCATGAGATCGAACTGGAAGAGTAGAAGTCTTAATATAAACATTCTCAAATTTAGACAGAGATAAAATATCAGCTAAATTTTGCTCGTCAATACCATTCTTTCTAGTTATATCAATTGGTGGCAATCCAAAATGATCAATAATTAGTTTTAAATTTGGATATTGAACCAAAATATTTTTCAAATATTTTGCCTCGCCGGATGCAAAAACAGCAACAGGAATTGAAAAATTACTACATAATTCCCATAAAATATTTCCAGATCTTGCATTAGGCCAGCGATCTCTCATTCTTTTACTCAAATGTGTTCGGATGCCTATCATTCCTTTTTGATCAAGCCAAGTTTCTAATTGATTTAATAAATTATCAGATGAAATATCAATTAATCCCATTACTGAAAATGATTCTGGATAATCTTTGGCACAATTTAAAGCATATTCATTATCAGAACCCATAAATCCAGGCGGTACAATAACTGCATGATCCACCCCTGCATCCTTCATTAAAGGTAACATTTGTGCGGGCCCAAATGGATAAGGTAAATTAGGATTTGAAATATCTAAGTGTGGATGTTTTTCAGAATGATCTTCCCAAAAATGTACCTGTAAATCTATAACCATTGGATCAAATTTTCTACAAAATCTATCGGATTCTCTAAAGGAGGAGCATTTGCTGCGTTGGGAATTTCTCTATGTATTGAATGCTTTATCCCATCTAAAAATATAGAAATCGGGACTGTCCGATTTGACAATTTGCCTGTCATCAACATTGTAGGCATATGAATTTTATTTAAATTATTCAATAGATCATAGTGTATTAATGCTTGATATGCTTCATGTTGATGTTCCGTAGATCTTAAAGCATCTAAAAAAAGCACATGCGCTTGATTCAGTGTAAGATTACCTCCAAATCCTTTACTAATTTGCAACCATCTTTTTTGTAAGTAATTTCCATCTTTATCTAAATCAGGTCTTGTGCCAAAATATCCTTTTTTTTGTCTATCAGGAGTATTAAAGACTCCTGGTTCAACTAAGACTAACTTTTTAATTAGATCAGGGCGATTAATTGCTACAGCAGCTGCAATAATGCTACCAGTGCTTAAGCCAACTAAAATAACTTCAGAAAGTTTTAATATTTCAATTAAAGATATCACTGTATCGGCAAAATCATCAATAGTACGATTTTCACCAATCGATTCACTGTCACCATAGCCCATAGTGTCCATGGCAATTGCATGAAAGCCACCTACTCCTAGTTCTTTCAAGCATTCTTGATATATTAATGAAGATCCTGGAGTCATATGTAAAAGTACAATAGGAATACCTGAGCCAATATCCCTATAATGAACTTGGCCAAAACTTGTATCAATAAAATTTCTTAAAACTTTCATATTTATATGGTAATTCAAGAACTAAAACTAATGTATTTTTTTTCATCAGAATATTTATTATCATTCTTTATGTCTCTATGTTAGAATAATCAAGCACTAGTAAGGAGGGTCATTATGACAGTGAACAGTGAAAATCGACCGCAAAGAGGAATGATACAAACTCCTGACGGAGAAATTGAATATCGTGAAATAGGAAAAGGAAAACCACTATTACTTTTACATGGACTCCCTCAATCATCAAGGCAATACGATCAGCATATGTGGAGAGTGGCTCAAAATAGAAGAGTTATAGCCATGACAATGATGGGATGCGGACAATCTGCTAGGCCCTCAACTCCTTACACAGAGATGAATCAATATGCTGAAACAATGCTTTGGTTTCTAGATTCATTAGGCATTGACAAAACTGATATTTTTGCTACTCATACTGGTTCAGCATTAGCAATGTCTTTCGCAGCGCTCTACAGTAATAAAATTAATAAATTGATCATTCAAGAACCATTTCATTACGCCAATTTAGAAGGCGGAAAAGAGAGATTATTTAAAGCTCATAATTATTATCCAGTCAAAAATAATGGCAGTCATCTATTAGATATCTGGAAAAAAAATGGTGGCAGCGATCCTGATGCCAACCTTAATAGGGTTATGGATAAAGTTATAGATCATTTAATATTGGATTCGCGAGAAAATGTTGAAGATATTTATGCTGATTTTGGATGGGAGGGAGCTATACCTTTTTGCATGTTAAAGTATAATTTTTTTGAAGAAATTAAAAAAATTACAGTCCCAACATTAATTGTACATGGAAGTGAAAGTGCTCTAGGCGTCCAACATAATGACTTCGTAAATGGCATTCCAAATGGTGAAGGAATAAGACCAAAAAGTCCTTCTTTAATGAATTTAGAAAAAAATCCTACTCAATGGGCAGAAATCATTAATAATTATATTAATTAATAATTAATTTACTTACCTTTATAGTTTGGCTTTCTTTTCTCAATTACTGACTGCCTGCCTTCAATGGTATCTTCTGTTGCGCTACCTAAGCCTACATTCATCGCTTCATAAATTAAATGATTTTCTAAACTATCCGCATTTAAGCTCGCATATACAGTTCGTTTAGTTAATCTATTTGCAATAGGAGAGCTCCACTCCGAAATTCTCTTTGCAAGATTCATTGTTGTTTCGACAAGTTTATCATCATCGACAACATGATTAGCAATGCCAATATCAAAAGCTGCTTGACCTGAAAGCTCGTTACCAGTATAAAACCATTCAAGGGTTTTACTATAACCAATAAGATTAGGGGCGGTCCAACTCATTCCTAATTCTGGAGGTATGCCTCTTCTTGTAAAAATTGGAATCAACCTAGCAGATTTACAAGTAATTCTTATATCTTGTAGCATTGCAAGGCCTAATCCTCCGCCTGCAGCAACTCCATTAATTGATGCAATAGTTGGTTTATCAATCTGATTCCATGCCAATGCAACCCTGCCACTAAAACCATGTTCATCTAACATTCCTCTATTAAATAAATTATCATCGCCTTGTGATCTATCTTGTCCAAGATCAACTCCTGAGCAAAATCCTCTGCCAGTTCCAGTTAAAACAATACACCTAACATCATTATCATTTTTGAGATCATCAGTAATTTTAATCAATTCCCTACCCATGACTTGATTAAAAGCATTTAATTTTTCAGGCCTATTCATGCGCACAGTAGCAACATAATCATCTACAGTAACAACTAGTGTTTCATAATTTTTATATGACATCTCTATTCCTTAATCCCTAATAGGCCTATACAATCTAAGGCCTTTTTTAATAATATTACCTGCAATTGGACCATAATCTTTCATTGGATCCATTCCTCTCATTGACATCGTGCCACGCTGTATCATTACGTCTGCTGGTGAAAGTTCAGTAGCTGTTTCAAAATGCTGCGTAGCGAGTTCAAGTTCTCCATTGTTATACAACCATTGTCCTATTAAAAATTCTGCACGAGCTACTTGTTCATTGTCTGTATGTTCACGTTGTTGTTTATATTTTATAAAGTCATCATTTGAATTCATTGGTGGATCATTATTTATAACCCATCTTCTGATTTTTTCTATATAAGTTTCTGGATCAACTTTAACTAATTTTGCTCCACCTTCATTCATTACGACAACATCATTTGGCCTAACAATTTTCCCATTTTCATCAATCCACACTACAGTGGGGACATTAAACATATTATATAAATCAGAAATTATATGATTGGTGTCAATTGTACATGGAAATTTAGCTCCTGATTTTTCAATCCATGGTCTAGCATCTTCAATATTTTTATCTTCCATTATAGAAAATACTGAAAAGTTATACTGGGAAAGTTCTGAATAAATTGTTTGCCAAACTGGCAAATCTTCTCTGCATCCTCACCAAGACGCATGCACTACAAGGCATAGTTTTTTACCAAAATGTTCTGAAAGTCTGTGCATATTGCCATTTAAATCAGGTAATTCAAAATCAGGTGCTTGTTCAGCATATAACCAATTAGCTCTATCAGATGCAGATTCGCCTAAAACGATGACTCCTTTACTAACTTCAGATGCAATTGGCCTATTTAATTCTTTAGCAAATTGATTAATGTTTACATGGTCATTATTAAGTAAAAGTAATGGTTCCTTTAAAGGAATGCATACTTCTTCTTTACATAGACCTTCTGGCTTTAAAATCCAACCGAATTTTTCCCTCATATCATCTTTATGAAACCAAATATTATCATTAATTAATTCAATTTCTAATTGAAATGAATGACTTGCTGATAATATTTGAAATTTTTTTTTGCTCATTTAAATATCCTATATCATTATTTTAATTGTCTTCCGAGAGACTATTCGCATACAAGACTCTCAAATCTAAGTAATCATCAATTGTTCCTTGGAATCTATCTTTAATTCTTGAAGGAACATTCCCTTTCATTTTTGCTGGAACACCCATCCATAGTGTATTTGCTGGCACTTCAGTATTTGCATTAATAACTGCACCAGCTGCAATAACTGCACCTTTTCCAATAACAGATCCTTCGTGCACTAGTGCTCCATTCCCTATTGCTGCCCCATCTTCCATGATTATGCCATGTGCAAGTACCCCATGGCCTAAAACACAATTCTTACCAATTATGACATTTTCATGTAAAATACAGAGATCTTGAATATTAGAATTTTCTCCAATAATAATACTTCCAGCATCCCCTCTTAAAACAGCACCAAACCATATCGAAACATTAGCTTCAATAGTCACATCACCTACAATATCAGCAGAAGGAGCAATAAATGCTGATGGATGCACTGATGGACTCAAATTATTTAATTTATATATAGGCATAACAACCTCATCTTTTATTATTATTTAAAGTTTTAAAATTTACTACCCCATGTTTAAAAAAATCTTTCATGACTAATGCGCATTCTTTTGGAATTTCTCTGGGAATACTATGCCCTATCCTGCTAAAAACGTGTAAGGTAGCATTTCTCATTAACAAATAATCTTTTAAATTATCTTTTATAAGGAAATCTGCTGCACCAGCTATATACAAAACATCATTCAAAATTTCTTTTAAGTGAGTTTGAATATTAGCATTTAATATCATCTGCCCAGATTGCTCAAAGTGCTCATCACTAACATCTAAAAAATCATAAGAACGTTCTCTTGCTTGTTGTTCAGTAATTGGCATTGACGATGTTCGTATTCTTTCCTGAATAAGAATATCAATATCTTGATCTTTTCTTATTTTTCGATTTCTTTTCATCATATCTTCAAAAAGCAATCCATCATTAATTCCATTAGATGGAGCAGGAGCAATTAAGATCATCTTGTTAATTCTTTCAGGAATTTTACAAGCTAACCACATCCCAATTAGGCCACCCATGCTATGTCCAACAAAGTTAAATTTTTCTATTCCTAAAGTATCTGCAATGGCAATAATATCAGAAACATAGCCATCTAATGTAAAGCCTTCCTGTGGCCTATCAGATTCACCACATCCTCTTGAATCAAAAGTAATGCATCTGTAATCATTAATTAAAAAAGGAATTAACTCTGCCCATACCTTTTTGGAGTTGGTATAACCATGTTGAAAAATTACCGGAAATCCATTTTGAGAGTCTGTATAAGAAATATTTATATTATTAATCAGCAAACTATTTTCTTTAGTCATTCTCATGCCTCAATATTATTATGTACTGGTGGCTTTGAAAAAAACAATATCGGAATAGCAAGAAAAGATAGAAGTCCTACTATCAGCCACCCGTAGCTATAGCTACCCGTTATGTCAACTAATTTACCTGTAATCCAAGGGCCCAGTACTGCGCCAAAACTTGAAAAAAATACACAAAATCCATTAATTGTACCGAATGAAGTAGTGCCGAAATATTCTGCAATAAGCGAAGCTCTAACTGGAATTGTTGCACCGAATCCTGGGCCAATAATTAAAAGAAAAGCCATCGTCAAATACAATGTGTCAGCAAAAAATAATAGCCCAGTTCCAATGCTTACAAAAAGATATCCTATTATTAAAATTTTTTTATTTCCATATATATCTGCTAAATAACCAGAACCTAACCTACCAATAACAGTTGAAACCGTAAATGCGATCATTCCAGTGCTTGCTGTAGTTTTTGAATAATCAAGTGATTCTAAAAAAGGAATCGTTAGTAAAATAACCGGAACACCTGCAAAAAGACAAAAAGATGTTGAAATTGATATAGCCCATAGTGCATTTTTTTTTAAAGCCATTCTTAATCCATAACCACGAATTTGATTCAAGGGATTATTATTAATTTCTGCAATCCCATCCATTGGCTGATGATGATCTGTCGGTCGAGATCTAATGTTGAAGGCACAAAAAATACCTATCACTAAATAATAAACAGAGAGTATCTGCACTGCCATTCTCCATCCAAATGATTCAACTAACCAAGCGACAATAAATACTAAAGCACCAGAAATACCACCTCCAACAGTCATGATTGAAAGAGCACGTCCTCTTTTTTTAACAAACCAAGTTGCTACAGCTGCCATGCCAACTTGCCCGCCTGCTGCACCTATTCCTAAAGCAGAAATTAACATGACAAGATAAAATTGTAATAAATTATTGATGAATGAGAGTGCAAAAAGAGCAAGTCCAGCAACAATGATCCCAGTCATAATGGTAAATTTTGGCCCCAACCTATCGATACTTAATCCAATAATTGGTCCAGTTAATCCTTGAACTTCCGTTCTAAGTGAAAAAGCAAGAGAGGTGGCTGCAACGCTCCATTGAAATTCAATCAATAAAGAAGTAAAAATAGCACTTAATCCATAAAAAAAAGTACTCCCTGACAACATCATAACTAAGCCAGATGCACCAACTACAATCCAACCTTCATAAATGTTAGGAAATACTCTTTTTAACAAATTAATTCAGTAAATCTTTAAAAGATATTTTTTCAATAGCCAGGCTTCTGTCAGGAGCCCAGTAACAATTATCAATTTCATTGCTATACGCTCCTAAAAAGTCCGGAGCAACAAGATTTGCATATGGGCAATCATTGATAATTAATTGTTGTGCTTTATCAACTAATATTTTTCTTTCATCTAGTTCACCTGCAGATTCTATAGACTTAACAATATTGATAAAATCTTCATTGTTATATTGTCCAACATTAATTAATCCCATTCCACCAGGCATATAGTCATGAACAAGGCTATAGTATGGATCGGGGACCTGGTGTAAATCTTCATAAATAAGCATTGGAAAAGGCCGAAAATAACGTGCGCCAGCCCAGAAAGTTCCTGATTCCATTTTTTCAATATCTAGGTGAATATTAATTTCTTTTAATGCTGGAACAATAATTTCAGCCATGGCAACATGCTCAGCATCAGCAGCATCGACAAATAATTCTGAATGAAAACCTGATTTATGATTAGATTGAGATAACATTTCCTGAGCCTTCAATACATCAAAATGATATGGCCAATTATTTTCATTTGCCATTGGTGTTCCCATTGGCATTGGACTTGTCCAGCGTCGCGCTGTCCCGTGATAAGCTTCGTTAATAATTTGATCATAAGGTATTGCATAAGATATAGCTTTTCTAATAAATGCATTATCAAATGGAGCATGTTGAAAATGCATGCCTAAAACAGCATGCCTACCAGAAGCAATTTGAGACACTGTAATATCATTATTATTTCTTAATACTTCAGCATGTACAGTTTCTAATGTTGGTAAAAGATGGACTTGCCCATCTTGCAACATATCAATTTTTTTCTTACTGCTAGGTATAAATAAAATCTGAATTTCGGAAATATTTGGCTGGTTAATATAATTAGGATTAGCCTTAAATGTAGCTTGTCTCCAATGATCTAGAGAATCAAGATGATAAGGACCAAAACCACAAGGATTAGTTTGCAACCATTTTGTAGCCCAAGGATCATCATCAGTGACATGCTTTAATGCCTCTATAGAGTCACTAATCACTGGTGTTACTCTAGTAAGTTGCTGTAAAAAAGTTAGATTAGGGGCTCGAAGTTTAAATTGAACTTGATAATCACTAATTGCAGTTACTGAATCAGGGGATACAACCGAGCCAATAATAGCAACCCATTTACCTACATCTCTAAGAGCAAAAGCTCGATGCCAACCCCAAACTACATCTTTAGATGTAAATTCATTACCAAATACAGATTTTATGCCTTTTCGAAGATTAACTAAATAAGTCATTTTATCATCACTAATTTCATAACTTTCAGCAAGTATTCCTACAACATCAGAAGTATCACCAACTAAATTATTTTCATCATCTGAAATTGAAGAATAAGCAAAAAGTCTTGAATAACACATTTTAATAAACAATCCATTTAATCCTCTTGCTTCTGCATCAAATCCAGTTGAGCCAGGTGTTATTGCAATAATTAGTTTTTCTTGTGACATTTTGACTCATTTCCATATTTATTAAAAAGTATATAAAAGTTAATTTAATCATTTAAAACACATTTTTACAAACAAATTAATATTATTCATAAGAATTTTATTGTAAAATTAAATTTAGAAAAGACTAGAAAGTAAATGGTGGTAATTCATGACCCAAAACAAAATAGAAATTCCTGCAGTTAATAAAATTCCTAAAACAGCAACTTCTACAAGTATAACTTGGAAAGATTTAAATGTGGGTCCTTTTCCAAATCAATGTACAATGACAATATCTTTAGAAGATATTAAAAGATGGTGTTCGCTTTATGATGATGATGTTTCATTATACAAAGATTTTGCACCTCATTATATCGGATATTACTGTGGTCAAAATATTTTTACTCCTTTCAGAGATATTGCTGCAGGCTTAGTTTATCTAAATGTTGAATTTTTTAAAGACATCCCTCACTCAGTGCCTTTAACAGTTACTGGTAAAGTAATCGAGAAGTCAACAAGAAAAGGAAGAGGGTATGTTGACTGGATAACAGAAATTAAAGATCAAGATACTATTGTACAGAGAAATACAAGAAGTTGGTATTTTGCTTCTTTAACTGAAGAAGAAATTAAAAAATTTCCTTTGAAGAAAAGCGGAATATCTATTCCTGAAAAAAATATAAATAATATCTCGTCAAAATTAAAAATATTGCTTAATCAGGAAAGAATGAATCAATTTGAAGGTCCTGGTGAAATCAATGGGCATACAAATGTTGACCTTGCAAAAAAGCAAGGTAACCCAGGGCCTTTAGCACAAGGAGCATTTGGGTTTGGATTAATTTCTCGTTTACTTGCTAAGGATTACGGAGCACGTTTTACGAATGGTGGTCAATTATCTTTAAAATTTGTAAGGCCAGTATGGGCTGGAGAAGAAATAACAGCGAGTTATTCTTATGATAATAAGCAATCTATAAGAGTTTCAGTCGAAAAAGATAATAAAGAGGAAGTCATAGTAGGCTCAGCAAAGCTTGCATAAAAAAAAAATCCAGCTTATTATCTTTATGTTCTAAAACTGTTTTATTAAGCATTGGAGTCAAAATGCAATTTGGTACTTTTCATTTACCATTAAGTCCTTCACCTGAAGAAGACAATAGAGTAATTAATCAACAATTTGACTGTGTAGAATTAGCTGAAAATCTAGGTTTTCATTATGCTTGGTTAACTGAGCATAATTTTACTGGCGAAGATGCATACGGAGATCCTATTCCATTAGCAGCTGCTTTAGCGCAAAGAACAAAAAAAATTAGGATTGGTTTTGCAATATTGCAAATGGCTATTCATCATCCAACTAGACTGTTGCTGCAAACCAGTTTATTAGACAATCTTCTGAATGGTCGATTAACAGTTGGCATAGGGAGAGGATCCAAATTTAATGAGTTTGAATATGTTGCTTTTGGAGTCAGCGGGGATGATAACGAACACAGAGAAAGAATGTTTGAAGGCATTGATTATATGAGTCAAGCTTGGAAAGCAAAAGGAAGTCCTATTGAATTTAAAGGAAAATACTTTGATCTAAAAATACCAGGTGTTAGGCCTATGCCAGTACAAAAACCACATCCGCAGATACAAATGTCTGGATCTTCAGATGAAACTTTAGAATGGGCAGCTCGCCATAATTATCCAATTATGTTACCAAGAATGGGCATAAAAAAAGGAGTGGAAAGATTAAGTTTTTTCAAAAACAAAATGGAAGAAGCAAAGTTAAGCAAATCAGATATTGATAAGAACTTAAATCAATCTACTTTACAAAGAAGTATTTATGTTGCAGAAACCGATGAACAAGCTTATGAAGAAATTCAAGAACCAACTCATAGACTTCGCAAGCACCTTTTAACATCAAGAGCAAAACATAACCCAGAAAATTCTGATCAAGAACAAAAAGCAAAGGGACATGACTCACAAAAATGGAGTTCTCCTGTTTTTACTCCTGATGAAGGAGTGCAAGATTATTTATCAAGGGGTGTTATTTATGGATCAGTGAAAACTGTTAAAGAAAAAATTGCTGAGCTCAATGAAAATGACATTCGATCACTAATGGCCTGCTTTGATTGGGGCGACATGGATCAAAATCATGTACAAAATTCAATGAAAAAATTTGGTACAGAAATTATGCCATCATTTTTATGAGATAAAATGATTATTGATAACATGCACGATGCGATTGAAGAAATCACTGATAATTCTATAATAATGATCCCTGGATTTGGTCCAGGTGCTCCTTGGAATTTATTGAAAGAATTATATAAAAAAAAACTTTGTAATTTAACAATCATAGCTAATAGTGTCGGTTTATCTCATGGCGATTCTAATATTAAAACAATAGGTGATTTCATATTAAATGGAATGGTAAAAAAAATAATATGCTCTTTTACTGCTTCGCCACATCCTTCAATTAAAGGACCAGCAGAGCAATTAATTTTAGACAAAAAATTATTTTCGGAAGTAGTAACGCAAGGTGCATTAGCAGAAAAAATAAGAGCTGCAGCTGCAGGGTTAGGAGGATTTTATACAAAAACATCAATAAATACAAAGCTTGCAGAAAATAAAAAAATTAAAGTAATCAATAAACAAAGCTACGTTTTTGAAGAACCACTACATGCAGACTTTAGTCTCATTCGTGCTTTTAAAGCTGACAAAGCAGGTAACCTCATATACAGACTTGCTGCTCGAAATTTCAATCCAATAATGGCAGCTGCAGCAAAAAAAACAATAGTTGAAGTAGAACAAGAAATTGAAGATGTTAGGAAAATTAATTCTGAATACATACATACTCCATCAATCTACGTTAATAGATTAGTTCAAATTCCCAAAAATGGAATTTTTGAAGTTGACTTATTAGCATTAAGAACAAAAACAAGAAAAAATGATTAATGAATCAAGAACACTAAATAGAGACCAAATATCAGCCCTAATTAGCTCATTTATCGATCATGGATCTATAGTTAATTTAGGAATAGGAATGCCAACGAGTATTTCAAATTTTATATCACCAGATAGTCAAATAATTTTAACATCAGAAAATGGAATTATTGGATATGACACAATTATAACTGGAAATGTAAAAGATGATGATGCTGTCAATGCAGGACTACAACATGTGCAGTTATCAAAAGGGGCATCTATTTTAGATCATGCTGAATCTTTTGCCTTAATTAGATCAGGTAAAATTGATTACGCAATATTAGGAGCTTACGAAGTTGCAAAAGACGGATCATTCAGTAGTTGGACTAGATCTACTGATTTATATTTACAGCTTGGTAGCGTTGGTGGTGCAATGGATATTGCAGAGCATGCTCAAAATTTATTTATAGCTATGAAAAATTTTACTCCTGATAAAAAATCAAGATTAGTCAATAAATGCATGTTGCCTATCACAGGACAAAAAAAAACAGTTTCAATGGTCTTTACAGAACTAGGTATATTCAAGCCTCAAGGAAACGCATTTAAATTACTAGCACATCCAATAGGCATAGATCCAAATTTAATTAAAAAAAACATTCCAGTAGCAATTACTTGGGATAAAAATATCACTGAAATCAATATGTAGATCGATTAATAACTCCCATTGTTGTTAATTCTTTCATTTCTTGCTAAGCTTCAAAAATCAAACAGTAAGGAGTAGATTATGCCAAAATATGGAATTGCACCATTAGAAATACCAATTAATGAAGGTCTAAAAATAGTACAAGAAGCAGAAGCTGCAGGATTTGAAAGTGCTTGGGTAAGTGGACCACAAGGCTATGTAAGATTAGCTGCATTTGCACAGGCCACTAAATCAATTAAGCTTGGAACGGCAGTTGTCGTGCAACCATTAATGAATCCAATAACTCATATTGTGAGCATGATTGATTTACAGGAACTATCCGGGGGAAGATGTATGTTTGGAATAGGCTCTGGTGTAAAGCCTCAATTAAATCGATTTTTTGGAATATTTGGCGATCAGGCAGAACATCCTGCTCCAAGAGTTGAAGAATTCATAGAGCTTATAAAGCATGTCATGAATGCAAATGGAGAACCAATCGTCTGGGAAAAGAAATTTTTTCAGTTGCGTGGATCTAGAGGCATTGTGTCCAATTATCCGCTACCTATATATCTGGCAGCAGTTAATAAGTTTTCACTAAAAGTTGCTGGGCGTGTAGCAGATGGGCTAATTGGTCATCCAATCAATAGTATGCAACATTTACAAAATTCAGTATTGCCTTTAATTTCTGATGGTTTAAAAGAAAAAGATAGGTCAAGAAGTGATTTTAATTTTTCAAGTGATGTAATTACTGCGATTAATAAAGATAAAAATATTGCTAGACGTGATGCTGCTAAGAATCTAGGATTTTATTTATCTCCAAAAGCATTTGATAACATTTTTGATGCAGGAGGATGGGAAAAAGAAAAAATTGATGTAAGAGAAGCTTTTCGAACAGGTAATCTTGAAAATGTTGCAGATGCAATAAGTGATAATATGCTTGATTCATGCTGTTTATACGGAACTCCAAATGAAGTCCGAGACCAAGTCTCTAGATACGATAATATTTTAGATAGAGTTATTTTCTTTTCACCCAGACATGGGGTCGAACATGAAGTTAACATTCAATACTATGCAGAAATTATTAAAACATTTGGAAATAAGTAAGTCATAATGCAGTCAAGCAATAATGTGGAGGCAAAAAATGCCACTAGTAAATAATGGCGATATCAGCTTGTACTATGAAACCAATGGAGATGGTATACCATTATTATTTGTACATGAATTTGCAGGAGAACTTACAAGTTGGGAAAACCAAGTAGAATATTTTTCTAAACAATATCAAGTAATTACCTATAATGCACGTGGTTATCCCCCCTCAAATGTCCCAGAAGCTAAAGAATCTTACTCACAAGAATATGCAGTTGAAGATATCTTAAATATCCTTAATGAATTAAATATAGACAAGGCTCACATCGTTGGTTTATCAATGGGTGGATATGCTACATTACTTTTTGGTATTAAGCATCCAGAAAGATGTCACTCATTAACCATTGCTGGAGTAGGGTATGGAAGCACGGCAGATCGTAGTGATTTTGAAAAGGATGCAGAAAAAGTTGCCAATCGTATACTTGAGGAAGGCATTGATAAATTTGGTGACATCTATACTGTTAGTGCAACAAGAGTTCAATTACAAAATAAAAATCCAAATGCTTGGAAAAAATTTACACTACTTTTTAAAAATTCTTCATCATTAGGACATGCTAATACAATGTTAGGTGTACAAAGAAATAGGCCATCAATTCTTTCTTTAGAAACAGAAATGAAGCAAATTAATATTCAGACTTTAATTATTACTGGTGATGAAGATGAGCCGTGTCTAGAGCCTTCTCTTTTTATGAAAAGGTGTATCAAAACAGCAGGATTATTTATTGTTCCAAATACCGGACATACAGTTAATCTTGAAGAGCCTCAGTTATTTAATCAAATGATTCATAATTTCTTGAAACAAGTAGAAAATAAAAAATGGCCTATAAGAGATCCAAGAAGTTGGTCTAAATCTGCTTTACTTCCTGATGAGGGACAAAATGAATAATGATACAACACTTAGCGGCATACGCGTCCTTGAACTAACAAAAGGGTTCAGTGGTGCAATTGCTGCAAAGCAATTTGCCGACTATGGTGCAGAAGTCATATTACTTGAAGATGCAAATGGTCACCCATTAAGACACATTGGGCCATTTCCCGATAACAAAAAAGATTTAGAATTTAGCGGAGCATTTATTTATACAAGTACGAATAAAAAATCAATTGAACTAGATATTTTTGATAAAGATGACCTTCAAAAAGTTTTATCTAGATTAAATGAAATAGATATTTTTATCACAGATTTTTCTTATTCAGAATTAAGAGAAATAGGCATTACTCCTGAAAAAATAACCAAAGATTATAACCATCTGATTTTTACTACTATCACTCCTTTTGGATTAGATGGCCCATATTCAAAATTCAATGCTGATGAGTTAATTGTTTATGCAATGAGCGGACTAGCATATGCATCTCCTGGTGTTCCAGATGTAGTCACTGACCAAGAAAATGAGCCGCCTTTACATCCAAATACTAATATTGCTGAGTCTATTGCTGGAATTGTTACAGCTGATGCAACAATTCTCGCTTTGTATGAAAGGATAGTAAGTGGCAATGGGCATCATGTTGATATTAGTATCCAGGAAGCAGTGGCTTCATTTGAACAAAGAGATTTAACTGCGTGGGCATATGGTGAATTATTAATAGGAAGATTACCTACATCCTTAGCAAGAATGCCTAACTATTATATTCCTTGTAAGGATGGATATGTAGCGATAGCTGCACCATGGGATCATCAATGGGAAAAATTAAAAATAATGATGGATAATCCCGATTGGGCAAATTCAGAAGTTTTTGCAAATGTTTATGACAGAACAGCAAACTGGGATGCATTAAGAGCACTCCTTATTAATTGGACAGAACAACAAACTGGTGATGAAATTATAAAAATGGCAGATAAACATGGGTTGCCTTTTTTTGCATATTATAGCATTCAAGACATGCTAGATTCCGATCATGTCAAACAAAGAGGAAGTATTCTCAATCTCAGCATTAATAAAAAAACATTTAGTATGCCTGGGCCACAAATGAAATTAGATAAAACACCAATTCAAATTAAATCATTTAATCCAATAAAATCGAACAGTTCAATTGAATGGTTCAATAAAAGAAATCCACTTATGCTTACAAATAAAAAAACCATTCAATCTAATCTACCTCTTAATGGCATACGAATAGCTGATTTTGGGCAAGTAGTTGCGTTACCTTTTGCGACTCAATGGCTTTCCAGAATGGGTGCAGAAGTTATCTTATTTGAAACAAGTAAGCATATGACTACTCGTGTTACTGCACCATTTGTAAACAATGAAGACCATTATAACAATAGCGGTCATTTCAATTTATTAAATGAAGGAAAACAAAGCATACAATTGGATCTTGAAAAAAAAGAAGCTATAGCAATAGCAAGAGAAATTATAAAGACATCTGATGTAATTGTGGACAATTTTAAAACTGGAGTAATGGATAAACTTGGTCTCTCTAAAAATATCATTAGAGAATTAAATCCAAAAATAGTACAATTGTCCCTTGGTGCCTTTGGGAGAAGTGGTCCAATGGCAAGTCATGGCGGATTACATAGTGCAATTAATTTATTTAGTGGTGTAGCTGAATTAACAGGATATGGAGATGGAATGCCAAGAATACTTGGTGCAGTTATGCCTGATCCATTAGCAGGATCATATGGTGTTTTCGCTATACTTGCATCACTTATCCATGTAAAAGTAAGTAACACAGGTCAATACATTGATGGTTCTATGTTTGAGCCAATGCTTACATTAATACCCAGTGCAATTATTGATACAACTTTAAATCATACTAAGCATCATAGGATAGGTAATAGACATAATAGATTTTCGCCACATGGCTTCTTTCCAACAAAAGGATATGATCGATGGATTGCTATTTCAATTACTTCTAAAGACGAATGGAGGAAATTAAAAGAAATTATAAATAACGAAGAAATTAATTCAAATAAATTTTCATCAGAAACAAATAGAAAAGATAATGAAGATGCCTTAGAACTTGTAATCTCAAATTGGACTAAAACATTTAATAATATAAAGTTAACTGACATACTCCAAGACAAAGGTATTAAATCAGGCCCAATATTACAACCTGATGACCTTTTATCTGATCCTCAATTACTGCATAGAAAATTTATTATTGAAACAGATCATCCGACAGGTGGAAAAGTCAAGCATCCAGGAGTACCTTGGCGTATCGATAATTTAAAATCATTGCCTATACCAGCGCCACTATTAGGCGAACATACTAAATCAATTTTATCTAGAATATTAAAATTAACTGATAAACAAATAGAAGAATTAGAAAAAAAAGATATTTTTAATTAAAATAAATTAGATAATATAAACATATGAAAAAAAATAAAAATATACTCACTGAAATAAAACCAAATGGAATTGGTGTCATTCTAATCAATGATCCTGAAAATAAAAATGCTGTGAGCTTTGAAATGAATCAAGAAATTATTAGCATATTATTGGAATATGAAAAAAATAAGAATGTACGAGTAATTATTCTATCAGCAGTAGGTAAAATATTTTGTGCTGGAGGAAATATAAAACAGATGGTTGCTGAAGGGAAAGCATTAGAGCCAGATAAACCAATCAAGATTAAAAATCTACCCACTCATATATCAGATATCAGAGCCATTACATACCTAATTCGTAATATTCAAAAACCTGTTATAGGTGCTATAAATGGACCAGCAGTTGGATCAGGTGTTGGATTAGCGGCTGCTTGTGATATCAGAATAACAAATGACAAGGCAAAATTTGCGTGGGTTTTTGCTAAAAGAGGAATTCTTCCTGACGATGGAAGCTTAAAGCTTATTTTAGATATTCTTGGTTATGCTAAAACTTTCCAATGGTCAATGACAGCTGCAACTCTCTCAGCAATTGAAGCGAAAGACCTTGGATTCGTAAATGAAATTACTACCGAAAATAATTTAATGGACCGATGTTATGAAATTGCTGAAATGATAGCAGTAAACGTACCTCCCATGACTGCAAATAACTTAAAACAATCTATTTTACATGCAAATCAAAATAATCTTTCGGAGTCTATGCAATATATTTATGAATTGCAAAAAATAAATCGTGAAACTAAAGATGCACAAGAAGCATTAGAAGCATACAAAGAAAAACGCAAACCAAAATGGCAGGGGAAATGATCAATAATCGACATGCTATAAAACCAAACGAATTTCCTTGGCTTGATTCATCGCGATATAGTTTTAGCTTAGGCATGCATACTGAAAAGGTAACTTTTTTATCTGGTCATACAGCATCGAGATATATATCTAATAAAAATATAGTGTCAGCTGAAGGAACGTTAGAAGAGCAACTCAAAATAGTATATAGCAAAATTAAATCAATTTACGAAGCATCTGAATCTAAAGAAATACTACACTTTATTGAATACATAACTCCAGCAGTCTCAAAAGATATAGCACTCATTAACAAATATAGAGATAAAGAAATTGATTCTCAAGAATCAATACATACACGAATCATGTGCAATAGGTTGTTACGAAAAGAAGCATTAATAGAGATTGAAATTATTTACAATAATAAATTGAATCAAGAAGATTTAATTTTCTTGTCAAAATCAGGGAAAGGAACAAAAGATCTTGCTGTACAAACAGAATACATATATGAACAAATAGAGAAAGATTTAAAACGATTAGGACTTCAATGGGAAAACGTAGTTAATACGACTGAATTCATTAGTAAGGATGTTTTGCATAGCTATAAAGATACAGGCGCAATAAGAAAAAAGTTTCTAACCAATCCATATCCAGCTTCAACTGGCATTATTATGAAAGAACTAAAAAACAAAGATGAATTAATACAAGTACATTTCGCAGTTTCCAAAAATAATAAACAAATAATAAATCCATATAATCAATGGCATCCGTCTTTAACATTCTCGCCAGCAATCCAAGCTGGTAAATTCATATTTATCTCAGGACTAGCTGCATTTAATTATGAAACTGGAGAAATTTTATACCCAGGTGACGTAGAAAAACAAACTGAATACATTTATAAAGAGATGGAAAAAATATTACAAATTGCTAATGGAAGCCTGAAAGACGTAATAAGAACAGTTGATTATGTAGTTAGTGATGGTCTGAAAAACTATGCAAAAACTGATAAAATTAGAAAAAATCTATTAGGATCTCCCTACCCAACATCGACTGGAATTGTGTGCGAGAGACTATTGAGAAAAGGACTTATGATAGAAATTGAAGCAATGGCACTATTGGATAATTAAGATGAACTTACTAACAAAAAAAGTCAAAGATATGATTGGCGAAGAAAAAACTTATCTAGCTAATGAAGAAATTGGTTATGCATCTATTAGATATTTTAGTTTGGCAATTGGTGATAATAATAAACTGTATTCAAATAATGAATTCGCTAAACAAACAAAATGGCATGAAATTATAGCGCCTCCTACATACATTTTTGAAACTAATCAGTATATGAGTAAAGAAATTAATGAAGAAGGATATCTAGGTCACACATGGGATATACCATTAGATATGGAATATTCCATCATTCGAGGTGGCAATGAATACAATCTTTATTCACCGCTACTGCCTTCAACGTTACTTGAAGTAAATTGGAAAATTATAGACATTTTTGAAAAACAAAGTAAAAATACAAAGTTTTTAATTGTGACTTCATTGATTCAATATTTTGATCAAAACCAAAAATTATTAGCAAAAAATCACGAAGATATGATCTATATGCCTAATACAAGGAATAATGAATGAATGATAATTTACCATCAATTAAAAAGTTATCATTAACAATAACACCACAGCTCCTAGTTGCTTATGCAGGTGCGACTTGGGATTTTCATCGATATCATTATGATAGTGAATTTGTTAAAGAGAAACTTAATGTAGAAAAGCCTTTTGTAGATGGCCAAATGTTTGGTGCGATCATTGTTAAGCATCTCATTCAAAATTTAGGCAATAATGCAACAATATTATCAATGAAATTAAGATATCTCTCGATGGTATCAATTGGCGAATCAGTAAATTTTGAATTTAATACTATCAATTCTCGATTAGCAGAAACTAATACTGTACTAAAACTTTTAATTAATGTTACAGTTGAAGAAAGAAAAATTCTACAACCTATTGATGTAGAAGTAATGATATAAGCAGGAACAATAAATGAATAACGAAGAACCAGTTCTATTCAAAGTCGAGAATAAAATTGGATTAATCACTTTAAATAGACCTGAGTCGATGAATGCATTGAATAATGCAGCACGAGATATACTCATAAATGCATTAAATACAATACATACTGATGAAAGTATTCGTGTAGGCATAATAACAGGCACAGGCGGTAAATCATTTAGCGCAGGTGCAGATCTAAAAGAATGGTCTGAGCCTGGTTCTACAGGTGCATCAGGTGGATTAGTAGAAGAATTTATTAATCATAATCCTGTTGAAAGTTTTTCTACCATGCCTGTACGAAAACCATTGATTGCTGCAATTGATGGATACTGCCTTGGCGGCGGCCTTGAGCTTGCATTAACTTGTGATATAAGAATAGCAACTGATCGTTCATCTTTTGGACTACCTGAAGTTAAAAGAGGCTTTGTACCTGGCGCTGGTGGTATTCAAAGATTACTCAAGGCTATTCCGCAGGCTCCTGCAATGGAAATGGTTTTAACTGGAAATAGTTTCACTGCAAAAAATGCGCTGAATTGGGGTATTATTTCAAGAATAGTGACAACAGATAACCTTTTGCCGATTGCAAAAGAAATAGCTGGTGATATAGCATCTAATGCTCCTATGGCAATTATTGGAGCAAAAGAAATAGCTGCTCATTCAATGGATTTGTCATTGAGTGAATCTTTAAGAATAGGACATGCTATTCGATGGATTATAGGACAGACTGATGAAGCAAAATCTGGACCAAAGGAATTTACTAAGAAAAAAAATAAATAAAATTATTTAGTAGGTAATTCAACGACTGCTGTGCCTTGTAAAGGTTTTTCACCTCTATTATTTTCTAGTGCGATATCAAGCTTAATAATTCCTTTACCATCTTCAATAATTGCATCTACTACAAGAGCAGATAAGTTTAAGAAATCATCATGAAAAACTGGTCTTCGAAAACTTGCATCAAGTTTGTGAAGTTTTCCATTAGGTGCAATGATATCAGTAATTAATTTTGACATTATTGACATACTCATGACACCTGGAAGAATTGGTTTTTCTAAGCCAAGAGTAGATGCACCTTCCTTGCTAGTAAATCTGCCATCTTCGATTTCAGTTCTTTCTAAAGTCCGATTAGCATCAAGGAACTGTTGTACTTTTTCTGAACTTGCTATGTAAGTATCAGAAAATTCTTGCCCAAGCTCTATATCAGAAAAAAAAAGTTGTTTATTCACCAGCAACCTCCCTATGAACCATAGATGATTGTCTGGTTGCAACAAGCAAATCATTTTGATTAATGTATTCAGTCTCGTTTACAACAAATACCATAATGCCTGTCCTTCCAGTCTTTTCATAAACATCAGTGATAGAACCTATGGCTCGTATTGTGTCTCCAACAAAAATAGGATGCAATGATTCTATTTTTTGTCCGGCTAAAAATCTTGCGTTACCAAAATTTATTTCTGGATCAGGTAATTCGACTTCAAACTGAACAGATACAAATATCAAAGGTGGTGCAATTAATTTACCGTAAAAAGATTTTTGAGCATAAGATTCGTCTAAATAAAGAAGATTTGTTTCATTAACAGATAAACAATAAGTCTCTATAAGATCCTTTGTTGCCACGAAAGAACCAAATTCAATTTTTTGTCCAACAACTTTATCATTATAATCAATCATTTTAGTTCCTTAATTAATTATATCTACTTACTTTGTTCTTCATAGGCTGAATAGTTATCATTTTTTAGTGCTCTCACAAGATCTTCTTCATTTTTTATCTCACTTTTAAATAATGTAACACACTTACCAATACTGGAGACAAAATGAGCATCACTTCCTCCGACAGTCTTAAAATTATACTTGTTAGCAATTAATTGTGCTCTTGCATTTTCTTCATTATTTGAGCCACCATTAAGAACTTCAATCGCAACAATTTTTTCAATTTCCACTAAATTATCATCAACATAAGCTGCCATACCAATAGATGGCCTACCTGCATGAGCAGGCACAGCAAATCCACCAATATCATTTAAAGCATCAATAAGCTTTACATGTGATAAATGGACATCAGACAAATCGAAGTGATTAACGAATTTTTTGTTCAAGCCATAGACTAACATATGACCAATATCTGTTTCTAATTCTGCTCCTTTTAATACAAGGAAACCATACTTATCAGCAATTGAATCATATGTAATTTTTAAATCAAAAGAGCGATGTTCAGTTAAAACAAAACCATCAATCTTATAACCTTTTTGCCTTCTCACGACACACCATTTTAAATAACCTTCGATAGTAGCACCAGCATCATCTGAGGCATCTGTAGAATGAGCATGTAAATCTAAATATGTCATTATAATTTCCTGCACTATACGAAGAAGCTCAGAATTCTTCTAAATCCAAGCACTCAATAAAAATCCCATAGTTAATAAAATTCCAGTTAAAAAATGTGTGCCAATAGTTGAAACATTGACAATTAATAATTCATAAGGAAGCTGTTCTATATTAGCATCTTCTTTTTCCCATTCATTAAGCCAGCTTTTTCCCTTTTGATAACCAAAATAGAATAAAATAATTGGGAAAAGTGCTATAAGCGTCAATAAGTTAAATGCAATAGCGCCGATAACAATAATAATAAAAGCTAATATCATCGAATATTGCCAAACTTTAAAAGGAGATCTATAATTTGCTTTTTCATTAGGTCCAGCTAATTTAACAACCCAGCTATTTTTATTAGTTGCTTTGTCAGCATTGTAGTCTTGAAAACAATTGATAAATAAAACCAAAGCTATCAATATTCCAACTGGAATAGAAAAAAGTAAAGTTGTAGGGACATCAACAGATTGATTCTGCATATACCCAGCACCATAAACCATCAAAGGTCCGAAACCTAAAAATACAGCAATGTCACCAAGCCCATTATATGAAAGTCTTAAAAAGCCTGTGTACATAATTCCTAAAAAAACACCTATTATGCCTAAATAGATTAAAGGAGAAATTGCAAAAAAACTACCATGAACATCACTGTTTAATTTTAAACCAATTGCTATAGTTCCAATAAAGAAAAGAATAGCGTATATCAACACATTAACTGGAGACATAAGTCCTGATTGTATAATTCTAGAACCACCATTAAATGGACTAAATAACTTATTAGTCTCATCATTTCTTGATGTATGATCAAAGTAATCATTCATCATATTAGTTCCACAATGAGCAAAAATTGCACCAAAGAAAGTCAAACAAAAAATTCCCCAATTAAATGCATTAAACTGCCAATAAGCAATAGAAGATCCTAATAAGATAGGAACTATTGTTGCAGTTAGGAAAGGTGCGCGAACTACTGCAAGGAAATATTTAATTTTTTTAGTGAGAGAGTTAAAAATTTCTCTAAAAATACTAGGCTTGTTCTCAGTAATTTCTAGCCATTCGAATTGTTTATCAGCAAAAAAATCAACATATTTAATTACTGTAGGTTTTATTTTATAATAACCTACAACATCATTTTTGATAAGAAATTCATCATTCATATAAGTTTCAAAAGCCTTCGTTACATTAAGAATATTTTTTTTTGCATTTGCTTTTTCATCTTTATCTATAATTTTTTCAGCAAAGCCATCAATTTGTAACTCTTTAATGCCACCTTCATTTTCTGGCCTTATAACGCATTGAACATGAGGATTATAAGCAATTTGCATAGCTTTACGCGTTGGATTAAATGTAAAAAAATATATATCAAGTCCATCATTAGCAAAATAGACATTAGCTGCTGATGCATTACCGCCGACGCTTGTTGAAAGGGTGAGAAAATCTGAACGATCCAATAGATCCAATATTTTATTTTTTAAAATAATTACTCCCGTCATTCAATAGATTTATTTCTTCTCTCTACCATTTTACTTTGATGAGAGTATATTTATATACTAAAATTGATTAGTCTTAAGGGCAATTATTCTAGAAATTGCTCTTCAATATTTAATAAAATAATACTATCTAATGCATAAAAATGGATAAAAGTATATGATTTTATTCATACAATTTATTTAAAGATTCATATTATATAATTGGAGGATGTTTTGCCTATTAAAATTGGAGAAAATGGACCAGAAGGTAAATGTGCAATTTGTGGTAAATATGTCATCAAGGATGGTATTGTTTTTAGAAAAAAATCAGTACTATGCTCAGGATGTAATAATTTTTCAGAAAATGCGTCCTTTATTGAATTCAAAGGCAAAAGATAAAGTCCTGCATAAGAATCAAAAATCAAGGAATTAATTATGGATTATCAAGAAATTGTAAAGAACACTAAAGCACTCAAAATTGAACCGAATTTTTCAAACTTAAAAAAAATAAATAGGGAATGGTCATGGGATAATATAGAAACGGATCTAGATATTCCTGAAAAAAAATTCAATCAAGCATATATTTGCGTAGATAGACATGCAGAAAAAACACCTAACAAGCTTGCCATGATATGGGAAAGCGCTGATGGTAATATAGAAAATTATTCATTTTTACAATTTAAAAATGAATCCAATAAATTTGCAAATGCAATGATTAACATTGGCTTAAAAAAAAGTGACAGAGTGTTCTTTTTTACTGACAGAATACCTGAATTATATTTTGCTTGTTTTGGAGTTTTAAAGGCCGGAGGTATTATGGCTCCTCTTTTCTCAGCGTTTGGACCTGAGCCAGTTGCTGAAAGATTTAATAGAGCTGAAGGATCTTATATAGTAACAACTCCAAATCTTTTAAATAAGATTGAGGCAATCAGGGATCAAATGCCTACATTAAAAGAAATAATTGTTATTTCACATCGGTCAGAAATAAAACATATCAAAAATATTTTACATTATCATGAAATAATGAAAGGCCAATCAGAAAAATTTGAAATTTCTGAAAGTAAAAAGGAAGACTGGTCTGTAATGCATTTTACTTCTGGCACTACTGGCTTGCCTAAAGGAGCTGCTCACGTTCATAACGCCCTAATTAGCCATTATGCAACCGGGAAATATGTTTTAGATTTACATCCAGAAGATATTTATTGGTGTACTGCAGATCCAGGTTGGGTAACTGGAACTTCTTATGGCATGTTTGCACCTTGGAGCAATGGTGTAACGAGTGTCATTTATGAAGGTGGTTTTAGTGCAAAAAAATGGTACGGAATAATAAAAAGGCATAAAGTTTCTGTTTGGTATACCGCGCCTACCGCAATTAGATTACTTATGAAAGCAGGTAGTACGCTTCCTCAAAGCTTAAATTTAGAATCTTTGAGGTATATAATGTCAGTAGGAGAGCCCCTGAATCCCGAGGGTGTTATTTGGGGAGAAGAGGCATTTAACCTAGCTATCCATGATAATTGGTGGCAAACTGAAACTGGTTCAATAATGGTTGCAAATTACCCTTCTATGAACATTAGACCTGGTTCTATGGGTAAACCATTTCCTGGAATTAAAGTTGCAATTATTGATGATAATTTTAAAGAAATAATAGAACCTGACATCGAAGGTCAATTAGCAATAAAACCAACTTGGCCATCAATGTTTAAAGCATATTGGAACGATGAGGAACGATATCAATCACGTTTTAAAGGAGAATGGTATATTACTGGAGATCGTGCAAAAAAAGATAAAGACGGTTATTTTTGGTTTATTGGTAGAGATGATGATGTTATTAATACTGCTGGACATTTAGTGGGCCCGTTTGAAGTAGAAAGTACTCTTATAGAGCATCCTGCCGTTGCTGAAGCAGGAGTAATTGGAAAACCAGACCCAGTTGCCATGGAGATAGTAAAAGCATTTGTGTCGCTTTCACATGGCTATGAGCCAAGCGATGAACTTAGAAGGCAATTAATTGGTCACTGCAGAAATAGATTAGGACCTGGAACAGCACCTAGAGAAATAGAATTCATTGAAACTTTACCTAAAACAAGATCTGGAAAAATAATGAGAAGACTACTAAAAGCAAGAGAGCTAGGGTTGCCAGAAGGTGACACTTCTACTCTTGAAGATGATTAATTATATTTATAACTTTATCGGCAGGTAAGGCAGGTAAAAAATGTCAGAAAAAAATCAAGTACATAGAGGACTTCAAGGTGTCTATTTCGATAGATCGAATGTAACCTTTATCGATGGTAAAAAAGGAATTTTACTATATAGAGGCTACTCTATTGATGAACTAGCAAAACATGCATCCTTTGAAGAAATATGTTATTTGCTCATTGAAGGAGATCTTCCTAATAAAAAGCAATTAAATGAATATGACCAAAAACTTAAACAGCATCGATTCCTGCCTAAAGAATTAATTGCTTTAATAACATCAATGTCTGAAGCGCACCCAATGGACGTACTTCAGACATCATTTTCTTTTCTAGGATCCCTAAATAAGAAAAAAAATATTGATACAAATTCCATCAAAGAAATTGGAATTGATCTTATAGCAAAAACTCCATCAATTATTGCACATCATAGAAGAATCAAAGAAAGAAAAGAAATTATAGTTCCTAATAAAGATTTAAATCATGCTGAAAATTTTTTATATATGATGTCAGGCATTAAACCATCTCAAGACGAAATAAAATTAATGGATAAAGATTTTATTTTACATGCTGAACATAGTTCTAATGCATCATCCTTTACTGCCCGAGTAGTCGCTGGAACAGGAGCAAGCGTTCACTCCGCCATGTCAGCAGCTATTGCATCTCTTTCTGGACCCGCCCATGGTGGTGCAGCAGAAAATGTAATGAAAATGGCACTTGAGATTGAAAATCCTTCTAATGCTAAGAATTATGTTAAATCAAAACGAAAAAACAAAGAAGCCATTATGGGATTTGGTCATCGAGTTTATCGCACCGAAGACCCTCGTGCAAAACATTTAAAAGAAGGCGTTAAACAATTATCAGAAAAACATAATGAACAGAAATGGATACAAATATTAGATGCCGTTGAAGAAGAAATGACTCCTTATAAAAGATTAGGAGTTGCAGCAAATGTAGATTTTTATGCTGGAGTAGTTTATTATCTTCTCAATATTCCTCATGATTACTTTGTACCAATTTTTGCAATTGGAAGAATACCGGGATGGATTATCAGCATTCTTGAACAATTTGAAAATAATATCCTAATAAGACCATTACTAGAATACAATGGTCCAAATTATAGAAAATACATACCGATGGAAAACAGATAAAAAATAAAGGTGATAAGTGCTAGCTATTCTGACTGATGTAATCTTGCCTGTTTATATGATTGCCGCTCTAGGTATAATTCTTGGTCGTTATAAAGAGATTAATATCCAATCAATTTCTGCTATAGTATTTTATTTATTTAGTCCTGCATTAATTTTTCGATCACTTTCGCAATCTACTATGGATAATGAAATAGCTATCAAAGTTATTATGGCCACATGGGGCATATTCATTGCTGGATTATTTTTTGCAAATTTATGGAATTTTATTCAAAGAAACAATCGTGATAAAGCGACAAAAGCTAGCTTTTCATTATCAGTCACAACAATAAATGCTGGCAATATGGGATTGCCAATTGGTTATCTAGGTTTTGGAGATATAGGCCTAGAAGTAGCAATAATTTTCTTAGTTGCGAATACAACATTATATTCGACTGTCAATATATTTATTGCATCTAGGGCATCAAATGTATCAAAAAATGCTTTTTTAGAACCTTTTAAATATCCCATGATCTACGCATCAGTTGCAGGAGTCATTTTTAATTTAGCTCATTTTACAGTTCCAGAAAGCTTACTAAAATCAATCAATTTTCTTGGTGACGCAGCAATTCCAACAATGTTATTAGTTTTAGGATTACAGATATACAAAGGGGTTAGAATTGAATCCCTTAAAGATGTAAGTGCGGCAGTTATTTTTAGGCTAATTTTAGCACCAATATTAATGTATTTTATTGCTAGCTTTGTAGGACTAGAAGATATTTATAGAAATGTATTAATTGTATCAGCTGGACTTCCTACTGCTGTATTCACAATAATTTTAGCAACCGAATTTAATGCTCGGCCTCAATTAGCAACAATTATTGTTATTTCTTCAACTGCATTAAGCTTTTTTACATTAACAATTATTCTATGGATTATAAAAAATAAGTTCATATTTTAATTTTTAAAATCTAATAATATTTTTCCTATATTTAAATTTTTTTCCATATAATCATGGGCTTTTTGAGCATCATTGGGTAAGAAAATTTTATCTATAACAGGAAATGCATCCTTAGAATCAAAATAGTGCAAAAAATCTGAACTAAATTTATCAGTCAATGCAATCTTTTCTTCTTTTGTCCTAGATCTTAAAACAGTACCTATGACTTGCAATCTATTTCTTAAAATCTTACCAAGTTGAATAGATGCTGTAGAACCACTCAATAAACCAACTACGATGAGTCTTCCTTTAATAGATAACGAATGAATATTTTGGTTAAAATAATCAGAACCAATAAGATCTAGAATTATATCAACTCCCTGTTTATTAGTTGCATCTGCAATATACTCATCAAATTTTTCATTTTTATAATTAATTCCATGATTTAATCCTAAATCTTTAGCATGTTGCAGTTTCTCTTCACTACTAGCAGTTCCAAAAATATCACAATTATATTGTTTTGCAATTTGTATAGCAGCTGTTCCTACTCCTGAACCAACAGCATGTAATAAAATTTTATCTTTCATTTTTAAACCACATTGCAAGACCAATGCATCATATGCTGTTAAAAAAACTTCTGGAATAGCCGCCGCACTAATAATATCAACATTTTGAGGAACGCTCATAAGCATTTTATGATTAACAGTTGCCAATGATGCATAACCTTCTCCATCAACTAAAGACATCACGTTTTGACCAAGATGCCATTTAGATGGAACGTCATTACCTAAATCAACTATCTTTCCAGAAATTTCAAGTCCTGGCATATCATCTCTGTATCCTCGAGGACTTGGATATAATCCACGTCTTTGTAATAAATCTGCTCTATTTATTCCAGCAGCAGCCACTTCGACTAAAACTTCATCATTATCCATAATTGGATCAGGTAATTCATGGAGTGTTAATACTCCAGATTCTCCTGGCTTAGAAATAATAATTGCTTTCATTTTTATACAATCAATCTTAACTATAAAAAATACTAATCTACTTATAAGTGGCAAAGTAATCGTAAAAACTAAGTATATTGTATAATAATTATATGACAAATAAATCAGTTTCTAAAGAAATAGCATATTTTATAGTGAATGCTAAGGTAAAGAAATCGACAAAAAAGATTGCTAGACGATTCTTAGTTGATTGGATAGGTTCGGTAATTGCTGGAAGCGCAACCAAGCCAATTAAATCTATCCAAAAAACAATTACTGAATTAGGAGGAAAAGATCAAGCAACAATACTTTTTTCAAGTAAAAAAAGTAACCTAGCTTTAGCAGCATTTACAAATGCTGCCGCTGCACATGTAATTGAAATGGACGATCTTGATCGAGGATCTATTTCTCACCCAGGATCATCCATAATTTCTGCAACATTAGCCTATGCTGAATTTCATAATTTAGATATGGATGAATTGCTGGATGCAATTGTTATTGGTTATGAAATTATGATCAGAATTGGCGAAGTACTAGGAACAGATCATTATCAATATTGGCACACTACTGGTACGGCAGGAACCATCGGTGTGGCTGCTGCGATTAGCAGAATATCAAAAGCAGCAGTTCACGAAACACTTATGGCTATGGGAACTGCTGGAACAATGACTGCAGGACTATGGGAATTTTTAGATGACGGGGCAATGTCAAAACAATTACATCCAGCTAAAGCAGCACATGATGGTATATTGTCAACTTTACTTTCAAAAAATGGTTTTACAGGCGCGACAAAAATTATTGAAGGAAACAAAGGATTATTTGCAGCAATGTCACCTAAAAATAATCCTAGTAGAATAGTAAAAAAATTAACATTAGCATTGGATAAATGGAAAATAGAAAATGTTTCATTTAAAATGTATGCTTCTTGTAGGCATACTCACCCTGCCGTTGAAGGAGCATTGCAAATAATTAAAGAGGAGAATATTCAATATACAAATATTGTTTCTGTCAATGTTGAAATATATTCGCAGGCATTAGAATTACTATCTAAAGTAAAAGCAAACTCGCCATATTCAGCAAAGTTTAATTTGCCATTTTGCATAGCATCAGCAATTATCTTTGGAGATCTTGGACCATCCAGATTTACTGAAAAAACAATCAAAGATAAAAAAATTATTAGCTTATCTAAAAAAATTAAATTTTCAGTTGATAAATCTCTAGATAAAGAATACCCATTAAAATGGCCAAGTAATGTTTCAATACAATTGAAAAATAAAAAAATTATCAATAAATTAATACATTACCCATTAGGTGACCCTGAAAATCCAATATCAAACATAGATTTAAAAAATAAATTTTTATCACTTACAAAAACCAAGCTTAATAAAAAATCAGAAAAACTCATCGATCAATTATTAATAGAATCACAGGATATTAAACCAAGAAAATTAATAAATAAAATTACTAATCTACAAAGATAGCAGTTCCATAAATTATGTCTACAAAAAAATTACTTACTATTGATTTTGATGGAGTGATATGTGGCACTTATTTTCCTTTTAAGATTGGGTTCAATAATAATTTTTTAGATTCGGCAAATAGTCCCCCAACTGCATTCATACCTCCAAAAATTATTAGTACTCCTTTAGATAAAATTAGATATGCAGCAAGACCTATATTGCCAGACGTACAAGACGCATTGCAAGAATTATCAATAACAAAAGATCTCATACTGTTAACTGGCAGAAGAAATAGCCCCATTAATTGGCTAAAAAAATATAATATTGATACATACTTTAGTAGAATTATTATTAACAATACTAAATTTGCAAGTTCGCATTATAAATTATATAAAATTTTAGAATTGAATGCTGCATACCATATAGATGATGATGCACAAACGGTACAATTGATTTCAGATTCTACAAATTGTACCGTTTTTTTAAGAAATTGGAAATATAATCAAAATGACAATCTTAATAAAAAAATTACCAAAATTGATAGTATTAAACAAATGGTAAAATTGATAAACTAAGAATCTAAAAAGTATTTTTAATCCAATATTTACTATAAAAATTAAAATTACTATCCAACTTATTATATTGAAACCCATTAGTATTAGTTGATATCAAACCTTTTTCAGAATTACAAAATAATGGAATCATGGATGGTGTTTGATCTAAGAGTATTTTTTGAGCTTTTTTAGACAATAACCCTCGTTTTATTGGATTATTCTCATAAAAAGATTCCTGTACTTCGTAATCATAAATTGGACTAGAAAACCCCCAGGGCGAAAATTGATCATTGACTCCTCTTGCAGTATTTATTAATAATCCATTATCAGGAGTGATGTCAAAATCAATTTTTGATAAGATAGACTCAAAATCTCGCGTATCAAAAATTGATTTGATCTCTTCTAAGCCTCTAAAAAAAAGTTTGGGCTTAAATCCAGTTAAAATTAACTGTTCGCGTATCAAGTCACCAATTTTTCTAAACAAATTTGTATTTGGTAAATCAATTCTAAATTCTAAGCCACTAAAACCACTTTCACTTAACAGCTTTTTTGCAATATTTAAATCGTATTGCATAAAATTACTCTCTAAAAGTTCATCCTTTGAAAGCGAGTCTAACGGAAATGAAGGAGGAATGAATCCAGAGAAAAAACCATTACTAATCTTAAGTAAAGGATCGCGATTGATGCTTTTAGCTAATGCTAATCTAACTCTTGTATTTTGAAACGCTTGAACATGATTTATGTTAGAGGCATGCTTAGACTGATCGATTGAAATTCCAAAATAAATCAAACTCTTAGATGGCTTTGTTTGCAAATGATAGCGATCTTCAATCCCTGCAAGAGAATCAATCAGTTCATTAGATAAAATGATATCAAATTTGTAATTAGTATAATCATTTTTAAATAAATCTAAACTTTTGTAATTTGTTATATAAATATAGTCCAATAAAGGAAGATTTTTATCAAAATAAAATTTATTAGCAATTAAAAGATAATCATTATTATTCACTTTAAATGGAATGAACGGACCTGATCCTATATTAATTTCAAAGTCATCATAAAATTCTGGATGCCTAATTCCTGCAATATTACTATTAGAAATATATTCAAAAAAATAAGGAAAAGGATTCTTTAATGTAAATAAAATTTGATATTTATTAATTTTTTTTATTGAACTTATTACATTTTTGAAAAATGGATCACCTGTATCTAGTCTATTCATATAATCATTAACAATACTATCGCTTGTAATTTGACTAGCATAGCCAAATTTATCTGAATGAAAATATGCATCATTTCTGAGAGTAAATAGATAATTTAATTTATCTATTTCCTGAAAATTATCAGCAATAGAACTATATAATTTTCCATTTTCTGCATCTAGGCTTATTAAATTAGCCCTACATAACGGATAAATATATTTAGATAAAATCTCATCTTCATTTTGATTGAATACTGCTATCTTGTATTCACCATTTCTACTAACAAAATCAGGTAGATCAAAATTATATAAATTAGACAATGGATTAGACTGAAAAGATTCATTTGAAAAAGCATTACAGCCTTCCAAGCCAACACTTAGTGCAGCCATTAATCCTAATTTAAGGAATTGCCTACGTGGTATTTGAATATTATGCATATTTATTAAACCTATATAACTTCATAATAAAAACATAGCATTTAATAAAAAAGTATTATAAATATAATAAATAAGAATGCCATATTGAAATGAAAAAAAATTAAAAAAAATATAAAAACAAATAGAATTATTTTTAAAATATTAATATACATTATATTTCCATTTACAGTTATGTCATGTACTGTTTTGTTATTTAATAATGAACAAAATACAAAGAATTTAAGCATCAATCAAAGTGAAATATTATCTTCAAACAGCAAATTTAAACCAATATCAATATTTGGACATGACAAAAACAATGATGTACTTGGAGTATGGTTTATAAAAAATAATAGCAACATTCGTGCATTTTATTCAAAAGATCCTAATTCATCATGTCATTTATATTTCAGGAAAGATATTAAATACAAAAATTACACTCCTGTCTTTTATAGTGAATGTAATAATTCGTACTTTAATATAAATGGAGAAGCATTGACAACAGGCCAGCTAAAAAACCTTGATGAGTTTATCATACAAAAAAATGAATTAAAAATTATTATCAATCTAAATAAAGTTAAATATGGTGATTGCTTAACTCAGGCAATGAATTCTAATATCAAATGTTCGCTAAAAAATGATGTAAAATATGGAAGCCCAGAAATTGGTAGAAAAATTGGGACTAAATCATACTAAAAAATTCCTAGCATTAATTTAACTTCATCTGAAGCCATTATTTTTGGATCCCATGGAGGATCCCATACGATATTTACTTCGACATCATCGATGCCATCTAAATCCATTAATTTATAATATATTTGACTCTGAATTAAGGGACCTACGGGACAACCTGGAGAAGTTAAGGTCATATTTACAGTAATGCTCTTATCTTCTAAAATAGTTACATCATAGATTAATCCTAATTCTACAATACTCATTTTTAATTCAGGATCTTCAACTGCTTTCAAAACTTCCAATAAGGAATCGGAGTCGTAAATAATTTCTTTTTTTAAATCATCATTTTTTTCTTCATTCATTAAAATCTCCTAAGTTAAGTTAATTTTTTCATAGAATCAATCGCTTTATCCAAAGAATTCCAAGCTAATCCAGCACATTTAATTCTAGCTGGAAATTTTCTTACCCCTTTAAAAGCATCAATGTCTCCTAAGCTATTATCATCTTCATCTATATTACCACCTGTAATAAAAGTATGAAATTGTTGAACAATTTGCTTTGCATGTTCTATTTTTTTACCTATGACTAAATCAGTCATTATTGATGCCGAGGACTGAGAAATAGAACAGCCTTCACCGATAAATTTTATGTCATCAATTAATTCTCCTGATAACGAATGTAAGTAAACTATGATTTTATCACCGCATAGAGGATTAAATTCTTCAATAATTATGACACTATCTCCTTCTATAGATCCAGAATTTCTTGGATTTCTATAATGATCTAAGATAATATCTCTATATAATTCATCCATTCCATCATTCATTGTAAAAATCTTTTCTTCACTATCTGCAATGATTCAATTAATTGATTTGCGTCTTCAAAATTATTATAAAAATAAAAAGATGCTCGAACTGTTGAAGAAAAACCAAATTTATTAAGCGTAGGTTGGGCACAGTGATGTCCAGCACGAACTGCAACTCCTTCACTATCTAATATTTGGGCAACATCATGAGGATGAATATTTTTAATATCAAAAGAAAATAAACTTGTTCTTAATAGCTTGTCTTTAGGTCCTAGTATTTCAACAAATTCCATTTCCTCTAATAAGTTACGTGTATATTCAGATATTACATGTGACTGATTACAAAGATCAATATAATTAATCTCATTTAAGTAATCAATCGCTTCACCGAAGCCAATCACGCCAGCAATATTTGGAGTCCCTGCTTCAAAACGAAAAGGAATATCATTCCATAATGCACCATCAAAAGTAACCTTTGAAATCATATCGCCTCCACCAATCACTGGCTCGCACTGTTTCAAAATATCCATTTTTGCCCATAGTATTCCTACTCCAGTTGGTCCTAACATTTTATGTGCAGAAAATACTAAAACATCTATATCTAAATCAATTACGTTCATATTTTGATGTGGAATGCTCTGGGCTCCATCAATTAAAACTATAGCATTGTTGTGATGGGCTAAATCAATAATATCTTTAATTGGCACAATAGTACCTAAAGAATTAGAAATATGAGAAATAGAAACAAGTCGAGTATTACTATTAATAATTTTTTTTGCAGCTTCAATATCTAAAGTATAATCATCCAATACTGGGATGAAAGCTAATTCAATTCCTATCTCATCTCTTAACATAAACCAAGGAACTAAATTTGCATGATGCTCAATTTCTGATAACACAATACGATCGCCTTTTTTTAAATTATTTTTAGCCCAAGATTGTGCAAATAAATTGATAGAATCTGTAGTTCCCTTAGTGAAAATAATTTCATTTATGTTTCCAGCATTTATAAACTTTGCTACTTTTTCTCTAACTGACTCATAGGCCTCCGTGGACTCCATTGAGAGAGAGTGAACTCCCCTGTGAACATTTGCATAATAATTTGAATAAAGATCATTTATTTTTGAAATAACTTGCATTGGTTTTTGACTAGATGCAGCATTGTCTAAATAAGCCAATCTTTTACCATTAATTTTTCGATCTAAAATAGGAAAATCACTGCGTATTTGAGTAGTTCTATCTAATAATTTTTTTGATTCTAAAGACATTAATTAACCTTCAATAGCAATAAAAAGATCTCCGTCTTTATTAATGACCTTGTAAGATTTTACATCATATAAAGCAGGCAGTGATTTAACTTTGCCTGATTTTACATCAAATAATGCTCCATGCCTTGGGCAGGAAATATCATTACCAAGCAATCTTCCTCCACTAAGTTTTTCACCATCATGGGTACAAATATCTTCAATTGCAAAAAACTCATTATTAACATTTGAAATTAAAAAACTTTTATTGTTTATAAAAAAAGACTTGCAAGTTCCATTTTCAAGCTCTAAAGACTTACATAAGAAAACCATAATCAAATAAGCTCCAGTTTATTGTTAATTGCTTCAATAAAACTTTCATGAATATTTCCTAGATTCATATTTTCAAAAGTAGCACTGTACGAACCTGAAACTAAGAGCTTTGTAGATTCTTTTATTGTTAATCCTCTGCTTTGTAAATAATACAAAGCATCCTTATCCATAGGACCAACAGTTGCAGCATGCCCACATTTAATAACATGAGAAGTAAGTATTTCTAATACAGGATCAGAATCTGCTTTAGCAGTAGATGATAAAAGCAAATTCCTATTTGATTGTTCAGCTTGTGAATCATGCGCTGATTCTTCCACTCTTGTAATTCCATAATAAATATTTCTTGAATTACCACCTAAAGCAGATTTTATATCAACTTTTGAGGTGCTTTTTTTACCAATGTGATCTTGAATAGTAACAAAATCAAAATGTTGATCCTCATTACCTAGTGCAAATCCATTAATTGAAGCATTGGAACCAGATCCATTAAGTGAGTTCTCAACTGTTTGCTTAAATACTTTGCCATTTAAAGGTAAAAGGCCAATTTCAAAATTAGCATCTTGATCAATTTCACTACGAATAGATGAGTATTCATGAGTAGTCTTTTCATGCTTACTTACTAAAAATAATTTAATTCGTGATGCTTTGTGTCCAAAAACTTCAAAAGAAGGAATTGAGATATTTGTTGAAGATTTAGAAGACAACGTTATTTGAATTTGTATCTCAGAATTTTCCTCAGCAACAATTAATACTCTAGGTAGCATAAAAGGGTTTTCTGAACTAATTTCAATACTTACTACATTTTTCATAAATTGATTTTTTGATGCATGAATTAATAATCCTTCATTCCAATAAGCATCGTTTGCTAATGAAAACTTGTCTTTATTAATTGGTTTTGTTTTTCCCAAATATTTCGATACCAAATCAATATTTTTTGGATCAGTCAATTCAGAAAATTTCGAAATAATAATTCCTGGATCATTAAAATTTGAAATATTAATTTCTTGATTTAATGACGATAGTTTAATCTCATCAAGATTAATTTTAGAAACATCCGTATAGCGCCATGGCCTATCTTTAGCTGTAGGCATAGATTCGTTGTTAAACGAAGCAATTGCTCCATCTTTAAATTGTATTAATTTTGCATCAGATAAAATTTGATTACTCATAATTTATTTATAACTTATTAATTACTATCAATTAACCGACCGACCCTTCCATTTGCAATTCAATTAAACGATTTAATTCAATTGAATATTCCATAGGCAGTTCTTTTACAATAGGCTCAACAAATCCATTAACAACCATTTTTGCAGCTTCCTCTTCAGTAATACCCCTGCTCATTAAATAAAATAATTGATCGTCTCCTAATTTAGAAATAGAAGCCTCGTGACCAATATTAACATTATCTGAATCAACCTCCATTGTTGGATAGGTATCTGATCTAGACAGATCATCTAGCAATAAAGCGTCGCATCTAACAGTAGACGAACTATTTTCAGCACCTTCATGAACTTTTAATAATCCTCTATAAGATGTTCTTCCTGATCCTCTAGAAACTGACTTTGAAACAATTGCAGATGAAGTATTGGGAGCAACGTGAACAATTTTGCCTCCAGCATCTTGATGTTGGTTATCACCAGCAAATGCAAGAGATAAAATCTCACCATGAGCCCCTGGTTCCATCAAATAAACTGATGGATATTTCATAGTAAGCTTAGATCCTATGTTCCCATCAACCCACTCCATTACAGAATCTTGATACGCTGCAGCTCTTTTAGTAACTAAATTGTAAACATTATTAGACCAATTTTGAATTGTTGTATAGCGAACTCTGGCATTTTTTTTAACAATAATTTCAACAACAGCAGAATGAAGTGAATCACTGCTATAAGTAGGAGCAGTACATCCTTCTACATAATGAACATATGAACCTTCGTCAGCAATAATTAAAGTACGTTCGAATTGCCCCATATTCTCAGTGTTAATTCGAAAATATGCCTGCAAAGGAACATCTACTTTTACTCCTTTAGGAATATAAATAAAAGAGCCTCCCGACCAAACTGCAGTATTCAAAGCAGAATATTTGTTATCACCGGAAGGAATAATTGTACCAAAATATTCTTTAACAATTTCAGGATGTTCTTTTAATGCTTGATCCATACCCAAAAATAATACACCTTGTTTCGCTAGATCTTCACGTATATTATGATAAACAACCTCAGAATCATACTGAGCTCCGGCGCCTGCAAGAAATTGTTTTTCTGCTTCTGGTATACCTAATTTATCAAATGTATCTTTAATATATTCTGGTACATCTTCCCAGTCTGTAGAATCCTTATCAGTTGCTTTTACATAATAACGAATATTATCAAAATCAATTTCCTTTAATGTGTCTGAAACGCCTTCCCATTGAGGATTTTCTTTCTCATAAAATAATTTTAATGCTTCTAGTCTTTTTTCAAGCATCCATTTTGGCTCATCTTTAATTTGTGATATATCTTTAACCACATTTTCATTTAAACCTTTTTCGGCTTGATACAAAGGCTTTTCATCATCATGAAATCCCCATTTATACTCACCGACTACAGACTCAGCATCTGATTTTGACATTATAATATAATCCAATCTTTTATCTAATTATCATTCTACCAATAAATATCAATCTAAACTAGGGTTAGTCTCCACAATATTTTTGCTTAACAGAGACTAGAGAATATAAATAGTCCCTACTCAACTAGAAAAACATTTCCTAGGCATTTAATATCGGATCATAACCATTTGCTTCAATTTCTTTAGCCAATTCAAATCCACCTGATTTTGCTATTTTACCATCTACTAAAATATGAACATAATCAGGAGTAACATAATTTAAAATTCTTTCATAATGAGTAATCATTAAAATGCTCATTTCAGGAGTTTTTAAAGTATTTATTCCATCTGCAACTGCTCTTAAAGCATCTACATCTAGTCCAGAGTCAGTTTCATCTAAAATTGCTAACTTAGGTTTAATCATACCTAGTTGCAAAATTTCAGCCCGCTTTTTTTCTCCTCCAGAAAATCCATCATTGACATACCTTCTAGCAAATGCCTCATCCATTTTTAAAGTCGCTAAAGTTGCTTTCAACTCGTCAATAAATTCACGCGCCGAAGGCTCAGTGCCCCTTATTGCTTTAAGTGACGATCTAAGCATATTTACCATTGTTACTCCAGGAATAGCTATTGGATATTGAAATGATAGAAAAATACCTCTTTTTGCTCTCTCGTCAGGGCTAATTATAGTAATATCTTCATCATTTAATTTAATAATACCGCTATCAATTGTATACATAGGATTTCCAGCAATTGTATTAGCTAAAGTGCTCTTGCCAGAACCATTAGGTCCCATAATTGCATGGATTTCTCCTTTTTTAATGGAAAGATTTAATCCTTTAATTATTGAAATATCAGGTTTTTCTGTCAGAGAAACTTTTAAATCATTTATTTCTAAAATTGTATTGGTCATAAGAACTCCAAAATAATATTTGAACTTATAATTTTATATATAAAAAACTTAATATAAAATAAATCAATATTCTATGAATAATAAAAATTTGTGTGTATTTAATTCAAATGACATTATCTATGATATCATCAATAATTCAAAATTGAGTTGTTGAGTAGAGCTTTATAAACAAATATTAGGTGAAAAAATAAACAAACTATACGACAATAAATTGTTAATACTATGCATTTCTACAGCCTTCATATCTTCAGGACAAGGAGTCATAACTCCAATTTTACCTATATTTGCACAACAATTAAATATAAGTATAAGTTCAATTGGATTTGCAGTCTCTATATTTGCATTTGCTAGATTAATTTTTAATTTTCCAATAGGATTCATTGCAGACAAAATTGGTAGAAGGCCATTATTAATTATTGGTCCTATCATTAATGCATTTGGTATTCTACTTACCGGCTTTTCATTTAATTTATTTTTTCTACTATTTTCTAGATTCATTTCCGGAATTGGACATGGCATGTATACGATAGCAGCTCTCGCGTACATTTCTGATATTTCAGATGATTCAAATCGAGCAAAATATATTGGAATGAATCAAGTGGCATTACTAACAGGAGTTGCAATAGGACCTGCTATTGGTGGTATTCTTGCAGAATTATATGGTCTTCGAATGCCATTTTATGTAATAAGCATAGTCGTTGCTTCAACAAGTATTTACAGTTTATTAAAATTGCCTGAAACTTTTAATGATAATAAAAATAAAAAAGTAAAAGATGATAATAAGAAAAAATTATTTTTTAAACTATTAAAATCTCGCAAATTTTTTTCTATTGCATTAATCACAATATCTATATTCTTTACTAGGCAAGGTAGCAGAAATACAATTATCCCATTATTGGCAACTACAAAATTAAACATAACAACTGGACAGCTCGGTATAATTTTTACTTTACAAGCTATTATTCATTTATTGACATTGATTCCTGCATCATTAGCGGCAGATAAATTTGGAAGACGTAGTGTAATCATACCTAGTGCACTAGGTACAGCAATTTTTCTATTATTTTTTATAATCTCTCATAGCATTGTAATCTTTTTGATTGCATCTATATTAGTCAGTATAACAATGGCACTTGCAGGGCCAGCTCCGGCAGCTTTTGTTGTAGATATAGCTCCGAAAGAAATTACTGGAATGGCAATGAGTTTGTACAGAACTGCAGGTGATATTGGCTTTGTTATAGGACCACCATTGCTAGGATATATTGCAGATGCATACAGTTTAGAAATGAGCTTATTCATTAATAGTATTTTAATACTATTAGCCGTTTCTTATTTTTTTATTTATGGCAAGGAAGGCAAAGACTTAACTCTTTAGTTACTTAAATTAAAGATAAAATTTGACTTTTTTTCTCATCATTGATTAAATAAAATTCTCCATACGACTCTGTTGCTAATTTGCCGGATGCTAAATAAATTTTCCCTGTTGCAGTATATATTTTATTTTTCAACTCTACGACAGAAGCTTCTATAGTTATTTTTTGACCGATATCTACTGGAGCACGAAATTTTATTTCTATTTTTGTAGTAAAGACAAATATGCCATCAATAAGAAAAGCCCAATTCATTGCTTCATCTAGTATAGTAGTCTGAATGCCTCCGTGTAAAATATTAGGAAATCCTTCATGCTCATGTTTTGTGCTGCAGGTACCAATAATTAAGTTATTTTTTTTAGTAAAATGTAATTTTAATCCAATATCATTTTTCAAGCCGCAACCAAAACAATTATGTTGTTGTAATGCAAAATTATTCATAAATTTATTATTGACCTTTTTTTAGTAATACCGTGCCGCTAATAAGCATCGTGCCAAACTCATCAAAACACTTAGCATTATAAATAATTTCCTTTTCATCTTCTTTAAATAAAATTATCTCTGTCTTTATTTCAACTGGGGTAATGGCAGGAGCCTTCCACTTTATTGCAATACAACCATTTTGAAACCAATCATCTCCATATACTACAGTCATAGCTTCAGAAATTGCAGATGCAACCAACATTCCATGTGCGACAGGTTTCTTAAAAATAGTATGCTGAGCTACATCAGGATCAGTGTGTATAGGATTTAAATCATTAGCAACAATTGCATACTGATTAACTAGCTGCTGATCAATTTTTCTTGTTATTGAAGGAATATCCAATGCTTTATCAATCATTATCAATCTTCTAACTTTGCAGTGACTTTTGTATTTCCTGATATAAGAAGCTGTTGATCTTGCATCAGTTGAAAATCAAACGTTACAAATTTTGTATTATGTTTAATTGTTGATCTAGAAATTGAAAAAAGCAAATCTAGTTTAATGTTTGGATAAATAAAATTAAATGCATTAATATTTTGACCAGTATGGAATAATCCTACAGGAATTTCAAATCTATCTAACAATTGACCAAGAATCACTGCTGTTGCTGCAAGAGGAGATATTTTATTATAAAGTTGATTACTGATTTGAGCCGATGTAGCAATATTGTATTTTTTAAAATAATCATCATTAAATACTATTGTCTCATTAATAGCAAAGTCTTGATCTAAAGAGAAAAAATTAAACTTCATAAATATCCAGGCTAATTATTAATATTTAAAAAAACAAATTGTATAACATTCTTATTTCATTTCTATTTTGTTTTAAATAAATATTGAGCGAAAGAAAAAATAGATATACGTTTTATTGATAATAAAAAATATTTTATCAAAAGGGAAGTACTTTTGTCAAAAAATAACAATCACTTTATAGCAATTATTGGTGGCGCAGTTTCAGGATCTACAGCTGCTTCTACATTATTAGACAAAGGATACAAGGTAGCCATTATTGAGCAAAATGCAAGACCATACGGAAAAATTGAAGATGGCCTTCCAATATGGCATCAAAAACAACGAGAACAAGAATATGCAAAAATAGATCAAAAGCTTGATCATCCAAATTTATACTTTATTCCAAATACAAAATTAGGAACAAATATTTCATTCGATGAACTCACGAATAAAATTAAATTTTCAGCAATAATTTTAGCTATTGGTGCCTGGAAAGATAGACCTTTGCCACTTAAAAAGAGTGATTCATTGATAAATAAGGGATTAATTTACCAAAATAAATTTATCTATTGGTTTAATCATCGAGAAGATATCAACTCTTTAAAAGAAAATATACAAGTTATTGATGGTGCAATAATTATTGGTGGCGGACTAGCATCTATCGATGTTGCAAAAGCATGTCAAATCGAACTTTTCATAAAAGCAGTTCGGGAAATAAAAAATATAATTTTAGATGTAGAAAAAATTGAAACTAATGGAATACCAAAAACTTGTGAGAAAATCGGTATAGCCTATAAAGATTTAAATATTAAAGGATCCACGATCCTTTACAGAAGAACAGCTACCGACATGCCCCTTGCTGATATTCCCGATAATGCAACTGTACAAATGATTGAAAAAATAAAAAATGTCAGATCTAAGATATTGCAAAAAGCAAAAGATAAATTTTTATTCAATTTTGAAGAATTATCAACGCCAAATAAGTTTCTAATAAAAAACGGAAAAATTAATGGCATACAAATAAAAAAAACTGAACTCGTTGATGGAAAATTAATTGTTACTCATAAAACTAAAGATATACAAACAACTCAAGTAATTTCTTCTATTGGTTCCATTCCTGAACCAATAGAAGGGATTATGATGGAAGGTGAAACATATAAAGTCAAGGATAAGAATCTTGGTATATATACAGAAATTGATGGAATTTTTCTCACTGGAAATGTAGTAACTGGCAAAGGGAATATAAGAGATTCACTTAAGCATGCAGAGAAAGTTTCTGCCTATGTAGCAAATCAATACTTAAGTCCCCTAAATAATGATTTAGAAGACACTGCTGTGAAAAAAGTAGAAAATTTTCTGGCTCAAAAAAAAGAATTGAGCAATGCAGATCTTGAAATTATTCAAGAAAAAATTATAAAATTACAAAGTCGTGTTAATTATCATAATAATTACAAAGAGTGGATTTCAGCTTCTCAATAATTATTAACTGATAATATAATTATTAAGTGATACTATATCATCAATTAATAATTAGAAAATTAATAACTTCTTATGAAAAGTAACAGAATTTTATCCAGTATTTGGATATTCACCATATTAATTATCTTATATTTAATATGGCTTTCAAAAACAGCACTAATACCATTCTTTATTGGTGGTATTCTTGCATATATGATAAAGCCATTGACTAATAAAGTGGCAAAATGGATTAAAAAAGCTGGAATAAATTCTGATAAATTAACAAATGCCTTGTCAATAATTTTTATTTATGGTTTTTTAGCAATATTAGCAATGAGTTCATTATTAATCATTGGTGACGGAATTGCCAACCAAATTGCTCAATTGAACAATGAATTACCTGTTTTAACTGAAAAAGCTAGAATTGAATTTTTTAATATATTACAAAAATATCATAATCAAGTGCCTATGAGTACTCAGGTAGAAATTGATAATTATTTGTCAGATTTTAGTATAACAATTACTAATGCCATAGGCCAATTATCAAAGAATCTAATCTCTTATTTAACAAATACTATCGCAATTCTTTTTGGATTTCTTCTTACTCCATTTTGGATATTTTATGTTTTAAGAGATAACGCATTTAATAGAAAAAAAATTATCTCAATAACTCCGAAGTACATGCATAAAGATCTAGAATTTATTCTTCGTAAATTTGAAAACATTGTTACTAACTATTACAAGGGTCAATTTCTTCTCGCTTTTATCGTAGGAATAACTATCAGTTTATGTTTGACCTTACTAAACATTCCTATGTCATTTGCATTAGGTATTATTGCTGGAATTACAGAACTTATTCCAGTCATTGGACCATGGATTGCCTTAATCCCAGCAATTTTAATAGTTCTTAGCTTTGATCCTAGCTTATTACTAGCTGTAATTTTTATTTATTTTATTGTTCAATTCATAGAAAATCTTATTCTAGTTCCAAAAATACACTCTGAAACTATTGATGTTCAGCCAGCCATGATCTTGCTTCTACTTATTGTTAGTGGATACATTTTTGGATTCATTGGGCTTTTAATAGCATTGCCAACTTATGCTTTTATTAAAGAAATGCTTGTCTACGCAACAAAAAGATTGTCTTAATTTATAGAGATAGACCGATCTCAAATAATAAAGCATTGGATAAAAAAACACCCGCAAGAGTCGATCCCAAGACAAGATACAATAAACCTGTAGCAGACATCATTCCATTAATTCGAGCTGCCTTATATGCAAAAATTGTTAGTATTAGAGGCATGCAAAGTCCGACAAAAAATCTAAGCCATAATGCTGGATTGCTAATTAAAGAGAATTCATAATTTTTATAATCTATTTCAATGATTAAATAATTAAAATAGATTATAAAAATAAAATATATTAAGCTCAGAAAAATTATTATCAGTAAATTTTTAGTCAATAATTCCAATGGTTCCTTTGGTAAGCTTGGAGTAACTAGATACCAATGACCCCAGGTCATTGATGTAAGAGACCCACCTAAAAGTAATCCAGATAAAATTGACTGCACTGTTATGAGTGCTATGCCAATAAATCCTAGATCGAATCTTATAAATAAAAAAATTATTACAGCTAATGCAATAGCAGCAATCATAATAGCAACAAGTTTTCTAAATCTTAATGATGAAAAAAAAAACTTATTTCCATAGCGCCAAGATATCACAAAATGTAAAAAAGACAACAAGATAACACATAAGAGAAGAGAGTCAATAATCCCATTCATGCTCTGATCTATTAATAAATTTAGAGTCATGAATTCTATTTTTTTTATCAATTGAAAAATGTAAAAAGATATAATAGTCAAAGGAAAATAGGTTATAACAAGTGTAAGAATATATCCCCTACGTTGTCTTGGTATGTCAAGTTTCATATCAATTAATGACAGAAAAACATATCCACCAAATATTAACTGCAAGCAGCCTAATAAAACAACTAAGGTTAAAGGCTCAAGATTCATTGCTTACACGCTTGCCATTACATATTTTTATTAATGATTTTTAATTATTGTACTAATTGCTCGAGCTTCACCTAAATGTTCATTACCATGACTTATCATCATTTTTCCTATTGCTTCCAAACGACTGATTGCGCCCCAAGGTACAACTTTAACTGTTTCACAAAAATAAGTTTCGTCAGCTGCAGATAGCTTTTTGTTAACTGCTTCATTTAAATCATTACAATAATCAATAAAGATAGACTTATTTATTACTAGACTTGATGCTTGTTCATCAGAATAATTAGTGCCTTGATCTATTTTAGGTAAATTTAATTTTTGATTGTATTCATTTTGCAACCAAATTGGTTTTTCTCTATCAAAAGCAAAAAATATTACATTGTCAATTGTTCTCATAACATGCCATGACACAAATGCAATGTGATTTACAGATCCTGGTGGAATTCGATGAAATTCATCTTCTGAAGTTAAATTTATTAATTCAATAAATTTATCAATAAGCTCTTTAATAAACTGAGATGAAAAACTGCTTAGGTTAAACAAATTTTCATCATTCATAATTTTTTCATCATTCATAATTTATTATCCTTTAATTTACTAATTTGATATTTTTCAGGAAATTTTTCAGAAATTACATCATCATTTTTATCTAATATCGCAACTGTGCATCTTGATATGCAAATAATTTGATCGATTTCATCTACGATTTTAATAGACCAAATATGAGTCGATCTACCTACATGTACTGGCACTGCAATAGCATAAATGTTGCCTTTGCTAACAGAACGAATATGATTGGCATTAATTTCTAAACCAACTACTCTTTTATTATCAGCAGTATTTCTATGTGCGGCTATAGAAGCAGCAGTCTCTGCCAATAAAACAGAAATACCTCCATGTAGTATCCCGCTCGGTTGATGAGATCTGTAATCAACTTCTAAGCTTAAAATCACTTCGTCTAAAGAAACTTTTTCAATAATTATAGGTATAGACCCGCCTACGACAGATTTAATTCTTTCATTCCAATAATCAATATTATCCCAGTCAGAATTTTTTGGATCAGGCCTTGAAGAAGTCACTTGCTAGCTCATTAAATTAACATGAACTTGGGCTGCCTGAATTATTAGCAGTTTGAAAAGAAGTACCACATTTACAAGATGCTGTTGCATTTGGATTATTAATCGTAAATCCTGACTTCATAATATCATCAACATAATCAATCTGCATGCCATTAATCAATGGTACGACTTCATTGTCGACCACTATTTTTAAGCCATTTTGTTCTATGACCTTATCTGAGCTTTCAATAGTTTCAGCTAAAGACATACCATATTCATATCCTGCGCATCCACCTTGAGTAACGAAAATTCTTAAAGCAGCATCTTTCATATTTCTGTCACTCATCAATTGCTTGGCTTTATCAGCTGCAAAAGAAGTAACATTGACTATTTGAGTTTGACTGTTGAATACAGTCTCGACTAAAGGAGATTCATGAGTTAAATCTCTAGTGGTGCTAGGATCAACATCTGTATTTGTTGAAGTTAAGTCTCTATTCATTATTTTCACTTTCTAAATATTAAGTTTAATGTTATTATCATTCAGTGGCTTCATAGCACAAATTAATGATAAAGCAAAAACTCTTTTTACTCAATAATGTATTTAATAACTTATTTATTAATATAAAATAATATAATATGTAATTAACATCTCACTTAAGGAAAAAATGGATTCTACAAAAAGAATTTACCTTGATCATGCAGCAACTACTCCTGTAGAAACAGAAGTAATAAATGTAATGAATAATTATTTCTTAGAAAATTGGCATAACCCATCTTCAATATATCTAGAGGGCCAAAAAGCATCAAGGGCGATTGATAATGCTAGAGAATACATTGCAAATTCAATTGGAGCAAATCCCGAAGAAATATTTTTTACCTCTGGTGGTTCTGAATCAAATAATTTAGCAATCAGAGGTGTAATAGATGCATTTTCTGGACAAAAAATTGATATTTTAACCAGTTCAATTGAACATCATGCGATTATTGATCCGATCGAATTATTATTTACTCAAGGAAAAATATCTTTTTCTCTCATTAATCCAACAAAAAATGGCATTATTGAAAAAAATGAAATATTAAAAAACATTAAAAATGAAACAAAATTAATTTCAATTATGCATGCCAATAATGAACTAGGTGCAATTAATAATATTAGAGAAATAGTTAAGGCTATAAAAAAAGAAAGACCAGATATTTTATTTCATACTGATTCAGTTCAATATGTAGCGCACCATAACATTAATGTTAAGCAACTAGGTATTGATTTATTATCATTTACTGGGCATAAATTTTATGGTCCAAAAGGAGTAGGTGTTTTATACATTAAAAATGGTACGCCTATTTCTCCACAAATAGTTGGAGGAGGGCAAGAACAAAACATGCGAGCAGGTACTGAAAATGTTGCATCCATAGTTGGGCTATCCAAAGCAATGGAAATAAGTAACAATACAAGAGACGAAGACATTCAGCATGATAGAAATTTATATATGTATCTAATGCAAGGAATTAAAGATAAAATTAGTGATATTGGATTTACAGGACCAACAGAGATTACAGATAGAATCCCTGGTTTACTTTCAATGATTATAGCAGGAGTTGAAGGAGAATCAATATTACTAGGACTTGATATTAATGGAATAGCTGCTTCCTCAGGATCAGCTTGTTCGACTGGTTCAATTGAACCTAGTCATGTTCTGACATCAATAGGAATGCCAAATGATTTAGCACGCGGTTCACTTAGACTGAGTATTGGAAGAATGAATAATGAGAAAGACATTGAACAGGTTCATAAAAAATTACCCAAAGTTATAAATAATTTAAGAAATTTAGCGACAGAAAAAAAAGTAATGAAAAAAAATGAAATTGAATGGCTTAATAATTAAATTATTATTATGCTTTAATTCAAAAGTTAAGAATAAATAATGACAGAAATTGTATTACCAGGAATCAATGACAGCCTTAATGAAGCTATAGAAGAAGAAGTGAGAAAAAATGTCTTGCTAACTTCTGTTGACAATATTGTAAAATGGGCGCGTTCATCATCATTATGGCCAGTGACTTTTGGTCTTGCTTGCTGCGCAATTGAAATGATAGCTTCTGCAACATCTAGGTATGATATTGCAAGATTTGGGTCTGAAGTTTTTCGTGCTTCTCCAAGGCAATCAGACCTTATGATTGTCGCAGGTACCGTAACGTGGAAAATGGCTCCTGTTGTAAGAAGAATTTACATGCAAATGGCTGATCCAAAGTGGGTTATATCCATGGGTGGGTGCGCAACTATGGGGGGGCCTTTTGCCTATGCATACTCAGTTCTTCCAGGAGTTAATTTAATAACACCTGTAGATGTATATGTTCCAGGTTGTCCACCTCGACCAGAATCGTTATTGCAGGGATTAATGCTTTTGCAAGAAAGAATCAAAATATACGAAAAAACTGGAGATAGAGAAAGACCTAAGCCTACAGGTGATTTTTCTCAATATTTACCTAAAAATGATCCTATTCGTAATGAACTAGAAGAACTATTTAAACATAGTGATTAAATAGTGAACGAGAATAATTATTAACGTCTACTATTCTGCAGTATCGCCAACATCATAATCAGTGCCCATAATTCCATCAATAGCTTCATGTAACAATAATTTTATAGCTTGATGATTATCATTATCTTCATAGTCTCTAAACGATTTATAATCTTCAAAATCCATAGTCATAATTGTATTGAATTTCATTGGTCTTTTAGATTCAGAGATATTTTTACCCATTGAAAAATGTATCATGCCTGGATTTGCATTAAACTCATCCTCAAAAGCAGAATAAATCTCACTATACTGTTCATCACTAACATCATCTTTAAAATTAAAATTATATATGTGTCTTCTCATAGCAACCTCTATTCTACAAATATAATACTACTAATCAAAAAAAAAATTATAAAATAATAAAAATGAATTGTATTTTTTAATTTTTTGGATATATATTAATGCTACAATATTTGAAGATAATTTATAAACAATTAAGATTAACGGAGAGCACCATGAATAAGAGTAAATTAACTAATATAATTTTCAATGCATTAGAGCCTAAATTGACTGCATCTGCTCATTGTGATATTCCTTGTGGAATTTATAACCCAATAGCAGCTGAAATAGCGGCAGAAACTGTTACAAAAATGATGAATCTCATTGCTGATTTAGCTGACACTTCTTCAAAAGAATCTCTCAATTCAATAGCAAGATATATCGACATTAAAGAAAAAAATGCTGAAATAGTTAAACATGAGATAAGAATTATCTGGGGAGATTATTTTAAGCCACCACATTTAGAAAAATACCCTGACTTACATGAAAAAACCTGGAACATAATGAAAACTGCGTCATCATGTAGAGTGGGAATAAACATTGATGATGCAACAAAATTGCAATCACAAGTCGCTGATTTTGCTAAAATTTTCTGGGATTCAAAAAAATAATGCCTCGACTTAATATGTGTTAAATTGATAATCTATTGATTCTATTTTTTTTACATAATTTGCTTCAAATATTTAATTTCAAGTCAATAAAAATAGTAGGTGACTCTATGTCACCTACTATTAATGATGGAGACTGGCTAATTATTTGGAAATACAATTATATTAATCGAATTAATCGATATGACATAATTGTATTTAATGGTTTAAAAAATCAAAAAATGTTAAAAAGAATAAAATCAATTAATAATAATAATCAGTACTATGTAATAGGTGATAATTCACTCAACAGTGTAGATAGTAGAAAATTTGGATTAATTAATAATTCAGAAGTAATTGGAAAAGCTATTTTAAGATATTATCCTATAAAAAAAATAAAAAAAATTTAAATATCTATTGCGCTTGGGTACTTGATTACAGAAACTAGTCAGGCATCCCAAAAGAGAAAGATGCTAAAAATTAAGTTGAATTGAATAAAATCAATTCTTTAGTTACAGGAATATTAACTATGGCAAAACAATTATTATTTGATGAACAAGCAAGACACTCTTTAAGAGAAGGCATTGATCAATTGGCAAATGCCGTCAAAATTACATTAGGTCCTAGAGGAAGAAATGTAGTTTTAGATAAATCATTTGGTTCTCCAACTATAACCAATGATGGAGTTACTATCGCAAAAGATATTTCTTTAGAAGATCCATTTCAAAATGTTGGTGCTCAATTAGCTAAAGAAATTGCTTCTAAAACTAATGATATTGCTGGCGACGGAACAACAACTGCAACTGTACTTGGCCAAGCAATTGTTCATGAAGGTCTAAAAAATGTTGCTGCAGGAGCTGACCCAATGAGTTTAAAAAGAGGCATTGAAAAAGCAGCACATGCTTTAACTGAAGCTATTAAAAAAAATGCTATCAATGTAACTACAAGAAATCAAATGGCTCAAGTAGCATCTATATCTGCTGCATCAGAAGATATAGGAAACTTAATTGGTGAAGTAATGGAACAAACAGGTAAAGATGGAGTTATAACAATTGAAGAATCTCAAAGCATGGCGACTGAAGTTCAATATGTAGAAGGAATGGCATTTGACAGAGGGTATATTTCACCATATTTTATTACAAATCCAGAAAGAATGGAAGCAGTTCTTGAAGAACCATTAATTCTAATAACAGATTCAAAAATATCTTCGATTAGTGACATGTTACCTTTGTTAGAAAAAGTTATGGCAGGCGGAAATAAAACCTTATTAATTATTGCAGAAGATATTGACGGAGAAGCATTGGCGACATTAGCAGTAAACAAACTAAGAGGAACAATTAATGTTTGCGCTGTTAAAGCCCCCGGATTTGGTGAAAGAAGAAAAGAGAATCTTGCAGACCTCGCAGTAATTTCTGGTGCACAATTAATTAGTGGAGAATTAGGTAAGGGCCTTGAAACTGCTGAAATTGCAGATCTTGGTCAAGCAAGAAAAATTGTTGTGAATAAAGAAGATACTACAATTATAGAAGGCAAGGGCACTAAAAAACAAATTCAAGACCAAATCAAAATGGTAAGAGTTCAACATGCAAATGCTTCTTCTGATTGGGATAGAGAAAAGTTTGAAGAAAGATTAGGTAGATTGTCAGGTTCAGTTGCTGTAGTTAAAGTTGGTGCTGCTACCGAAGTAGAATTAACAGAGAAAAAACATCGAGTAGAAGATGCTCTTTCAGCTACCAGAGCTGCTGTCGAAGAAGGAATTGTACCAGGAGGCGGTGTAGCATTTATTAATGCATTGCCAGCTCTTTCTAAACTAAAATTAGAAGGAGACGAAGCAACTGGACTCAAAATTTTACAAAGAGCCCTAGAGGAGCCTTTAAGAAGAATCTCAGCTAATGCAGGGCAAGATGGCTCAGTCATAGTGCAAAAAGTTGCTGGATTACCAAAAGGCCATGGATACGATGCTGCTAATAATAAATATGGCAACATGGTTACTTTTGGTATTATTGACCCAGCAAAAGTAACAATGGCAGCACTAGAAAATGCTGTTTCTATTGCTGGATTAGTATTAACAACTAATTGCGTCATAACCGACAAGCCTGAACCAAGAGACCCTGCAATGGAAGCAGCTGCAATGGCAGCAGCAGGCGGTGGTGGCGGTGGAATGGGTGGAATGGGTGGCGGAATGCCAATGATGTAGTAGTTTAATCAATAAAATTACTGCACTGAAATTTAAAATAAAAAAAAGATAAAAGCTTTATATTAACGAGATAGAGCTTTTATCTTTTTTAATTACCTCACCAATAACTTCTGCATATTCACCGGCATCAATTAATTCATCTAATAAATTCATAGTATTTTTACTATCTACAAATAACAGTAGTCCGCCTGAAGTCTGTGGATCAAAAAGCATCGAAGAAACCGAACTATCATAACTATGCAAATTATCTATATGCATAGAAAAACTTTCAAAATTACGATCAGCTCCACCAGTGCTAATATTCTTTGAAATTAAATCGTTAAAACCACTGAATAGTGGTACATCAATAACTCTCAATAATATTGAAACATCGCTGGCTTTGGCCACATTAATTAAATGACCAGACAATCCAAAGCCAGTCACATCAGTCATGGCATTTACATTATTTTTTAAAGCAATTGCAGCAGCATTTTTATTCAAATGAATCATTGAATCAATAGCTTCTTTATAAATTTCAGTCGATACTGAATAATTTTTTTCTGCAGTTAAAATAATTCCCGTACCAATTTTTTTAGTTAAAATAATATTATCGCCAATCTTTGCATCACTAGAAGAAATAATATTATTTGGATTAATAGTTCCAGTAACACTTAAGCCATATTTAGGTTCTTTATCAATAATAGTATGCCCTCCAATAATTACAGTACCTGCTTCCTTTGCTGCATCGTTTCCACCTTGTAGAATCTGAATAAGATATTCTTCATCAAGATCTTCAGGAACAGCAAAGACATTAAGAGCTGTTATTGGCTTTGCGCCCATGCAATAAATGTCTGAAAGAGCATTAACGGCTGCAATTTTTCCATAAAGATAAGGATCGTCGACGACAGGTGGGAAAAAATCAATTGTTTGAACTATTGCTAATTCATTATTTAATTTATAAATAGCTGCATCATCAAAAGTGTCACTTTTGATTAAGTTATTATCATTTGTATATTTATCTAATTTAAACAAAACTTGTTCAAGGGTCTTATGACTCAGTTTTCCACCTCAACCAGCACAACTAGCAAAAGAAGTCAACTTAATCTTTTTTCCTTCATTCATTTTTAACACTCACTAATAACTTAAAGTAAATATATATTATATATATATATTTTATACTCTTTTAATTAATAAACTATACTAGAAAAAAAATGAAAAAAAATATCTCTATAATTCTACAAATATTATCAAAAAAATATGCCATAAAAAAAATAAGACCTCATGGCGATGGGATAAGTGAACTAATTCTGACTATATTGTCTCAAAATACGGCAGATAGAAATTCTGGCATAGCATTTGCACGTTTAATGAACAAATTTAATAGTTGGGAAAATGTTTCAAATGCAAATACCCAAACCATAAAAGAACAGATTAAGATTGGCGGTATGTCTAACCTTAAATCTAAAAGAATCAAAAAAGTTTTACAAATAATTAAAAAAAATAATGAAAGCTATGATTTAAGTTTTCTAAAAAAAATGAATAGGGAAGAATCGCTAGCATGGCTAACATCATTACCTGGAGTCGGATCAAAAACTGCCTCTTGCGTATTATTGTTTGCCTATGGCATACAATCTATACCAGTTGATACCCATGTTGGACGTATAGTAAAGAGAATTGGTCTTGTCGAAACTAACCTTGCTGCAGATGATGTGCAAATTGCATTAGAGTTGCTATTACAAAAAAAATCATATGGCATATTTCATCTTAATTTAATTGAACATGGAAGAAAAATTTGCCATGCAAAAAAACCGCTTTGCAATGAATGCGTTATCAATCAATTCTGTCAAAAAATAAAATAATGATTTTGTAGCGAAACTATTAAAAATTATATTATTTTTTAATAGTTTCGAGTTATTATTTAAAAAAGGAATTAAAGTAGATGATAAATAAAAACAAAATAACAAAACCAACTATCACGATAATTAAAAATGGAACTATTACAACTCCTGCCGGTTTCTATGCCGAGGCTATTGCTTCAGGAATCAAACAAAAAAACAAATTAGATCTCGCACTACTTTATAGTAATAACACGTGCTTGGTATCTGCTAAATTCACTCAAAATAAATTAAATGGTGAATCATTAAAATGGACAAAAAAAATAATTAAAAAAAATAATTCGTGTAAGGCTTTACTAGTAAATTCTGGAAATGCAAATACTGCAGTTGGTGCTATAGGATTAACTCATGCTAAAGATATAGCTAAAGATATCAGTAAAAAATTAAAAATTAAACCTCAGGAAGTTGCTTTAGCATCAACGGGTGTTATTGGCATTGAGCTACCAATGAACAAGATTAAAAAAGGCATAGAAAAAATAGAACTTGGTAAAAAATCTGGTCAGAAATTTAGTGAGGCAATTCTAACAACCGATACACATTCTAAACAAATTGCTATTGAAATAAAATCCAATAACGCAGTCTACAAAATTGCAGGCACTGCAAAAGGAGCTGGAATGATTCATCCGAATCTAGCGACAATGTTAGCATTTATTACTACAGATGCTTCATTAGATAAAAAATGGATCGACAAAACATTAGCTGAAGTCGTTAATCAAACGTTCAATATGATTGATATAGATATGGATACATCTCCGTGTGACATGGTCATGTTAATGGCAAATGGAGATGACTCAGTAGGAAAAATTGATAGCATCCATCCATCTGCTCAAATATTCAAAGATGGAATCTATCTTATTTGTGAATTTCTAGCGAAAGAAATTGCACGTGATGGTGAAGGTGCAACAAGATTAATTGAAGCAAAAATATTGGGAGCAAAAAATAATGCAATTGCAAAAAAAGTTGCACGTTCTATAATTTCTTCTTTATTAATTAAAACTATGGTTAAAGGAAAAGATCCTAATTGGGGAAGAATTATATCAACAATTGGAAATACAACACCAAAAATGAATGAAAAAAAAATTACGATTCATATAGGAAAAATTAAAGTCTATGATAAAGGAGTGCCGATCAGTGCAAATGCACCATCTGCAATTCAAGAAATGTCCAATGAGTGCGTATTAATAACAATTAACTTCGACGAAAAACAAGGCACAGCAACTGCATGGGGATGCGACTTAACAGAAGAATATGTAAAAATAAACAGCGAAATGACAACTTAATACATAATAAAGGAAACTCATGTCAAAAAAGATAACTATCGTAATAAAAATTGGTGGATCTTCATTAGAAAGTTACGAAAAAATTGTAAAAGAAATTTCTCTTTTAATAAAAAGTGGCAAGCAAGTTATCATTGTTCATGGTGGGGGAAAGCTTATCTCATCATGGTCTAAACAAATGAATAAAGAAGTAAAATTTATTAATGGTTTACGTTATACAGATGATGAAGCATTAGAAATTGCCACTGGCATACTAGCTGGAGTGGTCAATAAGAAAATCGTTGCGTCATTTTTAAAAAATAATATTAATGCGATAGGCCAATCAGGCGTTGATGCAAATTTATTAATTGGTAAACGTATAGGAAAAGAATTAGGAAATGTAGGAGAAATATTTAAAGTGAATAAATCTCATATAAACTTTCTACTAACAAATAATTTAATTCCAGTCATTGCTCCAATAGTCACCGATATAAAAAATAAAAATAAACTATTAAATGTAAATGCAGATAATGCTGCAATTGCAATAGCTATTGCAATTGCAGCAGAAAAATGTATTTTACTTTCAGATATCGATGGCGTTTTAGACCAAAATGGAGTGATTATAAATGAATTAACTATAAAAGATGCCAATCGACTTATAAATGAAAAAATAATAAGCGAAGGAATGATACCAAAAGTTAAGAACTGTATAAAAGCTGCCAAATTAGGTGTGACATGCCATATCGCTAATAGCAATAGATCATCTATTCTTAAAGATATATTTAAAGAAAAAGCAATTCAAACAATTATAAAATAATTACAGGAGAAAAAATGGGGTATTTTGATTTTGGCAATTCGAATAAAGATAATAACCAAGAAGATGTTTTTTCTTTTAATAGTGAAAATTTATCTCTGCCAAAAATTCCAATTAAATTTATAGCAAGCATAGCCTTTATAATTATCTCATTATTTGTAATAGGAACATTAAAAAGCATATATGTTGATTGGTTGTGGTTTGGATCAACTGATTCTTCTTCTTCAGAGTCATATTTACCAATATATCAATCTATTCTCTCAGCAAAAATTATTCTTTTTTTAGTAGGTTTTTTCATTTCACTTATTATTATCAGTATCAATATTTTTATAGCAAGAAAACTGTCTCCAAAAAATACATCAAACAATATACTTAAACAATTAGGAGCACCATCTGCATCAAAAATTTCATCAATAATTTTATTCTCAATAGCAATTTTTATAGCAACAACTTTTGGAACATCAGCAGCAAGTAGCTGGGATATTCTTTATAAATTTGTTAATTCAGTACAATACAATCTTACTGATCCAATTTTTGATAGAGATATATCTTTCTATACATTTTCTTTGCCTGCGTACAAATTTATACAAAGTTGGACATTAGGTGTATTAATATTTAGTACTCTTTTTTCTGGTGGTATTTATTTAACATCTTTATCAATTAACAATTTATCAAGCATTCCTAAAAATACTCAAAGACATATATTCGTTCTTATTGGATTAATTATAATGACAATATCAGCTGGTATATTTCTTAATATTTTTAATATACTACTAGATTCAAGGGGCATCGTTCAAGGGGCTACATATACTGACGTTATAATTAGTTTACCTGTTAGATATATATTAGGAGGAATGGGGCTATTTATTGGCTTAGTAACTATTGTGAATGCATTCCTTTCAACAAATTATCGATTGCCAATATTTCTTGTAGGTATATGGATTTTTGTCAGTATCATAGGCAGTGCAATTTTACCTTCAACAATACAACAATTTACTGTTGATCCTAATGAATTACAAAAAGAAGCACCATACATTCAAAGAAATATAGATTATTCAAGAATAGCTTGGGGATTAAGTGATATTGAAGAACAAACTTTTCCAGCTAATAGAACTGTTTCAAAAGATGAAATCACGGCCAATCCTGAAACAATAGACAACATTAGAATACTAGATCCTAGGCCTTTAAAAGATACTTTTAATGAAATTCAATCAATAAGACCTTTCTATAAATTTACAGATGTTGATGTAGACAGATATACAATTGATGGCAAATTAAGTTCTGTCATGATAGCAACTAGAGAACTAGACATAAACAATTCTGGTGATAGGAATTGGACACGAGAAAGATTGCAATTGACTCATGGTTTTGGCTCAGCTATAGCACCAGTTAATAGTGTGGACAATGAAGGCTTGCCAGATTTATTAACTTACAACATTCCTCCTCAATCATCAGTGGAAGAGTTAGCTATTTCTACTGATGGAGGAAGAATTTATTACGGAGAATTAACCAATCATTATGTACTAGTAAAAACAAATGAAGACGAGTTTGATTATCCGCTAGATGAAGGTAAAAATCAATCAACCAGATATACCTATGATAAAGGAATTAAATTAGATTCGTTCATCAAAAAAAGTGCGCTAGCTTGGGAATTGTCTGATGTTAATATACTAATTTCCGATCAACTTGGCTCTGATTCTAGACTTTTGTTGCATAGAAATATTTTTGAAAGAGTAAATAAGATAGCTCCTTTTTTACTTTTAGATCCCGATCCATATAGCATAGTGATTGATGGGCAATTGCATTGGATTCATGATGCATATACTCATACCAATGCTTTTCCATATTCAACTAATTACGGCAAAGATGTAAATTATATTCGTAATAGTGTAAAAGTAATCACTAATGCACAAACAGGTGATATTGATTTATATTTATACGATGAATCAGACTTTATTGCTTCTACATGGAATAAAGTATTTCCAGGACTATTTAAAAATGAAGCTGAAATGCCTCAATCCATAAAAGACCATATAAGATACCCAGAACTACTTTTTCAACTTCAAGCAGAAATGTATTTAAAGTATCATGTTACTGATGCAAATGTATTTTTTGTAGGAGAAGATTTTTGGAGCATTCCTACAGAAAAATTTAGACAAAAAGAACAAGAAGTAGAACCATACTATGTAGTAATGACTCTGCCTGGTGAAGAAAATGTAGAATTTGCACTGATTTTGCCATTCAATCCACAAAATAGACCTAATACAATAGCATGGCTGGCAGGTAGATCTGATGGTGAAAATTATGGAAAACTCAAAGCATATAGATTTCCTTCTGATAAGCAAATACCAGGGCCGACTCAAATCGAAGCCTTGATTGATCAAGATCCAATAATTTCACAACAATTATCTCTATGGGACTCAACAGGCTCAGAAGTTATACGAGGTAACTTATTAATGATACCAATAGGTAATTCTGTATTGTATGTTGAGCCAATATACTTGCAGGCAGCGACTAGAAAGCTCCCTCAATTAGTAAGAATTGTTGTAGCTAATGGTAATGAGATTGCTATGGCTGAGGACTTTGAAACTGCATTGGCTCAAGTTTTAAGTCCTGATAAAATCAAAAAAATCATAGAATCAACAGTAAATGAGTCAGCTGAATTAAATTCTGATACTGAAAAGAAATCAACAAGTACTACAAAAGAATCAAAAGCAGAATTAGCTAAATCAGCTGAAGAATTATTAATTGAAGTTGAAAATAATATTGAAAAAATTAAAACTATCATAGGGCAATTAGAAAATAATCCTTAAATATATACTTATTTATTGGGAAAATAATGGATGATATCAAATTAACTGAATCAAAAATTTTCATGCAGGTTGCAAATCGTCTTCCAATTACTATTGTCAAAGGTAAAGGTACTTATGTTTGGGATGATAAAGGAAATAAATATCTTGATTTTATTTGCGGCATAGCAACCAACCTTCTAGGACATGCAGATAAAGGGCTCGCAAAAACCATTGGAAATCAAGCAAAAAAATTAATTCATGTTTCCAATATCTTTTACTCAGAACCACAGATACTCTTAGGTAAGCTATTATTACAATCAGCATCTATGGATAAAATTTGGTTTTGTAACTCAGGAGCAGAGGCAAATGAAGCTGCAATTAAGCTTGCAAGAAAATGGGGCAAAATTAATAAAAATGGAGCATCAGAAATAATCGTTGCAAAAAATGCATTTCACGGTCGAACAATAGCAACAATTTCAGCTACAGACAATGAAAATTATAAGAATAATTTTAAGCCCCTGTTGCCAGGTTTTAAATTTGTAGAATTTAATAGCATTGAACATATAAAAAAAATGACTTCCATAAAAACAGTTGCTATTATGCTTGAGCCAATTCAAGGCGAAGGTGGAGTAAACACACCAAATTTTGGTTATCTTACAGAAGTAAGAGACTGGTGTAATATGAATAATATATTATTCATATTAGATGAAATACAAACTGGTATGGGTAGAACTGGCTTGCCTTGGGCTCATCAACATGAAGATATTAAGCCAGATATCATGACTACTGCTAAAGGACTTGGAGGAGGATTACCAATTGGAGGAATAATGTGTACTGAAAGAGCAAACATTTTTACTCCTGGTGACCATGGAAGTACCTTTGGCGGAAATGTCCTCACATGTGCAGGTGCGTATTATATTGCATCGAGATTATTTAAAAAAAATATGATAGATAGAATACAACAAACAATTTTAATATTAGATAACCTACTTGATAAATTAATAACAAAAAATGAATATATTATTAATATAAGAGGCAAAGGATTATTAAGGGGTATTGAATTTTCTAGCGACATAGCTCCAAAAATTTCACAAGAGTGTATAAAAAATGGATTGCTCGTTAATCCCGTTAAGCCAAATATAATTAGACTCATGCCACCATTAAATGTAACCTCAGGTGAATTAAATAAAGCTATTGCTATAATTACAAAAAGCACAAAAAAAATTATTAAAGACATTGAAGAGGAGAAGTAATGACTAAAAAAATTGTTTTGGCATATTCTGGAGGCCTTGATACATCAGTTGCAGTAAATATTTTACAAAAAGAATATGGCTATGAGGTTTATTGCATGACCGCTGATTTAGGAAATTTACCAGATAGTCAAGATATTGTTAGACGTGGATTAGAGTCAGGTGCAGTTGAAGTAGAACTAATTGATGCAAAAGCAGATTTTTTACAACATTTTGTTTTACCAGCATTAAAAGCAAATGCTCTTTATCAAAATAAATACCCGCTAGCAACAGCTCTTGCAAGGCCATTGATTGCTCAAATGCTTATAGAAAAAGCTAATCAAATAGGTGCAAATGCAATTGCGCATGGATGCACAGGTAAAGGCAACGATCAAGTTAGGTTTGATGTAAGTCTTCAGACACTTAAGCCAGATGTAGAAATTATTGCAACAGGCAGAGAAAATAATATGACCAGAGAAGAAGTAATTGTATATGCAAATAAAAATAATATACCCCTACCTCCAATTAAATCTTCTCCTTATTCAACTGATGAAAATATTTGGGGTAGATCTATAGAATGCGGAGATCTTGAAGATCCATGGATAGCGCCTCCAGAAGAAATTTATGAATGGACTAAACCAATCAATGAAACTCCAATGCAAGGAGAAGAAATAGAAATTGAATTTAAAAATGGAGAACCTGTATCATTGAACAAACAAAAAATTGATACAATTTCTATGGTGCAACAGTTAAACGATATAGCAGGAAAACATGGTATCGGTAGAATTGATATGGTGGAAGATAGAATAGTAGGAATAAAATCTAGAGAAATTTATGAATCTCCAGCAGCTATTGTGCTTCTACAAGCACATAAATCACTTGAATCAATAACGCTCACTCGTAAACAAATAGAGTTAAAAGAGTTCATTGACAATGAATATGGCAAAATGATTTATGATGGTCTTTGGTTTAGTAGTCATCACATCAATTTAGCTTCCTATATTAATTCAACTCAAGAACATGTAAATGGTACAGTCAGATTAAAATTATGGCATGGATCAGTTATTGTAAATGGAATCAAGTCAGATGAATCATTATACGACCCAAAATTAGCGACTTATGGTGACGATGATGACTTTGATCAATCTATTGCAAAAGGATTTATTGCAATATGGGGCATGCCTCTTAAAACTCAAGCAAAAAAACAAAAACATACAGAAAAAAAAGAATTTAATAGAAAATCTTATTTGAATAATTAAAAAAAAAATTCAGGAGCAAGCTTTGAAAAAGAAAAAAAAACTATGGAGTGGAGCATTTCAATTAGCAACTAATGCAGATGTTGAAACATTTACTTCATCTCTATCATTTGACAAGGCATTATTTCAAGAAGATATATCTTGCTCTATTGCACACGCAAATATGCTTAATAAACAAAAAATTATCCCTCAAGACAAAGCAAAAAAAATTATTGATGGACTACAAATAATTCTTTTAAAAATAGAACAAGGTTCATTTGAATTTAACACAGATAATGAAGACATTCATATGTCAATAGAGTCATCATTATTTGAATTAATTGGTGATGACGCTGGGTATTTACATACAGGTAGATCACGAAACGATCTAATTGCTACAGATTTAAGAATTTACAGTAGAGTAGCTACTAAAGAAATCTTAAATCAACTCATAGCCTTTAGAGAAACGCTTGTTGAGCTTGCAACGCAAGAACGACTCACTATATTTCCAGGTTACACTCACATGCAAAATGCTCAGCCTATTTTACTAGCGCATCACTTTCTGGCATATGAAGAAATGATGAAACGAGATACAGATCGTTTTATTGAATTAACTAATAGAATCAATATTATGCCCCTAGGATCTGGTGCTCTTGCAGGGTCTGGTTATGATTTTGATCGACCATATTTAGCAAAACAATTAAATTTTGATAAAATAAGCAAAAACTCAATGGATGCAGTTTCAGATCGTGATTTTGTATTTGATATTAATTCAGCATCAGCAATATGTATGGTGCATCTTTCAAGGTTAGCAGAAGAGATAATTTTATGGGCTTCTTCAGAATTTAACTTAATATCTATTCATGATGACTTTGCGACCGGCTCAAGCATAATGCCTCAGAAAAAAAATCCAGATGTTGCTGAATTAGTAAGAGGTAAGAGTGCCAGAGTAATTGGCAATTTAATGCAAATATTGACACTTCTAAAAGGATTGCCACTCACTTATAATAGAGACCTCCAAGAGGATAAAGAGTCATTATTCGATTCAATTGACACAATTATAAATTGCTTATCTATTACTAATGGGCTACTTAATTCTATAACAATAAATAAAATTCATGCAGAAAAATTAGCTGTACAAGGATATGCGTTAGCAACAGATATTGCAGATTACTTAACTAAAAAAGGAGTGCCTTTTAGAAAATCACATGAAATAGTAGGAAAAATCGTTTTGCATTGCAGTAATAATAATATACAATTTTCTGAATTATCTTTAGAAGAATATAAGAATTTCAATATCAATTTCGAATCAGATATTTTAAATTTAGATGCATTAACTTCTATAAACAACAGAGATTTACCAGGTGGTACAGCAGTAAATCAAATTGAATTGTCAATAAGAGAAGCAAGTCATCAATTAAAACAAGATATCCAAAAAATTAAATAACTAACTATGAATAAAAAAATATTAATTGCTCCTTCAATATTAACTGTTGACTACATGCACTTAGAAGAAGAAATTAAAAAAATTGAAAATTCAGACATCAATTACTGGCATTTGGATATTATGGATGGACATTTTGTTCCTCAAATATCTTTTGGGCAGAGTATTGTAAAATTACTCAAGAAAAATACCCGCCTACCTATCGAAGCTCACTTAATGGTCTCTAACCCAGAAATACAAGCATTAAGTTTTTTAAAAATTGGAATAGAAAGAGTTATTGTACATATTGAATCCATAAAAGACCCAACATTTTTAATTAATAAAACTCATAATATGAATAAAGAATTTGGGTTAGCAATTAATCCTGATACATCCATCAGTGATATTGAGCCATTTTTATCAAAAATCGATCAAGTAACTATTATGAGTGTCAATCCTGGTGAAGGCGGGCAATCAATGATTATGCAATCACTAGATAAAATAAAATATTTAATCGAAATATCCAAAAAAAATAAAAATCAATTCAATATAGAGATTGACGGAGGAGTCAAGATTGAAAATCTGCATTCATGTATTGAGTCTGGTGCGAATATGCTAGTTATGGGATCGTCTATATTTAATCAAGACTTAGATCGGGATAAAACAATTACAAAAATTCGTATGAAGATAGATAATATACAGAACTTAACTGGTGATGCTAATAATTAATTAGCAAGAATAATTTTTTTCATCTGTGTTCTAATGCATCTAGTACAAATATTAATTCTTTGAAGCTTGCCATCAATGATCATTTTTTTGGATTGTACATTTGGTCGGAATTTCCTACTAGTTTTAGGCGCTTTACGTTCCCACCTACCAGAATGTTTATGCCTAATGTTTCTACCAAACAAAAGTACTTTTTCGCACAAATCGCATTTTCCTGAAGACATATTTTACTCATTTAGCTAAAATGAAACCATAAATAGGTTTCTCTTTTATAGATTATATAATTCTACGATCTATAAAATAAAGATAATAAAATTACTGTTTAAACATGATATCTATGTGAATGATTGTAAACTAGACTCATAACATAATATTTTTAAATTAAAATTAGAGAAATAAGTATGCAAAAAAATAATGCATCAACAATATCTATAAAAGATTTAGATGCAGCATTTAAAGTAGCAGAGAATTGGCTCTCAATAAATCGAGAATCTATCAATTCTATCAATGTATACCCAGTACCTGATGGCGACACAGGTACAAACATGCTCTTGACACTTAAAGCAGCAATTAGTGAGAATCAAAAAAAACAATATAAATCTATTTCAGAATTTACTAATAATTTAGCAACAGGAGCATTGTTAGGTGCACGTGGTAACAGTGGTGTTATTTTATCTCAAATGCTTAAGGGTTTTTCTGATTCATTTAAAGACAAGAAAGAAATTAGTGCTAAAAACATTGCTCATGGTCTAGAAAGTGCTGCTAAAGCTGCATATGAAGCACTTGCAAATCCTGTAGAAGGAACTATGCTATCAGTTTTAAGAGATGCTGCAAAGTCAGCAATGCAATCAATTAAAAAAACTACTTCAATAACTGAGACATTAGAAGCAAGCATTAAAGAAGCAAAGGAAAGTGTAGAAAAAACTAAAGAACAATTACCAGAATTAATTGAAGCAGGTGTTGTAGATGCTGGCGCAATTGGAGTACTAGTTATTTTAGAAGGATTATATTTTGGTATTTCAAAAATTTCACCTCCAGAACTACCTAAGTTTCAAGTAGTTCACTTAAATTTCGATCATAGTAAAGAAAATAGTTTTGGTTTTTGTACAGAATTTTTAATCAAAAATCCTATAATAACAAAGCAAGAGATGGAAAAAAAGCTTGCTGCAATCAATGGACAGTCCATTATTGTTGTCGGTGATTCAAATATAATGCATGTACACATTCATGTCGAAGTCCCAGATAACGCAATAGCTGTTGGTAAGGAAATAGGCATAGTAGAAAATATAAAAATAGAAAATATGCAAGAGCAACATGAACAGATGATGAAAAATAATGATACTAAAACAGAAATTATAATTGAAGAAATTGGAATTATTGCAATTGTTCAAGGCAGTGGTCTTAAAGATATTTATAATGAATTAGGCGTTATGCATTTTATTGATGGAGGCCAAGGGGCTAATCCAAATAGCGGGAAGATGCTAAATATGGCCAAAAAAATTGCTAGTAAAAATTGCATTATTTTAGCAAATAACAAAAATATTATTGCATCAGCAGAACAAGCTGCAGAGTTATCAAAAGGTTTTATAAAAGTAATTCCAACAACTTCTCCAGCAATTGGAATAGTTGCAGCATTAGATTATTTAACAAGTGGAAATATCGAACAGATAATCAAATCAATGAAAAATAATATCTATAAAACTAAATCAATAGAAATTACTACTGCAGTTAAAACAACAATAATCAATAATTTACAGATTAATTCAGGAGATTATATGGCCATGATTAACGGTGAAATTGTAGCAACTGATAATAATTTTAATAATGTATTGAATGCTACTCTATCTCAAATAGCTGACTCCGAACTAATCACCTTATATACTGGTGATATGATAAACAGCAAAGAAAGAGAAGAATTATCAAATTTACTCAATTCAACTTTCAAAGAATTAGATATTGAGTTGTATAATGGAGGACAGCCTTTATATCATATACTAGGTTCAGTCGAATAGGAGAAAATAATGACACTAGCAATTGTTACAGATTCAACAGCAAATATTTCTAAAGAAACCGCACATGAACTGGGCGTTCATGTTATCCCATTAACTTTAACATTTGGGGAGCAATCATTATTAGACATGAAAGATATAACGGAAATTGAATTTTTTGATAGACTGCTTACTGATCCAAATCATCCAAAAACATCTCAGCCATCAGTCGGTGCTTTTTTAAATTTATACAAAGAATTAATTGCTAATGGAGTAACAGAAATATTATCAATACACATTTCAAAAAAATTATCAGGCACTTTTGAATCAGCAACACAAGCAGCTTCTCAAGTTAAAAATTGCACAGTAGAAGTATTAGACACAGGGGGAGTTTCATTGCCCTTAGGTTTTGCAGTAATTGAAGCAGCTAAAAATTTAAAAAATGGTGCTTCAATCAATGAATTAAAAGAGATTATAGAAAATCAAATGAACAGAACAAAAGTTTTCGTAGGATTAAATACACTAGAGTATTTAATTAAAGGTGGAAGAATGAGCAAGGCAAAAGGTTTTATAGGGACTAAATTAAATTTTAAACCCATTATTACCCTTAACAATGGGTTAATTGAAAGTGCAGGAAAAGCGAGAAATTTTAATAAAACTATTGATTCAATGATTGAAATGGCTACTGAATTAGCTCCCTTTGAATATATTGGAGTCATGCATGGCAATTCACTGGACTTAGCGCAAGAAGTTGCAAATAAATTAATAGCAATTGATAAAAATTCAATCCCAATGATAAGGCAATTATCCCCTGTTTTAGGCGTCCATGCAGGACCAGGTTCTATAGGAATTACTGCTGTTTCATCAAAAAAATAACTGAATTATTCACTGAGCGCTTTAATGACAAATCGTATTAATGAAATACTTGCATTTGAATTAAAAAATGGTTGTATAAATAAAGCTGTTAATGGTGGACTTGATGCCTATTTGTCAAAATTAACAATAAATCAAAGTCCTTCATCTACAATCATAAAAGTTATAGCAATCTTGCCCATGGAAGGATACCGCTCACTTTCAATAGAAAATAGGAGTCAATGGATCCAAACTGCCCTTAACTTAATGCAAACTGCTGATAAATTTAATCAAAAAAATCAAAACAAAAAACAGGTCCCTCGTGAAATTAATATAAAAAATAGTACCAAAACAATTACTGACCCAAAAAAAATATTACAGCTTTCAATTAAACAATCTAACTTGGGTATTAGAGCCAACACTATCACTTCGTTAGAAAAACTAGGCGTGATGTCTGTGCATGATGCGCTTATGTTTTTCCCTTATAGGTATACTGACTTCTCTCAAATCGTCCCCATCGCAACACTCGAATCTGGCAAGTATCAAACTGTCAAGGGCAAAATAATAAAATCAAAAATTATAAGAATGGGAAGAGGAGGAAAGCTTCGTGCAACTGAAATTATAATTAAGGATGAAAAAAATTCAAGCATGCGTATACTTTGGTTTAATCAAGTATTTATTGCTAATTATTTAAAAATTGGATATCAAGTTGCTCTATCAGGTAAAGTTAAGTTTTACAAAGGTCAACCCACCTTTGATAATGCAGAATATGAAATCATCGATAAAAATAACTATGCAGGAAAAATTATTCCTACATATCATTTAACAAAAGGGATTGCTCAAAAAACAATTAGAAATTTTACAAAAAAAATAATTGAAACGTACTCATTAAATGTGCAAGATACATTGCCAGAAATAATCAGAAAAAAATATGCTTACCCTTCGTTGAGTCAAGCAATTCAACATATACATTCTCCTGCAACTATGGAAGAAATGTATGTAGCTCAAAAAAGAATTGCCTTTGAAGAATTACTTGGCATACAAATCTCAATAATGCAGAAAAAACAAGCAGCTTCTCAACTTATAAGTGCAGTTCAAATTATCGATACTTCAATTGTTAATAATTTTATTACAACTTTGCCTTTTGAACTTACGAATGCTCAACAAAAATCTATAACAACAATTATGAATGACTTACAAAGTAATACTCCTATGTCAAGATTACTCGAAGGTGATGTAGGTTCTGGAAAAACAGTTATAGCCTTATGTGCAATTCTAGCAATAGTTACACAAAAAGGACAAGCCGTATTAATGGCTCCAACTGAAATACTAGCTGAGCAACATTTTAAAACAATCATAAAGTTATTGACTGGAAAAACAGAACTCACTCTATTTAGATTAGCTAATATACCTGGCTTCATTGATCCAGTAAGAATTGTATTGCTTACAGGATCAATGAGTGCAAAAGAGAAAAAATATAATCTTGAACTAATCAATAATGGAACTGCAAGTATAGTGATTGGCACACATGCGTTAATACAAACAGGGGTTCAATTTAAAAAATTAGGATTAATTGTCATTGATGAACAACACAGATTTGGCGTTATGCAAAGAGCAGAACTTAAGAATAAGTCTTCTGAAAAAGAAATTGAGCCGCATACACTAGTGATGACTGCAACTCCTATTCCAAGAACGCTTGCTTTAACAGCATATGGAGATCTCGACTTAACAATTATAGATGAGTTACCAAAAGGAAGAAAGACTATTAAAACTAAATTATTAAAACAGACAGATACATCAAAGGCATTTGATAAAATTTTTAGTGAAATTAATAATGGCAATCAAGCATTTGTAATATGTCCTCTTGTTGAAGAATCTGAATTTATTGATCGGAAGGCTGTAATAACAGAACATAAAAGATTACAGAACGACATCTTCCCAGAAATTAAAGAGAAAATTGGACTAATCCATGGAAAAATGAAATCAAAAGAAAAAGAAAAAATCATGGAAAAATTTGAAAAAAAAGAATTAAGTATACTCGTTGCAACTTCAGTTATAGAGGTTGGAATTGATATTCCTGATGCAACTGTCATTGTTATTGAAGGTGCAGATAGATTTGGTCTGGCACAATTACATCAATTACGTGGAAGAGTTGGTAGAAGTGATAAAGATTCATATTGCTTTTTAATTGCTGACAATGCTAATGAAGAGTCTGAGCTTAGATTAAAAACATTTGAATCTATTAATGATGGCTTTGAACTTGCAGAAGCTGATTTACAATTACGAGGACCTGGAGAAGTGTATGGGACAAAGCAATCAGGACTTCCTAGTATTAGAGTGGCGGCATTATTAGATGCAAGATTAATTGACAGAGCACGACAAGAAGCATCTACTATACTAAATGGTAAATATGATTTCTCAGAATTAGATAAGAAAAAAATTACTGAGCTTACTGATGTATTTAGTAATAAGATAATTCATGAAATACACTAAAAAAAATAGAGACGCACATGATTGAAGAAGAAATATCAAAATTAATTTACAAGTCAGTGTCCCGTGCACAAACTGCAGGCGAATTTACTATTTTTGAAATACCAAAAATAAAGATTGACACTTCACAAATTAGTGGACATGGAGACTATTCAAGTAATATCGCAATGCAATTAAAATCTCTTGTGAATAAAAATCCAATAGAAATAGCAGAAACTATTATCACTAATATCACTACAACTACAATTATTGATGAAATAGTTCTAGCCAAACCTGGCTTTATTAACTTTTATCTTAACAAGTCATGGTTATCCCAACAAATAAAGACAATCAATTCATCATCTTCATATGGAAATAACAATACTGGTAATAATAATAAAATGTTAATTGAATATGTATCAGCGAATCCAACTGGACCAGTGCATATAGGAAATGGTAGAGGTGCATCAATTGGTTCTTCTCTCGCAAAAGTATTAAGAAAATGTAATTTTATGATCGAAGAAGAATTTTATATCAATGATACAGGAAATCAAATTTCACTGTTTGGACAAACACTCTATGCTCGATATTCTCAATTAAATGGCAAAGAAATAAAAATTCCTGAAAATGGATACCGAGGTGCGTACATGATTGATCTGGCTAAATTAATCAAACATAAATATAAGGATTCATCTATTTTTATAGAAGAAAACAACAACCAAAATCAAGAACTAACTGCACTTGGTCTATCAATAATGATAGATGATATGAAAAATGAATTAAAAGGAATAGGAGTTGAATTCACAAATTGGTTTTATGAAAGCGACTTACATAAAAGAAAAACAATTGCTGCCATCATTAAAAAACTTAGTACTAATAATTTTATTGAAAAGAAAGAAAATGCTTTATGGTTTCAATCATCAAAATTAGGTGATAGCAAAGACAATGTGCTGCTGAGAACAGATGGGACTCCAACATATTTTTCAGCTGATATTGCGTATCACTACAACAAGCTATTTGAAAGAAAATTTGATAAAATAATAAATATTTGGGGAGCAGATCATCAAGGCCATGTTTCAAGATTGAAAAAAGCAATTGAGGCAATTGGAATTGATCAAAATAGAATAGAAATTCTGCTTTATCAGCTTATTACACTTAAAAGAGGAGAGAAAATTGTTCCATTGTCTAAACGAGCAGGAGAAATAATTTCATTAAAAGAAATTTTTACAGAAACTGGCAAGGATGCAATGAGGTTTTTTTTCCTCTCTCAATCGGCAAATCAAGCAATGGAATTTGATCTAGAACTAGCAAAAAAACAAACCAAAGATAACCCAGTATATTATGTACAATATGCTCATGCTCGGATTTGTGCTGTCTTAAAAAAAGCAACTGAAGAAAAAATTACAAGCTCCCACGAAAATCTTAGTACCATCCAAGAAGAATCTGAACTTGCACTCATTAAAAAATTAATTTATTTTCCTCAACTAATTACAAAAGTTGCTGAAGAACTAGCACCGCATCATTTACCGCATTATTCTATTGAGCTAGCGCATGCATTTCATCACTTCTATACAAATTGTAAAGTTATTGATATAAAGAATAAAAAATTATCAGAAGCTAGGCTTGCACTGCTTGAAGCATGTAAAATTGTTTTAGCTAGTACACTTGATCTTATAGGAGTTGAAGCTCCCGAAAAAATGTAACAAGGGAAATATAATGGTAAAACAAGAAAAAAAACGAATATTAACTGGCATCAGGCCTACCGGTTCTTTGCATCTAGGTCACTATGTTGGAGCTTTAGAAAATTGGATCAAGTTACAAAACGAATATGAGTGCTTTTTTCTAATAGCAAATTATCAAGTAGCAGATTATGTTGATCGACTTGATATTATCAATGAATCAATATTAGAAATTGCAACTGATTGGTTATCAATAGGGCTTGACCCCAAAACAAGTCATTTTACTGTTGAAAGTTTAGTGCCAGAACATGCAGAATTAGCAATGTGGCTGAGTTGGTTCGTGCAGTTAGGCAGGTTGCAAAGAAATCCTACGTTAAAAAATGAAATAGATGCTCTAGGGAACAAGCCTCCTTCCTTAGCATTTTTTAATTATCCTGTTTTACAAGTAGCAAATATTTTAATGCCTAAAGCTCATCTTGTACCAGTTGGTGAAGATCAATTGCCTCACATTGAAATGGCAAGAGAAATAGCAAGAAAGATAAATAAATTAGCAGGGTACGATCTATTTCCAGTTCCAAAAGCTTTAGTAGGAAGAGTCCCAAGACTCGTAGGCATTAATGGACCAGATATCAAAATGAGTAAATCAGCAAATAATGCTATTTATCTTAAAGATGACGAACAAACAGTAAAAAAGAAAATTATGCAAATGTATACTGATCCAACACGTATTCATGTAACTGATCCTGGCAAGGTTGAAGGTAATCCGGTCTTTATTTATCACGATGCATTCAATAAAAATACCGATGAAATTAAAGATTTAAAAGAAAGATATCAAAATGGAAAAGTAGGAGATGTAGAAGTCAAGATGAAATTATTTAATGCAATTAACACATTCTTATTACCAATTAGAGAAAAAAGAAATTACTATGATCAAAACAAAAAACTTGTTAAAGATGCTTTACAAGAAGGATCCACTCATGCTTCGAAGGTTGCAAAACAAACAATGAAAGAACTCAAATCTACACTGAAACTTGGGTATTAATTAAATAATTAAATCAGTTATTTTTTTTTGTTTAAATTGTTTAAATAAAATAAAATAAAATATTAATAAATAAGATTGCGCAACAGTGCGAAAAAATACACAATATCTGCGTTATAAAAAAAACTTTGTGAGATTTTTTATGAGCATTCCTTCAGTTCCATCTAGGCAACATCGTTCAGCCTACAATGTAGCTAAGCGAAATAGTAAAATTAAATTTTATTATTTACTTCAAGCAAGTATAGGTTGCTCAGAATTTATTGATAAATATCGTTAATTGTATAAAAACTTTAATCATTGATTAAAGTTTTTTTTTATGTAAAAAATGATTTTTCATACTTAAGGAATAAACAATGGAGCAATTATGGGTTTATATTGGATTCACATTTGCAGCATATTCTGTAGTTGCTAATGATAGCGTACAAACACTTGGAACTTGGATTGCATCAAATAGAGATAAGGTTCGATGGCAATGGATGTGGATTGCTGCGAGTGCTGTGCTAATTGCAACATTATGGATTGGATGGTTCACCTTAGAAGGCGATATATCATATGGTAGATTGAATAAGATACCGTATGTAGAGATACAATGGTATCATGCTGCAGCGCCAGCTATTTTACTGCTGCTTACACGCATAGGCATACCTGTCTCTACTTCCTTTTTAGTGCTCTCTGCATTTGCAAGCACTTTTATACTTGAAAAGATGATTATCAAATCAGTAATTGGTTATGGAATTGCAGCAATATGTGCGTACGCAGTTTGGATTATATTAGGTAGAATTATTGATGAGAAAAAAGATGTAGTTAATGAAAAAAATAAAAAATTATGGCGTATCGGACAATGGATTACAACTGGATTTTTATGGCATACATGGCTATCACATGACATGGCTAACATCGCAGTATTTTTACCCAGAGATTTATCAGCATCATGGTTGGTATTTTCTACAGTTCTGTTAGTAAGTTTACTCGGATATATGTTATGGGAAAAAGGAGGAAAGATTCAACAAATAGTTGTAAATAAAACTGGAACAAGATATGTCCGCTCAGCAACAATTATTGATTTTGTTTATGCTGTAATACTTCTAATCTTTAAAGAATACAATGACATACCGATGAGCACAACATGGGTATTTGTTGGTTTGCTTTGTGGTAGAGAACTCGCAATATCAACGGTAATGGAAAATTATAAATTTAAATATGTATTCCCAATAATATCCAGAGACTTTGGTAAAATGTTATTTGGGGCACTAGTCTCAGTGGCAATAGTATTGTCAATTCATTACATTATCGTGCCAGGAGGTTACTATTAGACGAAATTAACGATTATGAATATCTCGAAATTGTTTATTTTTATTGCCAATATAAATTTGTCGTGGACGAAACAACCTATTTCCTGAATCCCATTGCTCTTTCATGTGGACCATCCAACCCAACATTCTTGATGCAGCAAAAAGTGGAGTATAAAAATCAATTGGCACATTAATTCCATGAAATACAGTGCCTGAAAATAAATCAACATTTGGCCATAAACCTCGAGCTGATAATTTCTCAGTAGCAATTTCTTCAACTTTTAATGCTATAGAATATAATTGATGAGAATCAGTTCCCTCAACTAAAATATCTCTAGCAATTCTCTGTATGACAGAAGAGCGAGGATCTTTAGCATGATAAACTCTGTGACCAAATCCAGGAATTCGTTCTTTAGCATCAAACATTTTTACTAAATACTCATCGGCATTATCTACAGAGCCAATATCTTGAAAGAGCCGTATTGCTCTTTCATTCGCACCGCCATGTGCAGGGCCTGATAAAGCGCCAATAGCTGCAGATGCAACTGCTTCTGCTTCTGACCTTGTAGAAGTAACTACTCTGGACGTAAATGTTGAAGCATTACCAGCAGAATGATCTGCTTGCAAAATTAATAATTCATTCATTACAGCAATATGAGAGTCTGGGCAATCCGGTCCAGTAATCATTTTTAAAATCATTGCAGCATGGCTATCTGCATCACTTGGTCCATGATATTCTCGACCGTCAACAGCCTGCGCAATAACACCAACCAAGTGGCCAGTTTTTGCAATCAATGCTATCCCTCTGTCTATAACATTATCAAGGTCTGATTCAAAATCATTTTTCATACGACCTATAGAAGCAACAGCAGCTTGCAAAGCGAACATTGGATGAGATTGAGTACCAGCAATTCTTGCTAATTCAATATGTTCATCTGAAAGATGTCTTCCAGATTGCATCTTTATAATAATTTCATCTAATCTTGATTGGTTTGGAAGCTCTCCATCATAAAGAAGAGCAACAATTTCTTCAAATGAACAGTTTTCTGTAAGATCTTCTATTGAATATCCTTGATAAGATAATTTGCCAATTTCACCTTCTACAAGAGAAATGGAAGATTCAGCAATTGGAATGCCTTCAAGCCCTGGAACTATTTCAGAATTAGAGCTCATAATTATTACACCCCGCTATAAATATAGAATTGAAACCGATAATTAGTATACATTAGAAAACTAAATGGAAAAAGATTTTACGATACGAATTTCTCAATTCTTGCCATTGCTTCAATTAATTGTGGCATTGAAGCTGCATAGCATATCCTTACATGGTTCTTACCAGATTCGCCAAAAGCATCTCCCGGAACAACAGCAACCTTTTGATCTTTTAATAAAGCCTGGGCAAATTCATTACCATCCTTATTTGTTAATGATTTAACTTCTGGAAAAACATAAAAAGCTCCTTGAGGATCTGAAACTTTAAAACCTATCTTTTGTAATTCTGATACAACAAATTGACGTCTTTTATTATACTCAGACTTCATCATCTCAATTTCATTTTCTCCATTGCTAATTGCTTCGATCCCGGCATATTGAGCAGCAGTTGGAGCAGACATCATGACATATTGATGAATTTTCATAATGGCTTCTAGGATTTCAGCTTGTGCACCTATATATCCTAGCCTCCAGCCAGTCATTGCGTATGATTTAGAAAATCCACCCAACAAGATAGTTCTTTTTTTCATATTTGGAAGTGCTGCAAAGCAAACATGCTCAATGTCATAAACCAACCTATCATATAACTCATCAGCAATAATAATCAGATCATGTTTTTCAGCAATTTCAGCAATTTTCAATAATTTTTCTTTAGACATTACTCCGCCTGTAGGATTGCATGGGTACCCTAATAGTATTGCTTTTGTTTTTTCAGTAATCTGTTCTTCTATTGCCTCAGGATCAACCATAAAATCATTTTCAATATAAGTAGGAATTGGAATATATTTTCCTCCAGCCAGCAAAATAACCGGCTTATACGCTACATAAGCAGGTTCAGGAACAATTACTTCATCTCCAGGATCAATAATTGCACGCACTGCAATATCAAGAGCTTCGGATACTCCTGATGTTAATAACATTTCTTTATTAGGATCATATTTAATATCATAAAGTGACTCAATATGATTAGACAGATGTTCTCTGAGTTCAATAAGTCCATAGTTAGATGTGTAACCAGTGTGACCATTGAGCATTGACTCTGAAGCAGCTTTGACAATATTGATTGGTGTTTCAAAGTCAGGTTGTCCAACTGCAAGAGAAATAACATTTTTATCATCACCAAGGAATTCAAAATAAGCACGTATTCCAGAAAGAGGCATTCTATTAACTGCCTGAGAAATCATATCGCTCATTACATTATGTTTATTTTTCATTTAGTTTACCATTTCTAAAAAATAATTATAAATTAGGGACTTCTCGGCTCCAGCTTGATTCAGATTCATGAAGAGCAGCTATTTGTAATAATCTTTGTTCCTCTAAATTTCTACCAATAATTTGCAAGCCAACAGGCAAATTGTTAATAAATCCACATGGAACTGATATTGCTGGATTACCAGCGATATTTGCTGGCAATGTATAATAATCACTCATATACATCTCTAATGGCTTAGATACTCTCTCTCCTATTTTAAAGGCAGAAGATGGTGTTGTTGGAGTAACAATTACATCATATTTTTTAAAAGCATTATCAAAGTCAGATTTTATTAACGTTCTAAGCCTTAATGCTTTTTTATAATACTGATCATGATAGCCAGCAGATAAAGCGTAAGTTCCAAGTAAAATTCTTCTTTTTACTTCCTGTCCAAAACCAATTCCTCTAGTATTTTCTAATTGCTTCCATAATTCTTTATACTCACTAGCATTATATCCATATCTAAATCCATCATAGCGAGCTAAGTTAGTTGAAGCTTCTGAGGTAGCAATTAAATAATATGCTGGTAATGCAGATTCCCAAGAAGGAAAATCTATATCTTCATCAACAATTGCTCCATTTCTTTTAAAAATTTCTAAAGATGTTTGCATATTTTTTTTCATATCTGCATTCATTCCTTTATATATATTTTTTGGAATAGCAATTTTAAGTCCTTCAATGCCTTGATCAAGAAATTTGTCATATTCAGGCACTTCAATATTTAAAGTTGTAGAATCCTGTTCATCATGACCAGCGATCACTCTAAGCAGCAAAGCCAAATCATGCACGTTATGCGCCATAGGTCCGACTTGTTCTAATGAAGAGGCAAAAGCCACTACGCCAAATCGAGAAACACGGCCATAAGTTGGTTTCAAGCCAAATATTCCATTAAAGGCAGCGGGTTGTCTAATAGAGCCGCCAGTATCAGTTCCAATTGAAAGAGATACGCCTCTAGCAGCAACTGTTGCCGCAGAGCCGCCTGATGAACCACCTGGCACACTATCAAGATCCCATGGATTATGAACAGGTCCTTTAAAAGAAAATTCATTTGAAGATCCCATGGCAAATTCATCACAACTAGTTTTGCCAATGATAATTGCTCCTGCATTTTCTAATTTTTCAACAACCGTACTATTAAATGTTGGGATAAAATTTTCTAAAATCTTTGAACCTGCAGTAGTTGGAAAATTTTTTAAGGCAAGCATATCTTTTACTGCTATTGGAATACCTCCTAAAAGAAGTTTAGTCTTCTGCTGAAATTGTTTTTGGACAATTTCAGCACGTTGATGAGCATAATCATCAAGAATAGTAATATACGCATTTAATTTACTTTCTTGCAAATGCAAATTTTTAATAGTTTGACTTGTTAGTGCTTCTGAGTCATATTTACCATCCAAAATATTAGCAATGTGTTGGTAAGCTGGTTTTAATAAATTAATGGAATTCGTCATTATATATAGGTTTTCTTAACTTATTCAATTACTTTTGGAATTCTAAAAAATCCATCGATGTGTTCGGGAGCATTTTTTAATACAATCTCTATGTCCATTGTTTCAGACACTACATCTTCTCTCATAACATTAGATAAATGATTTGGCTGGAAAGTAGGCGCTACTCCATCAGTATTAATTGCATTAATTTTTTCAAAATATTCTAAACATACAGAAAGATCATTAGATAAATCGTCCAGCTCATTATCGTCTAAATGAATTCTTGCTAATTTTGCAACATATTTAATATCTTCATTAGATAGGGTCATATTTTTGTTACTTTCCTTGAAAGGATTAAGCTATCACAGATTAAGTATAAAACCTATCAATGTGTTATAAAAATCTTGGAGATAAAAATGAATAATGAAGATAAAAATAAATCAATAGTAAAAAATAAACTTGGAAATCCCACTTATGTTTGGCAATCTGGTCAAGAAAGAAGATTAAAGTTAATTGAAAAATATTTAGTAGAAAATCAATCTAATATAGTTGTTGACCTTGGATGTGGAGTAGGAGCTTATGCACATGCGATACACAAAAAAAAATACAGCGTTATTGGGCTAGATATAGATAAAGAGAGAATCAATGAAGCAAAATTAAAAACTAAGGCTATGAATAATGGAGAATTTATTGATTTTTTTATTTCAGTAGGTGAATTAATGCCATTCGCAAATAATTCAATTGATGCGATTATACTGAACGAAGTTATTGAACATGTGGATAATGAAAAAATGGTTATTGATGAAATAGATCGAATTTTAAGACCTGGAGGAATTGCAATTATTTTTGCACCAAATATTCTTTTCCCATTCGAAACACATGGTTGCTACATAGGTAAAAAATTTATATTCCGTAATATTCCTTTTATTAATTGGCTACCTAAAATTATTCGAAATAAACTTGTTCCACACGCACGTATTTATAGTAAAAAAAATATTACTGGTCAATTTACTACTGATAATTTGAAATTGCAATATCACAGTTATGTCTTCCCTGGATTTAACAATCTAGAAAGAAGGTCTAAAGTTCTTGCAAAATTTTTAAGGTGGTCAACTTATAAATTAGAACATAATTTTTTTGCACAATTTGGTATCTCTCACTTTATGGTAGTAAGAAAAAAACAAGGGAAAAATGAATAAAAGCTTAAAACTTTTATTAAAGAAAAATAAAGGTTCGAAAAACAAAAAAAAATTTAAAAAGCCCATGCTAATTGTTGGTGGAATATCTGCAATAATCTTTATAATTGGAATAGCTTTTTCTGTCATTATCAGTTTCTGGCTACAATCTGAAATCTTATTAATAAAAAACAATGTCATTCCAGCAGAAGAATTATTTGCAAAAATGCCCAGAGGAGGAGCAAAAATATATGATAGGAATGGCATTCTTCTTTATCAATTTGTTGATGAATTCGAAGGTTTACGTAGTCCAGTAAAACTTGAAAAGATTTCTCCATTTCTAACGCAAGCAACTATTGCAACTGAAGACAAAACATTCTTTATAAATAATGGTTTAAACATACAAGGATTATTAAGAGCAACATATGAAAATTTTATTCCATTCAGTAATGTAGGATTTTTTGAAGGTTCTGGCGGATCATCAATAACGCAACAATTAGCAAAAAATTTATATATTCCGAGAGAAGAAAGATATTTAAGAACAATCGAACGAAAATTAAAAGAAACAGTTATTGCCGTGGAGCTCACAAGTAAATATACTAAGCGTCAAATATTAGAATGGTATTTAAATTCAATTTCTTACGGAGGAATTTATGTAGGAATTGAAGCAGCTTCTGAAGGGTATTTTAAAAAAAATGCTTCAGAACTTTCATTAGCTGAAGCAGCATTCTTAGCAGGAATACCCCAATCTCCAGTAAAATATAATCCATATTCAAATTTTAATAATGCAAAGGCAAGACAAAAAAATGTATTAGAATTAATGCTTGCAAATAAATCAATAACTACCAATGAGTTAGAAACAGCACTAATGGAAAAAATTAATCTTCGTCCCTACCAATTTGAAATTAAAGCTCCTCATTTTGTACTTGGAAAAGTTGCGGAAGAGGTGAGCCGACGATATGGCAACAGAGCAATTTTTTCTGATGGATTAAAAATAACAACAACCATTGATTACAATTTACAACAAATTGGAGAAGAAGTACTTGAAGAATGGATTACTCAATTTGAAGAACAATCTTTAGGCCACAATGGTGCATTGATAGCCTTAGATGCAAAAAGTAGTGAAATTTTAGTTTATATTGGAAGTAGAGACTATTTTAGAAATGATATTGAAGGAAGAAATGACAATATCATTTCTAAAAATTCACCTGGCTCAACATTAAAGCCTTTTACATATTTACAAGCATTTAGAAAAGGATGGACCAGTGGAACTGGCATTGTTGATGCACCTGCAAAAGTATACGATCCTGCAACTGGGGAATATTTTGAACCAAAAAATCCCGGTGATAAATATCTAGGCGTAGCAACAACTGCAAAAGCTCTTGGTAATTCTTTAAATGTACCTGCATTAAAAGCAATTTTATATGCAGGAGTCAAAGATACTGTAAAATTTTTAAAACAAATAGGCTTTACTACTTTAGATTCTAAGAATGGCTATGGCCCTGCTTTAACTTTAGGTGGAGTTGATATCACATTAGAAGACATTACTTATGCATACTCTGTATTAGCAAATCAAGGAATTATGGTAGGGCAATCAACCCTCTACGAAAGAGGAACTGAGGAAAGAATTCTAGATCCAATATCTATATTGAGTATTTCAAATGATTCTGGAGAAATAATCTTAGATAATATACCTAAGCAACGTAGAGTCATAGAAAGTAACTACACATATTTAATCACTAGCATACTTTCAAATGGTGAAAATACTTGTGAAATTTTTGGATGCAATTCTTTAATACTTCCTTCTAGGCCTTCAGCACAAAAAACTGGAACTAGCGAGCCATTCGAGGAAAAAGAAAAAGATGGATGCAAAAATAAATGCATAGGTGAAACTTGGACAATAGGATATACTCCACAAATTATCGCTGGAAATTGGTTTGGAAATTCTAATAACGAACCTATGCAAAATATATTTTCAACAACTGTTTCGCATAAAATTTGGAAAGATTTTATGATTAGATCTCATGAATTTTTAGACTTAAAAATAGAAAGATTTAATAGACCAACTGGACTTCAAGAAAAAGAATTATGTTGGCCATCAGGTAAAATTCCATCTAAAAAGTGTCCCGATGACAGACGTTTTATTGGAATATTCCCAGCTGATAATTTGCCAAGAAACATAGATGAAAAAAAAGCACTAGAGGATACATGGTGGCAAGAAATTGATATTGATAGCAGAACTAACCTTCTTCCAACATTCAATACCCCTCCACTAGCAGTTGTCAAACAATTACGACTTGTCTTGCCTATACAACAAATTGAAGAATGGGATGGATATAGAAATTGGGCAGCAAAAAATAAATTAACAAATTTAGCAGCACCAATAAAAGACAGTTATTGGGGAGAAGCATTAGCAAAAATTACTTCGCCTAATTTTAATGAAATTTCATCTGGCACCATACCTATACAAGGAAGAGCAACGTCTCTTGATTTTCAAGAATATGAATTGCTTTGGGCTACAAAAAATAATCCTTCAACTTGGTTTAGAATTAATAGAAGTAATATGAAAGTAAGCAATGGCCTACTTGGAGTTTGGAATACAACTAATTTACCAAATGGGGATTATATTATTAAACTACTTGTTAACGATAAAAAACTTAATTTTGTTGAATTCATTACGCCAATATCAATAAATTCGTTACAGACTCAAGTAAGCATAGATATGCCTCGGCTAGACTTTAATATAGCTAACGAAGGTATTATTGTAAAAAATGAAATGCAAGTTACAGCAATTAAATCTACAGAACTTTCTTATCAAATTTTTCTTGGAGAAGGCGTAGCTCCAGTTGATTGGAAAAACTTATCCGCCGAAATTATTGAAAGAAATAATTTAATAGAAATAAAATGGAATACAAAACAAGTTGCAGATGGTATTTATCGAATAAAAATTGAATCTATACACCCTCAACTTGGAAGCATTTCATCATCAGCAATTATTCATGTTGATAATTATCCATGGCAATAAGCATATTTTTAATCTAAGAAGAACTTTTCAATTTGTTTAACTTTTCCAGATAGCACTAAAATATCATCTTTCTGAAGTACTTCTGCTGAATCAGGAAATTCAATAACAATAGACCCTCTTGCAATCATAATTAACTGTACTTTATTTAACTTATTGACAACTTCATTAACCTGTAATCCAACAAAATTTTGTGGTAATCGTACTCTAATAATTTCATATCCATCTACGATATCTAAGGAAGCAGTAATATCAGCTGAAAACCAACTATGCGCTAAACGTAATCCAGTATCTCTTTCTGGATAGATAATTCTATCTGCACCAACTCTTTGAAGAATTTCTCCATGCATTTCATTACGAGCTTTAACAACAATTTGCTTAACATTTAAGTGTTTTAAAACTAAAGTAATTAAAATACTAGCCTCTAATTCATCAGTAATACCTACTACAGCTGCATCATAGCCCTCGATACCTAATTGCCTAAGTCCTACTTCATCAACAGCATCTACCTGAACAGTGTGTGGAATTTTAGAAGCAATTGATTGAACAATCGATCTATCTAAATCAATACCAATGACTTCATGACCTGCCTTATGGAGTTCTTCAGCAACCGCTGAACCAAATCTTCCTAAGCCAATAACTGCTATTTGTTGTTTTTCATTTGACATATTATTTATCCTAACTATTAATTATCCTATAGCAATTTCACCTTCAGGATAGCGCAATAATTGCTTTCTTTCAAAACGTTCTGCAAGAATTAATGCAATAGTTAATGGTCCAATACGACCTATAAACATAGTGCCAATTGATATTAATCTAGCAAATGTCCCTAATTCTCTAGTGAGACCTGTGGAAATTCCATTAGTTGAAAAAGCAGAAATTGATTCAACGACTATATCAATGAAATTAGCTTCAATTGTTGATGAAATCATAAATATAGAAATGAAGACAATACCAAGTGATAAAAGTGCTACGCTCAAAGCTTGATGTATATATTTCCAAGGAATTTCAGTACGATGCACATTAATATTATCTCGACCACGCACAGATGCAATAATTGCATAACCTAAGATCATAAATGTTGTTAACTTGATGCCGCCCGCACATGAACCAGATGCTCCACCAATAAACATAAGTCCACTATATAAAAAAAGTAACTGATCTGGTAACTGGCCATAATCAATCACAGCAAATCCTGCAGTACGTACAAAAATTGCATTAATAATAGAAATAAATACTGCATTTGTAAAAGATACACCCTGTAAAATACCAGAATTATTGTATTCTAGAGCTAATAAGAACAGTGCAGCAACGACAATTAGTACTAACGAGGACATTAGTACTAATTTTGAATCCACAGTAAGTAGTTTCCAAGAACGTTTATAAAAAATATCTATCCAAATTGAATAACCAATAGCACCAAAAAGAACTAAGACAGACATAACGATTAAAATTAACGGCTGAGAACTATAATTAGTAAAACTTGAAAAATTACCTTCAATATCAAAGCCTGCATTTGTAAATGCAGAAACACATGTAAAAATTGCTTGCCAAATAGTTTGCAAATTTAATGCAGCTCCATCAATCATTTTAAAAATGCAAAAGAAGACAATTCCTATGAATTCTATTATAAAAGTTATTTTAACAATATTAAAAATTAATGACTGAACTTCATTTCCACCCATTCTACCAAGAGGTTCACTTCCAAGTCCTCCTTGTATATGTGCTTGACGAAAACGTAAACGTTCGCTCAAACTTGCTCTTTTACCCAAGAATATAGCAAGTATTAATGTAGCAGATGTCATAAATCCTAATCCACCAAGTTGAAAAAGAACAAAAATGATAAACTGGCCAAAACCACTCCAATAGGTGCCTGTGTCAACTAAAACGAGTCCAGTAACACATACTGCAGAAGTGCTAGTATATAATGCAGTTAAAAAATCAGTTGGTGTATTTGCTTGAGATGAAATAGGCAACATTAGTAATAAGGCACCTATAAAAATTAATAATAATAATCCGCCCAATAAATAAATTAATGTTGGTCTATGAGGAGTTTCTAATTTTTCAGACCGTACATCAATAGTTCGTGACAACCGACCGGATATACTCTTCCGCATTTTATTAAATAAATCTTCGTCTTGATTATATTTACCTGCAACAGGCACGATAACACTTCTATCTTCAATAAGAATTAGAAAAGTGTACTCCTATCTAGAACTATTGAAAAGAGAACGAAAAAAAAAATAGATAAATATTTTTATTAAATTTTATACTTAATTGCTAATAGTTATTCATGATGAGTAAAATTAATAATTACAACATAAGGATTTTTAATCATTAATAATTTTGAAACTGCTTTAGAAAAAAAAAGTAATCTAACTAGCATCGCTATATGTATTCTGGCTTTTTTTGCATCATTGTTAATAATAATATCTATCAATATATTGGAAATAAAAAAAGAGACTCGTGCAAAACAAATAATTAGTGAAACAATTAACTGGCTTGGTGATGTAAATCAAACTGCCGCGTTCATTAAACAAGACCATGGCTCATCAAAGCCTCAAGCTCAATACACTAATCTTTTTCCTGTCCAAGGTATTACACTGCAAAAACAACAACTTGAATTAAGCAGTGAGGATCTAGCTGCATATTTAACAACAATAATGTCACTAAAACTATATACCGATGGAGCTGATGCACTGGTGCATCAAGAAAAAAATAATAGCTATTTTCAAAATAAAAATATTTTTTTTGTAGATCAATTTTACAACTTATTGTCAATTAAAAATCAACAAACATTTAAATTTATATATAAATATTCAATTATGTTATTCATGTGTTGCTCCCTTGGATTAATCATTATTGATAAATTAAAAGCATTATCTTTAATAGGAGGAGTAATTGCTGTTAGTGCTGTGCCAATTATGCTATTAACATTAATTGAAAAATTTATTATACAAATATTTTTTTCAACAAATAGCATTATCACTTATTATCATTGGTACTTACATGAAATTATAAGAGATCTGCAATTATCTATAATAATATTTATTGCGAGTGGCCTAATGATGGTGCTGCTTAATTGGTTTATAAATAAATTTTTCAAAAATTATTTAAATGACTGAATATTAAAATAAATATTATTACTAATAGCAATATATCTTCATGTATAAAACTGTTAAATTAAAATTATAACAATGAGGTTAATTCAGAATGCACTCTAATCCAAAAACTTTTTACGAACCACTTGCAATTGGAGCCCCATTACCTCTTAAGGAAATTCCAGCTGTTCCAATGAGAATGATCCATTTTTTTGATCCTAGTAATGCAAGGATGATAGATAAAATTAAAGACATCATACCGACAGTAGATGTGCTTTTAGGCAATCTGGAAGATGCCGTTGCATCAAATAACAAAATTATTGCAAGAGAGGGACTAATTAAAATAGCGAGCGCTAATGACTTTCAAGATACAATGCTATGGACGCGCATCAACAGCCTGGATAGTCCATGGTTTTTAGATGACGTAATATCTTTAGTAAGCACAATTGGCGACAAGCTAGATGTCATTATGTTGCCCAAAGTTAATGGTCCAAGAGACATACAATTCTTAGATCAACTTTTAGCACAACTTGAAGCAAAAAATAATATTAAAAAACCTATAATGATTCATGCTATTTTAGAAACAGCTATTGGAGTAGCTAATGTTGAAAGCATTGCAACATCTAGTCCAAGAATGCAAGGAATTAGTCTAGGGCCTGCAGATTTAGCTGCTTCACGAAGAATGAAAACAACTAGAGTAGGCGGAGGTCACCCTGGGTACTTAGTAAGAAATGATCCTGATAAATCTAACCCTGAATCAAGTCGACAAATTGCACAACAAGATTTATGGCACTACACAATAGCAAGAATGGTTGATGCATGTAATATATCAGGAATATACCCTTTCTATGGACCTTTTGGAGACATAGGAGATCAATTAGCTTGCGAAGATCAATTTAGAAATGCATTTTTAATGGGTTGCGTTGGTGCATGGTCAATTCATCCATCTCAAATCACAATAGCAAAAAGAGTATTCAGCCCTCCTCCAGAAGAGGTTATTTTTGCAAAAAAAATTATAAATGAAATGGGCGATGGTTCTGGAGTAGCAATGATAGATGGAAAAATGCAAGATGATGCGACTTTCAAGCAAGCGCAAGTAATGATACGAACAGCTGAATTAATTGCTAAACGTGATAAAGATTTAGCTAAGTTATATAAATTATAAAATTTTAAAGAGTATTTATGCGATTTTATGAATATGAGTCAAAGCAAGTTCTAAAAAAATTTAATATTACTATCCCATCAGGAGGGATAGCCACTAATCCTGATGATGCAATGAAAATTCATAAAGAATTAAATTGCGAAGTTGTTATTAAATCTCAAGTACTTTCTGGAGGAAGAATGAAAGCTGGCGGAGTTAAATTCTCTGCAAATTACGAGACAACAAAAAAATATACTGAAGAAATACTTGCATTAACAATAAATAATCTTAAACCAGTATGCGTAATTGTCGAACCTAAATCAGGTATTTCTCAAGAATATTATGCTGCAATAACTTGGGATGGAGTTGAAAAAAAACCAGTGTTAATTTTTAGTGACATGGGTGGCATTGACATCGAAGAAGTAGCAGAAAAATATCCTTCTCATGTTTCAAGAACTCATTTATCAAATTTAAAGCCAATATATGATTATAGTGCAAAAATTGCAGTTTCAAATGTTGGAATTACAGGAAAAGATCTCAATTCTCTTTCACGCATGTTAAAAGGTTTAATAGATATTTTTAATAAATATGATTTAACATTAGCTGAAATAAACCCAATAGCTAAATTAAATGACGGTTCTTTTATAGCGCTTGATGGACACATGGACATGGAGGCAGAGGCTAGGAATTATCATCAAGACTTATTGACTGAATTAAATATCAATAAAGAAGATACTAGGCAGTCGAGACCACCAACTCAATTTGAAATTGATGGAGCAGCTGTCGATGCACAGGACACCAGAGGAGTTGCAGGAAATGTAACTGAATTTAGTGGAAACCTCGGACTTATTATTGGTGCAGGAGGTGGTTCTCTAACATTATTTGATGCTGTCACAAATGCAGGAGGAAAGCCAGCTAATTATTGTGAAATTGGCGGCAACCCATCAGTAAAAAAAACAGCTGAGCTCACAAAACTAATCGTATCAAAACCAGGAGTAGAAAAAATCGCTGTTATGATGAATGTTGTTTCAAATACACGAGTAGATATCGTAGCAAGAGGTGTCATTAAAGGAGTGATAGAGGCTGGTTTTAAGCCAAAAGATAAAATAACTATTTTTAGAATACCTGGATCATGGGAAGAAGAAGGATTTAAAATACTTAATAAATATGAAGTAGAATATGTTGATAGAACAGTCTCAATGTACGAAGCGGCCAATATATCAGTTAAAAAAATGCAAGAGGAACAATAGATGTCCATTCTTATCGATGAAGGGTCAAAATTTATAATACAAGGTATAACTGGCAGAGAAGCAGTTACAATGGCGAAAGAATTAATTGACTACGGTTCAAAGCTTGTTGGAGGAGTAACTCCCGGAAAAAAAGGAAGGGAAGTACATGGTGTGCCTGTTGAAGATACTGTAAAAGCTTTTACGGATAATCAAAAAATTGATGGATCTATCATTGTTGTTCCGCCTGCATTTACAACAGATGCAGTCATGGAAGCTCTTGATGCTGGGATAAAGCTCATCGTTGTAGTCACTGAAAGAATTCCTCGAAAACAAGTCGCTCAATTCGTAGAATTTGCTCAACAACAAAATGCTCGAATTATTGGACCAAATTGCTTAGGTATAATTAGTCCTGGTAAATCAAAAATGGGAGGCATTGGAGGATCTGCAGAAGCAACTAAAAGGGCATTTGTCCCTGGAAATATTGGTATAATGTCTAGATCTGGAGGAATGACAGTAGAAATTGCTAACAGTTTATCTTCTTCTGGCTTAGGCGTCAGTACAGCTATTTCAATTGGCGGAGATGTAATTATAGGTTCTTCTTACGCAGAATTAATGCCATTATTCGATCAAGATAATGATACAAAAGGTATAGCAATTTATTCAGAGCCTGGAGGTCGAGCCGAAATTTTATTAGCAGAATACGTAAAAAAATCAAATAGAAAGCTACCTATTGTTGCATTTATGGCAGGCAAATTCATGGATGCTATGCCAGGTATGCGCTTCGGTCATGCTGGCACAATTGTAGAAGGCAAAGCAGATACAACTGAAGAAAAGATTATTAGAATGCAAGAAGCAGGCATTACAGTAGTCGAGCGAATTGAAGAGATACCAATGAAATTAAAAGAATTAATAAGTTAGGTGAATTAAATGCCAAATGGTATGTTTATAAATGTAATTATCCAGGATAAAATTAAAAAAAATAAAGAACTAGCTAAAAAAATAATTGAAGTATGTCCGGTTGATATTTTTGAACTAAAAGATAATGAACTTAATACTAAAGAAGAGTTTCTTGATGAATGCACCTTATGCGATTTATGTATAAATATTGTTAAAGATGATTCAATAATTATTAAAAAATTATATTAAAATTTATGTTTCAAAGTCAATCATTTCTATTCTTCTAATATGTCTTCCTCCTTCAAATTCAGTAGAGAGCCATGCATCAATGATATTTGGAAGATCATCTGATGAAGTCAATCTTTCACCTATTGAAAGAACATTGGCATCATTGTGTTTTCTAGCGTATTCTGCTGATAAAACATTCCAACTCACAGCACATCTAATACCTTTAATTCTATTAGCAACCATTGCTTCGCCATTACCTGAGCCACCAAATATGACAGCTCTATCTACTTTTCCCTGAGAAACAGCCATGACAGCAGGTTTAATATAAGTTGGATAATCGACGACTACTTCTGAATTAGTCCCAAAATCAATAACTTCTATTTTTTTATTTTTGAGATAAAGCATGACAATTTGCTTATATTTAAAACCTGCATGATCTGAAGCAATTGCAATTTTCAATTTATATCCAATATTATTTTTTTGAAAGAAGTTCTCTGCCAATAACTTTAAGCTCTAAAATGGGTTTAACGCCTTCGAATATTGGTAAAACAAGTGCATCGATTGTATATCTCGATATTGGATCTTCTTCAGAAAACCCCCATCCACCATGTAATAATAATGCTTCACGCGTGACTTCTCCAGCAATATCACATGTTAATAATTTACACATAGCCGCTTCAATTGAGCGCGTATGAAATGTTTTTGCAGCAGCATATGTAAGATGTCTTCCTGCTGCAATAGAAGTTGCCATGCTTCCAATTTTATATTGAGTTAATTGATATTCAGATAACTTATTTTTAAATTGAGATCGATCACTTACGTAATTACATGCTTTCTCTAAAGCTGCCTGTGCAACTCCAATCGCTCGGCCTCCTGTCTGCAATCTGCCAACAGCAAAACCACCCATTTGTAAATAAAAACCTTTATTAATGCCTGAATCTTCTCCAACAAGATTAGTATGCGGAACCCAAAAATCCTCTATGGCAAGTGTATAGGAATGCATTCCTCTATAACCAGGTGTAGGATTTGCAGTTCCTTGAATAGAACCACCTGATTTTTGTTTGTATTCCCATGTATGCCCATTAAAAGAATCCTTTGGAACTATAAATAATGATAGACCTTTTGCACCTTTTGCTATGTCTTCATCTGTTCTGGCAAGTAAAGCCAAAACATTGGCTCTTCCTGAAAAAGTACTCCATGCTTTAGAGCCATTAATTTTCCAACCTTTTATTCCATTTAAGTTAGATGGTTCTGCCTTAGTTTGTAACGAGCTAACATCTGAACCAGTATCTGGCTCAGTTACAGCAATTGCAACTAAAGTTTCTCCCCTGGCAATCTTAGGCAGCCATTCTTTTTTTTGTTCATCAGTTCCGCCAGCAAGCAATGCCTTAGATAGAATTTCTGGACGAGTAGCAAGCGAACCAGCTGCTGCTAGTGATGCAGCAGATAACTCTTCAGTAATAATAACCATTGACAAATCACCCATTCCAGTTCCACCATATTCTTCTGGAATAGAAGAGCCAAAAAAACCTTGCTCTGAAAATTTATTTATTAAATCATCAGGAACTAACAGATCGTTTCGATGAATTTCTTGTGCAATTGGCTTGACTTCTTTTGCCGCAAAATCTCTTGCCATTTCTCTTGTCAAAGTTGCTACTTCATCTTCTAAATTAATGTTATTTATCCCTCTTGAATCTATAATCTTTTTTCCCAATGATCGAATCCTTTGTTCAGAAGTTAATCCACTATACGCACTATAAAAATCATTGCCCATAATCCTACTAAAGTCTGAGGCATTTAATTTCAATATTTGCAAATGATTAGTTACAAAATCTCTCATTGCTTTTAAAACAACTGCTAGATAAAAAGAGGTCATCTCTACATTTTGAACATTGTCTTGATTAGCTGCTAACATTCTTTGGTTAAACAATTTCATTTCTTTTACTGCTCTAATTTGAGTAGCAATATATGCAATGTCTTCAGTTAAAACTTGAAAATCATCTATCTTGCTGCCTCGATCAGTCAATTCAGATGCTGCAAGAAGTATTTTTTCAAATAGAAGATCACATTCATCAATTAATTGATGAATGTGATCTTCATTAATAACTGATGATTCTTGAGGTAAAACCATAACAAAGCTCCATTCATTCTACAATTATTATTTAGGCATCAAAATTGTATAATCAAAATCCAACACCACGGAAGGATGATATATGCTTCTTCCATTCTTTTCTATTTTAATATCTACCTCTTCTTTCATTGGGTCAAGGTTTTTAACAGCAATTAATCTTAATCGCAATGCACCAAAATCATCACTTGGCAAATCAATGGATTCTATAATGTCAGTAAAAGAAAAAATAGTATCGCCGGCAAAAGTTGGATTGCTATGCGTGCCCCCATTACAAGCAAGTATACGTAAAGCATTCTCTAATCCATTAAAAGAAAGTTCTCTCGCAACAGAGATTATATGCCCGCCATAGATAACACGTTTGCCAAATAAACTATCTTTTAAAGAATATGCATTGAAATGAGCCCTGGCAGTATTTTGATACAATCGTGCTGCCATCTGGTGTTCGGCCTCTTCAATAGCAATTCCTTCAACATGAAAAATTCTTTCATTTTTTTGATAATCATTCCAAAACCACTTACCTCCAGTAGCTCGGCTTGTGAATTTTTTTAGATCCAATTCTCTTGGAATAATAAATTGATCGGATTTCACTTCATTAGGAGTTTGAATCAATGTTGAATCTTCTATTTTAATATCTTTATCTTTTTTTGCCATTAAAACCCATCTAATAAAACTTAAAACTTCCTCATTGTGCTGATTCAATCCTATTGTTTTCACCCAAACAACACCAGTATCTCCTTTACTAGATTCTTTTCTTGCTAGAACTTTTGTTACTGATCTAAGTGTGTCGCCAGGATAAACTGATACACCAAAACGCACATCTGCGTATCCTAAATTTGCAATTGCATTTAATGAAACATCTGGTACAGAATTACCGAATACAATATGAAAAACTAGTAAATCATTTACTAGTTCACGTTTAAATCCTATAGATCTCGCAAATTCTGCATCACAATGCAAGGGAAATCTACTCGCTGTTAACGCAATATACATTGATTGATCACCTTCGGTGACAGTCCGTGGAGTAGCATGATTTATTTCTAATTCTGGATACAGATCTTCATAAAAATTACCCAAAGAATACTTATGATTCATAATTAAAAACAATCCAAATTAATATCTGCTCTAGTATTATTTATATGAGTAGTCTAACTTATGAATATAAATTAAAGGAATACTTCAGATAAAATTTCCTTAAAATTAATTCATTTAAGGTAGTAAGGAAAAACAATGGGAGAAAAAGAATTACAAGCACTTAAAGATATTTTAGAAGATACAAATAATAAACAATACTTGATTGGTTCTTGGGCAATTAATTTTAATAAAGAAACGCAAGCGTTCCAATTTGATAAATGTGAATTTGGTGGTTATTGTGAAGAAAGACCAGTAGTCATTGATTTAAAAGGCAAAATGATAGATAAAGGAGGTCCAATTATTTAATTTAACTCTGGTTTTTTTGCTAAAAGCATGATTGGTATAGCTAAAAAAACAGGGAAAGAAACAAAAAACCAGCCCCATTGATATGAGTTTGTGGCATCAACTACATAGCCAACAAGGACTGGGCCTCCAAAGGATCCAATGGTTACAAAAAATCGTGATAATCCAGCAATAGTACCTAATGAACGAATTCCAAAGAAATCTGCTAAAATTGCTGGTCTCAATGGAGCTGTTGCTCCAAAACCAGGAGCTACAAGACATGTAACAACAATTGCTTGAAAAAGATTAGTGCATAATCCTAGTGAAAAAATTCCCAATCCCATTACAAGCAATGCAACAGCCAATACTTTTTGTTTTTCATATATATCACCAAAATAACCACCAGCTAGTCTGCCAACAATTGAAGAAATAGAAAATAAAACAACAACGCCTCCTGCAAGAGTTTTATCAGCACCTAATGATTCTAAAAATGGTATTTGATGAACAATTAATGCTGTCCATCCAAAGCCAAGAAGAATCAAACCAAAAGATAAAAATATAAAACCCTGAGTAAAAATAGCTTGTTTAGCCTTGATGCCTTGATAGGATTTATTCATTAATTCATTTATGTTATTCTCTTGAATGCCATCTAATGGTTGATGATGATCAAGAGGTCTAAGTCTGATTGCAGTTCCTAAAAAACTTCCGATAAAAAAAACAATAATTGCCGTAATTCGTAATGCTAAACGCCACCCAAATTCATCGACTAGCCATGCTACAGGCAAGGCCATCATTCCCGCGCCTGCGCCACCTATAGATAAAAAAGCAAGTGCTTTTGCACGTCTTTTTTCAAACCATGTTGTGGCTGCCACGGTACCAACTGGACCTGAAGCAGCACTAATCCCCAAAGCAATTAAAATCACTGCTATAATAAATTCAACTTGGCTATTCATAAATGAAATCAACAGCACTCCACTAATAACGCATACTATGCCTCCAAGAATTACTATCCGTGCTCCAATATTATCAATCATAACTCCAATAATAGGAGCTACTAAGCCACCTGCTTCAGATCTTAGTGCAAATGCAAAAGATACAAAAGCAACACTCCATCCAAACTCATCAACAATAGGATTAAAAACTGCTCCGAATCCATAAAAAAATGCACCTCCAACAAACGTAGTAACAATGGCTTGAGAAAAAATGACTATCCATCCTTCATAAATTTTAGGAAATAGCTTTGCTAACATAAGGTTCCTTATAGGTTTTTTGTTTAATGATAATTAATTAGAAAGTGATTAGATTATAATAGCATTTCACAATGTTATGTATACTTAATCACCTCTTAATTCAGCAAAAGACAGTTCAAGTCTCCTAATTAACTACTAATAGCATAGCTATATATTCAAAGCATTAGTGACGTAGTTTGTACTATAGTTCATTGTGCGTTACTTGAACTAAAGTACAATTAACTAACCGACCAGCGGGAGTAGCTCAGTGGCAGAGCATCTGCTTCCCAAGCAGATGGCCGTGGGTTCGATTCCCATCTCCCGCTCCAGCCAACAAGTTTAATTATATTTTGTGCTCACAATTGTATTGCCATCAATATCCTTAGTAATTTGTGCAGATGCTCCATACAAATCCATAATATTTTCATTATTCATAACTTCAGATGGTGTTCCTTGTTTAATAATACGACCATGCTTCAATAAACACATATAATCACTAAATCTTATAGCATTATTTACATCATGCGTTGCAATTAAAACTGTTTTTCTTTCTTTGACAGCAATATTTTTTAAAATATTCATTATTTTTGCACTAAGAGCAAAATCAAGATTAGCTGCTGGTTCATCCAAGACCATAATAGGAGTTTGTTGAGCAATCGCTCGAGCAATTATAATTAACCTTTGTTCTCCGCCTGATAATGTAGTAAGTTCTCGATCAATAAATTGCAAACTATCGACTTTTTTAAGAGCTTGTTCAACAATTTTATAATCAATTTTACTTTCAGTATCAAAAAAACCCAAATGAGGGTTTCTACCAAAAAGCACGTACTTATTAACAAGTAATCCGACAGGCAAAAAGGAACTTTGATGGACAAAAGAAATATTTTTAGCAAGTTCATTTAATTTTAATTTTTTCATATCCTTTTGAAAAATTCTGATACTCCCATCATTGATTTTTTCAAATTGTAAAATTGTTCTTAAAAGTGATGTTTTACCTGCGCCTGTTGGTCCTATAATGCTGATTAAATTGCCTTCTTTGAGCTCTAAAGATATATCGTCTAATATCTTGATTTTATTTTTATATAAAGTAAGATTCTGGATAGCTAAGCTAGTTTTAAAATTCATAAATCATGGCCATTACTTTTAATAAATAAGAAATAAATAAATAAAGGACTTCCGACCAAAGCAGTCATGGCTCCAATGGGTATCTCTCTAGGTGCAATAATTGTACGTACAGAATCATCGACTAAAATTAAAAACATAGCTCCAATAAATCCAGAAAACATAAGTAATTTTGTATAATCATTTCCAAAGAACAATCTACATAAATGAGGTATTATTAAACCTACAAAACCGATAATTCCTGCTAAGGCAACTGCTGAACAAGTGATAATTGAAGCAACAAAGATTAACAACATATTCATTTTATGAGTTTTAATTCCTAAAGTTTTTGCTTCCTCAGGACCAATTTGCAAAATATTTAATGTCCTACCAAAAAAAATAAGAAAAATAATACCTAAAATAATAATAGGTGCCGTATAAATAACTACATTCCAATCAGCAGTATTAAAACTACCAAAAAGAAATGATAGTATTGAAAGACCTCTCGTACTTTGCATCATCAACAAAAAAAATGTTAATGATGTACATAATGACGAAAGTGCAATTCCAGTCAATATGATTGTAGAAAAATTACGATTATCAATAATAAATGCCATTAAATATACGCTGCAGATTACTAATAACCCCCCAAAAAAAGCAAAGAGCTGAATCCAAAGAAATGAAAATAATATATTTGGAGGAACAAAATAATTAGCTATAGTCACTGCTAACGCTGCGCCAGATGCAATGCCTAATAAATAAGGATCTGCAAGATGATTACGAAATACCCCTTGATATGTGACTCCTGCACAACTTAAGCCCGCCCCAACAATGCCTGCTGCAATGATTCGAGGTAATCGAATATCAAAAATTATTTGTTCCCAATTATTACTTATTGTAAGATCAAAATGTATAAAAGGCATTACATTAATAATTGATCTTGCAACAATTGATACTGGTATTTCAGCAATCCCAACAGTCAAAGAAAAAAATATTATAGAAATTAAAGATATGCACATTATTAATGTAATAGCAAATTTACTTTTAAAATTAATGTTAATTGTCATAATTTTAATCTGCGAATTCAATTTCATATACTAAAGAGATAATTTGTTGTAATCCCAATATAAATCGTGGCCCAGCTCTACTAATCCAATCAGCCTCTATAGCATATATATTCTTATTTTTTACAGCAGTTATATTTTTCCAAGTATCTCTTTGTAAAACATTTTCGACAGAAGTTCCAAAATCTGTATCAGCTAATAAAATTATATCTGGATTACTATCGATGATAAATTCTAATGAAACTTGCGGAAAACTACCTGCGACTGATGCAGCAATATTAGTAACATTAGCTAACTTTAATAAGCTACCAATGAAAGAATTATCACTTGCCGTATACAGCATTGGATCAATCTCTAAGAAAAGGGTTTTTTTATCTTGTACTTTTACTTTACTAACTTCTAATAAAGTTTTATTCATTTGAGATTGAAGATCCGCAACCAATGCTTCGCTCCCATCATGGTTATCAAGTATCTTTCCCATTGTAATTATGTTGTCATATAGCTGTGTAATATTTTTTGGTGCATCAAAAAATATTACTTGATAACCTAATCCTATTAATTTGTGTGCCACTTCTTCGAAACCTGCAGTTAAGATTATTAAATTTGGATCATATTTAATAATCGACTCTACGTTAATATTCATGAATCCTAGTTTGGGTAAAAATGCAGTTTCTAAAGGATAATCTGAAGAATCATTAATTGCTACTATTTGCCCTCCACTACCTAGTGCATAAATTATTTCCGTAATTTCTGGAGAAAATGAAGCAATTCGACTTGGAAAATTAGTAAATGACTTATCTCCCATTTGATCGCTAAATGAAACTCCATAATTAGTTACAAAGTTATGATTTTTATCTTCTATGCTATTACAAGCAATTAGGGTAAATAATGTTACAAGAAGCATCCCAATAAACAAAGAAACACTGTTTTTTTTCTTTATTTCAAATATACGAATCACAATCATCCTCACATCAAAATAAATTATATAAAATGCGGGAGTATAATTGTGAAATTATGATATTTAAAAAAGCTCTATTAAAACAGCTATAAATGAACATAATCGCTTACTGTCCTCGCAGCATTACGAAAGATTATAAATATAAAATTGGTGTTCTGGCTTTAGGATTTTTCCTATTCACAGTTGCGGGACAGCATTTGATTTAAACAAATTTCCCCAATAAAACATTTAATAATTTAAAAAGTATACACCAAGTAAAGATATAAAAAAGCTTATATGCATAAAAAGGCCTATTTAATCTCTGCGCTATTTGAAACATACACTAATTTTTCTTAAACTATATGCAATCAACATTAAGGTTAAATATTGAAAAAAATATTAGATCAATTAAACAATCTCATTACGACTGAAACACTTAAATTGCTTATTATTTTCTGTTTCGTTGGATTAATTTTTTCAGGAATTTTTAATTTAATTCTTTCATATTATTTTGATTTTGAAGCAGAATCTATAAAAATTTGGATACAGGAGTACAAAAACTACGCTCCATTTATATACATTCTATTAGTCATTTTAGCAGTTGTCGTATCGCCTATCCCATCAACTCCGCTCGGTATAGCTGCTGGATTAAGCTTTGGAACATTTTTAGGTACAATATATTCATTAATTGGTGCACAGATTGGTGCAGCAATTGCCTTTTTAATAGCAAAAAAATGGGGTAGACCAGCAATAGAAAAATTTACTTCTCAAAAAAATATTGATCAAATAGATAAATTTAGCAATGATTTTGGATTTTCTGCAATCATTGCTGTTAGATTTATTCCTACATTTAGCTTTGATTTAATCAGTTATTGCGCTGGTCTTACTTCAATGAATTTTATAAAATTTAATTTAGCAACATTTATTGGTATGGTTATTCCCATTACAGGATTGGTTTTTGTTGGTGATGCATTGTTAACTAATCCATGGTTAGCATTTATTGTATTTGGAATTTTAGTTATTGCTTTTATAATACCCATTATTATAATATTGCTGTCAAGAAGAAAATCTTTATGAAATTTATAATACTGATCAAATTAATAAATAATAAACGCACTATTAAAATAAAGTAAGCGAACATGACAATGCAAAATTTGACTATAAAACTAAAATTAACTTATCGATATAAGTTACTAGCTATCCTTTTATTTTTAATGACTATTTATTTTTTCGCAGTAGGTTTAAAGCAAGATTTAGCAATATATTGGCTAGTTGGCATCAGTACAGGTTTTACGCTACAACGTAGTAGATTATGTTTTGCTTCTGGATTTAGAGATATCTTCTTAATGAGGCAAGGCCATACGATGAAAGGGATTCTAGTCGGTCTTGGAATTTCAATCATTGGTTTTTCTGTTATAATGTCAACAATATACCCTGTTCCCAATGGAATCAGTATTCCTAATGATGCCCATATTTTACCAGTAGGATTAGCAACAATTACTGGGGGGCTTTTATTTGGGATAGGCATGGTTCTAGCAGGTGGTTGCGTGTCAGGTAGCTTATATAGAATGGGAGAAGGCTACCTAACGTCTTGGGTAACAATTGTCGGAGTGACGATTGGAACATTTCTATTAAATCAAACATGGAATTGGTGGTGGGATTTATCAATTAACACTGACCCACTAATATGGCTGCCAAATCACTTTGGTTATGGGACAACTATTTTGATAAGTCTCACATTAATATTTATTTTTTATTTACTAATTATAAAAATTGAATCTTCTACACCTAGATTTAATATCCCAATAATAAAAAGTTCAGATAATGAAATTCAAAATAGCAATTTTTTACAGTCTCTGTATCCAATATACAAAAAAATATTTAAAGACGGATGGAGTCCGATCATTGGTGCAACGACATTAGGATTCATTAATATTCTTTTATTTATAAAATTTGCTCCATTAGGCGTTGTTGGGGAAATTTCTAGATGGGGAAGTTATGCAGGCAACATAATAGGTTATCCAATCCCTCCACTAAAAGGATTATCAGATCTATCAGGATGCTCTCTTGAAGAAATGGTTCAAGGTGCATTTTATGCTCATAACAGTTTTTTTCTTAATACTGGAATCATAATAGGTTCGTTTAGTGGTGCAGTAATTGCAAATGAATTTAAATTACGTATTTCCAGATCTAAGATGCGATATGCTCAATCTTTAATAGGAGGAGTTATAATGGGATATGGTGCAGGCTTAGCAATTGGCTGTACAATTGGTGCTTTTTTCTCAGCAATACCTTCTTTAGCATTAAGCGGTTGGCTTTTTGCAATATCATTACTTATAGGATCGTATATAGGTTCAAAAATTATTACAAAATTAATGTAGGATGATATAAATGGAAGATAAAATTATTAATCTTACAGAACTTGAACTGCCAATGCAAATGCAAAAAATGCAAGAATTACTAAAAAATACTGAAAAAAATTTCAAATACGAAATAATCACTCAGCACGAAATAATCATGAAATTTATTGTTCCATTAGCAGCTGGTGCTGGAATGAAATGTGCCTTTGCGCCTCCAGTAGACAATCTATGGAAAATATCAATAACTAATAACTAATAACTAATAACTAATAACTAATAACTAATAACTAATAACTAATAACTAATAACTAATAACATTAATTTGACTCAATTTTTACTCCTTCTAATAAAAAAATAACCATAAATGTCCATACTAGATGCGCAATCAATAAATGTACTATTTGTAAAAAAATTGGAACTAATAATAAAACATTCAAGATGCCAATGCAAAATTCAATAATAAATGAAAATATTAGATAATTGTATAATCTTTTCATAATTTTATTTTTATAGATAAGGTTAATATTTTTTGAACAATATGTAATCCAGAAAACTGTACAAATAGCAATAATAGGATGAAAAATCCTTATCCTTGATAAGATATGGGCATTTCCAGAAATATCTGATAATAATTCTGATTTCAAATCAATTGCTTCAAACAGTGTGTCAGCTAAAGCACTTGTAGCTCCGCTAGTACTTAATAGAAAAAATAATAAAAAACCAAATAAAAACTTCTTCCAATGACTTAAGGATAGGATTTTAAAATTTAGGTTTAATCTATTATTTTGAAATAAAATCCATGTTGTTGCGATCAAAAAAAACATAAGAAAAAAAGTATTTACCAAATGAAAAGGGACGACAATTGCCCTGCCCATAGATGAATTATCTGCAACCCATTGATAAAAAACAATAAATGCACCTATGCCTGCTTCTATAAAAATAAAACATACAGAAAGAGCAGAAAATAAAACAGCATTATGATTATTGCGTAAAAATTTTATGATAATTAAAAATAAAAGTATAACTAGTAATAGATTAATTCCGCTAGACAATCTATGAATATACTCAATTAATTCTGATTGCACAGAGCCTGATATAAAAATTGCACCATTGCAACTAGGCCATGAAACACCACATCCGGCTCCTGATCCTGTAGAGCGAACTACAACACCGATAAGAATATTAATTAATGTGTAAACAACTACAAAAATTGAAAAATAATTTATCTTTAAAAGATTCATGACCAAACTTTAAACTTAAAAATATTTCAATTCAAAGATACTACACAAATATTTTAACTGCATATTTTAAAATATGTAAATATACTTGACAATAATTATCAAATTAGTCAATAATAGATAATATTGTTATGGCAAATTAAAATATGTTAAAGGAAAATCTATGGATAATAAAAAATTACTTGATGTAAGAGGTGAAATATGCCCTTACCCAATGATTAAAACTAACCAATTTTTAGATCAAAATATTGAAAATATTCAACAAGTTGAAGTAATAACTGATCATCCGCCAGCATTGTCAACAATACCTCCTGAAGCCATTAAGAGAGGATTTGCTTGTGAAATTAATGAAACAAAAAATGGTGAGTGGGCGATTTTATTAACAAAAATTTAGTAAATAACATTTAGGAGAATAATTATGTTAAGTAGTAAAATTAATATTCATACAAAAATATTTATAAAATTAGGAATAATTTTATTCTTATTTAGTGCATTGCTATTATCAGCATGTAGCAGTAATGCTAGTGTTTCAAATGATACAGAACTTGATGACAGAGCTTATAAATCAACTAAGCACTTAGTATCAGCAAGTTGGTTAAATCAAAACATTTCAGATGACAACATAGTCATTATCGATATTAGATCAGAAGAAGATTATCTTATTGGTCATATCCCTGGTGCTGTTCACATTAATCCAAAAACAACATTCCAGCAAGAGAATGCTGCAGGAGTAGCAGGTATGTTGCCACCTAAAGCACATATTGAAGATGTGCTATCTAGCATTGGAGCAAAGCCAAATAATAAAATTGTCATTTATGATAGTAGTAGCAATTTATGGGCTTCTCGTGGACTATGGGCACTAGAGGTTTATGGGCATGAGAAAACTGTCATTTTAGATGGATCATGGTCATTATGGAAAACCAAAGAATTGCCAATTGAAACAACAATACCTTCAATAGTTGGAAGTCAATATGTTTTTTCAGGAAAAGCTAATAGCAATATCATAGCAGGCGCTGATGAGGTACTTGCTTCAATTGATAATCCAGAAAAATTAGTTTGTGATACAAGATCACCTGAAGAATATGCTGGAAAAGATATACGAGCTGAGCGAGGCGGGCATATAGAAGGATCCTCTAACGTAAACTGGGTATCTAATATTAATGCCGATAAAGAGTTTCTATCATATGAGCAATTAAATAAAATATATACTGATGCAGGCTTTAGTTCCGATCAAACAATATATACATTATGTCAAACTGCCGTAAGAGCAACTCATACTTGGTTTGTGCTAACCGATCTACTAGGTTATCCAAATGTAAAAGTCTATGATGGCTCATGGGTTGAATGGGGTAACCGATCTGACTTGCCCATTAAAAAATAGATATCTATAATTGATCTCGTAAGTAATTTTCCCAGATTATTCTTACGAGATCAATTATATAGGTGCAAATATGTCAACTGAAAACATTTCTTTCCAGGCTGAAGTAGGAAAAATACTAAAGCTCGTTACTCATTCGTTATATAAAGACAAAAAAATATTTTTAAGAGAACTAATTTCAAATGCATCTGATGCATGCGATAAACTAAGATATTCAGCATTAACAAATTCAAAACTTTTAGATTCAGACACCGAATTAAAAGTATCCATAAAAACAGATAAAATAAATAGTCAGATTATCATTGAAGACAACGGTATTGGAATGACTAAAAAAGAATTAATTGATAATTTAGGTACGATAGCTAAGTCTGGCACTGCTAACTTCCTTGAAAAAATAACAGAAAAAAATAGCGATAGTTCGCAATTAATTGGTCAATTTGGAGTAGGATTTTATTCAGTTTTTATGGTAGCAGATAAAGTGCAAGTATACAGTACAAAAGCAGGATCAAAAACAGGCTGGTTATGGGCTTCATCTGGAGCTGAAAAATTTTCACTTAGTTCGACCAATGAATCACCTAATCGAGGAACTAAAATAGTAATTTCTCTTAATAGTGAATCTAAAGAATTTTCTACTATTGATGCTTTAAAACCAATAATACATAAATACTCTGATCATTTAAACTTACCAATCTTTTTTAATGATGGCAAAAATAGCGAACAGATTAATACAGGAATGGCTTTATGGGCAAGGCAAAAAAAAGACATCACCAATGAACAATATATAGAACTTTATCGAAATATTAGTAATCAATTTGATGAACCATTCCAAACTATTCATTTTCAAGCAGAAGGAAAATTAAGTTATATTGGTTTAATTTATATTCCTTCTACTCCTCCTTTTGACTTATTTATGCCAGATACACGTCATAAATTAAAACTACATGTAAAACGAGTTTTTATAAGCGACGATATTGAAGAACTAGTACCCAACTACTTACGCTTTCTTTATGGAATCATTGATTCAGAAGATTTAGCTCTAAATGTTAGCAGAGAAACATTACAATTTAACCCAATGATAAGTAGGATAAATAAAAGAATTGTAAATCAAATTCTTAAAGAATTATCAAAAATTGCTGAAAAAGAGCCAGATAAATATCAAACATTTTGGAAAAATTTTGGTCCAGTGCTTAAAGAAGGAATTTATACAGACAGTGATCAAAGAGATAAAATATTGAATTTAGCTCGATTCTCTTCATTAAATAACACAAAAAGCATTAGCTTGCATCAATATGTAGCAAAAATGCCTAAAAAACAGAAACATATCTATTACCTATCTGGTCAAGATATTGAAGAACTAAAAAATAGTCCACATCTAGAATCTTTAAAGATAAATAAAATGGATGTAATACTCATGACTGATCCTGTTGATGAAGTTTGGATACCAGTTGCAAGTCAATTTGAAGACTTTACGTTTAAATCCGTCACACATGGCGACATTGGATTACCAAGCAAGAATAAAAAAACACAAGAGGGCAATGAAGATGACGTAACAGAACTGATTGAATGGTTAAAAGAAAAACTAATTGAAGATGTTAAAGATGTTCGTATATCATCTCGATTATCAGATAGTCCTGCATGTATTATTTCAGATGATGGCGATTTAGATATAAACATTGCCAATATGCTTAGAGAAAGAGGCCAATTAAATCAAGAATTCCAAAGAGTGCTTGAAATTAATCCTTCACATGAATTAATTCAAAAAATGCAAAAGCAAATACAAAAAAAAACCTCTAAAAAAAATATAGATGATTTGGCTTTTTTACTTTTAGACCAAGCAAAATTAATTGAAGGAGAGAAATTATCTAACCTAGGTAATTTCTCAAAACGAATAGTGAATTTAATGAATGATGCTTTGTAACAAAGCATCAATAATATCAAAGCAAATAAAATCATTCCTTTTAATAATAAGTTTATCGCTTACCATTACTAGCGGATTAATTAGTTGCAATAATAACAGTCAAAATTTTGGAAAAATAGAACAGAAAAATCATAACCTACAAGGCAGGCTTCTCCAAAAGCCATTAATAAAAAATAACGTAGAACTTTTTGATAGCAAAGGAAATATCTTTTCTTTAGAACAAGACACTCGCAATCACCTCACTTTAATTGCTCTTGGATATACAAGTTGTCCAGACATATGCCCGCTACATATGAGCGTATTGGCAGGCGCATACAGTAATCTACCAATTGATATGCAAAGAAAAACAAAAGTAATCTTTATTTCAACAGATCCTGAAAGAGACAACAAAAAAATTACGAATTGGGCTCAAAGTTTTAATAAAGATTTTATAGGATTAACTGGTACGCCAGAAAATTTAATAAAATTTCAAAATGAATTAAACATACCCCCAGCTGTACTTGAAAAAAATGAAGACAATAACTCCAATTATGCAGTCAGTCACGCTACTTGGATAACAGTATTTACTGATGATAATATTGCACATTTTATCTATCCAATAGGCATTACTCAACGAGAGTGGGTTCAAGATTTAAAGCTTCTAAATAATAATGAATGGAAAATAAAAAAATAATTTTCATTATTTTGGAGAAAAAATGAATCTTTCATGGTGGTGCTCAGGTATCTCAGATACTAACTGGAATTGGAATCCAATCTTTTATCCTGGAATATGGATTTTAATAGCTATTGTGTCTTTTAGTTATTTTCAGAGCGTTGATAAAAATAATCGTAAAAATAAAAAAACATTATATTTTATTGCAGGAATAATTCTTTTTTGGATTTTTACTGATTGGCCTATTGGACCCATAGGTGCAGGATATTTATTGTATGTACATGTTTTACAATATCTAGTATATACATTTATTGCAGCACCTTTAATTATAATATCATTACCTGACAAGATTTATAAAAAAATATGCAATTCGAAAATTAAATTTTTATTACAAAACTCTTTTTTACCATTTTTTATCATTAATTTTTCCTTAATAATTACCCATATTCCTTATACTGCTGATATCTTAAAAAATTCACAAATTGGAACAATGATTATAGATTTCATTTGGATGAGTTCGGCACTTCTATTTTGGCTATGGATCGATCCCCAATTTAATAAAAATAATTTTATTCCATACCCACTCAGAATCTTTTATATATTTGCTTTATCAATACTCCCAGCAATACCAGGGGCATTTTTTGTCTTTAATAAATATCCTATATATGCAACCTATGAATTTGCAGTACCTATTAGTTCATTAAGTCCTTTGGCAGATCAAGAAATAGCTGGTTTAATTATGTGGGCAGGATCTACACCAATTTTATTGGCATGGCTTGGTATTATTTTCTACATTTGGCAAAAAAGTGAGGAAAAAAGTAATCAGGAAATGATAGATTAAATAAGTAAAATACAAATAAGGTTGGAATATGAAAAAATTAGAAAATAAAATTGCAATAATTACAGGAGGCAACAGAGGTATTGGATCTTCAATTGCTAAAGAATTCATTTCTCAAGGCGCACAAGTTGTTATTGCAGATATTCATACTGACAATAAAGAAAAAGAATTGCAGAATGCACTCAAAATTCAATGTGATATTTCATCACATAATGATATTAAGCGTGTGGTTAATTTAACAATTGATAAATTTAATAAAATAGATATCCTTGTAAATAATGCAGTTACTATGGGCGATGTAGCAGATATTACAGAACTTTCAGTTGAAAGCTGGAATAAAAGTATAGATGTGAACTTAAATGGAACATTCTTATTTTGCAAAACTGTAATTCCGCACATGATCAAGAATAAGCAAGGGAACATTATCAACATAGCATCTCAACTAGGACAAGTAGTCACTGCAAAATCGTTAGGATACTGTACAACAAAAGCAGCTATCATTCATTTATCAAAAGCATTAGCACTAGATCATGCAAGGCATGGAATCCGAGTAAATAGCTTGTCGCCGGGCGCAATAGAAACGCCTCTATTAGTGGATGGATATGGAAGCATTGAAGCCGCTAAAGATTTTTTGGAAAAAAAACATATTCTCAGGCGACTAGGTAGGCCAGATGAAATTGCCAAATCAGTACTATTTTTAGCATCGTCTGATGCTTCATTTATCACTGGATCAGATTTACTAGTTGATGGTGGATATACAGCAATCTAGTCTATAATCAAATGCTAATATTTTTCTATAAAATGTTTTGCCATTTTTTCTGCAATAGTAAAAACAGTTAAATTTAACATTCCTCTTGGAATTTGAGGCATAATCGATGCATCAAAAATATACATATTGTCAAAACCATGGACTAACCCTCTTTCATTGACTACAGATCCATCATCTAGCTCATTGCCCATTCTGCAAGTTCCTACCATATGATAATAATAAGACAGGTTATCATTAATCCAATTAATGATATCTTTCTTATTTGCTATATTTTGAAGGCCTGAAGATTGATCAATCCATTTTTTTATTGGTTCCTCAGAAATAAATTTTTTTGCAAATTTTAATGCAAATAGCAAACTCTCAATATCTTGTTCATTATTAAATTGAAAGTTAATAACAGGATCTATCTGATAATTAGTAGAAGCAATTTTTAAATAGCCAACACTTATTGGCTTAACAAGCCATGTAACAAACTGAATTCTGTTAGCATGACTCGCTAATTCTTCATTATTTTTTATATGGGAGCCAACAAATGAACTAAGAGTTAGATTATGACCCACGTCTTCACTTTTTTCTTTTAATCTAATCCGCATAGATTCAGATTGCCCCCAATCGATATTTTGCATTCCATATTTAGATGGCAAATATGAAAAACGAATGCCAAAGTGATCTTGTAAATTTTTACCAACCCCATCAATAATTTTTGATTCCGATGTAAGAAAGTCTAATTCTTTTAATAACTCATAAGGACCAATACCAGAACGTTGCAAAAGAGTCGGAGATCCTACTGAGCCAGAACAAAGAATTAAATGGTCAGTATTAATAACAATTCTTTTATTGTTATGTAAAGCTTCAACTGCTTGAGCCTTTTTATTTTTCCAAATGATTCGTATTACTTCACAGTTAGCAATAATCGAAAAATTCTTAAGGCCTCGTACCTGATCAAGGTACACTTTTGAAGGATGTTCACGTTTGCCATTAACAGAATTACGAGTGACGAAACCATATCCTTCTGAAGAATCTGGACCAGTTGCATCTATAAAATTATAGCCTCTATTTTTACAAGTTTCTATAAAAGACTTGAAATAAGCTCCTTCAGCTTTTTGCCTACTAACTTGAAGTTCTCCAGATGTTCCTCTACTAATATCTGAATAATTACGATCTTTCAAATTTTCAACTTTTTTAAAAAATGGAAGCATTGAATCAAAATCCCAATTAGTTAGACCCAATTTCTTCCACTCATCATAGTCATTTTTTAAGCCCCAATTGATTCCTGATGCATTTATTGCAGATGAGCCTCCGACTATCTTACCCCTCAAATATCTTATTTCTTTTGAGCCTAGCTTGGCTGTGTAACCCCAGTCAAAATCAGTTTCTTCTCCAACAAATTTGTCATCGACAATTTCTGAAGGCCATCGATTTTCTTTTTGAGGACCAAAATCTGGTCCTGCTTCTATTAAAGTAACATTGAATCCTGCTTGGGCTAATCTGGTTGCAACAACACTCCCAGAGGTTCCAGCACCAACAATTAAAATTTCACAAAATTTATTACTACTCATTTATTAATCTGCCTTTGAGATACTTTTCCTATAACCAAGTGACTCTAATTGAGGTATCACTGTTTGAGACAAAAAATCCAAATCATCTATATAGTTAAATAAACCTATTGCAAAACCGTCAATACCCAATTCATGAAGTCTTATAATTTCCTGAGTTACGAAATCTGGATCGCCAACAATGTTAGGTGCTCCATGGCCTGCAGCAGCACGTATTTTAAAAGCCTCTTGGAATTTATCAGGCAACTTATCAATGCCACGCTCTGCCATCAAATTATTAATTGCCTCATGATCAGCATTTTCAATTGCAAACTCATAATAAAAATTTTCGGCTTCTTTTTGAGTTGGTTTGCATACAATAAAAATATTTGTGCATATCCCTAAATGATTTCTGCCACTTTTTTGAGCATGTTTTTTTAGTAACCCTACATCTTTAGCAACTAATTCACTTGATAAATCACGTAAACCTAAGAAAATATAATCAGCAAATTTTACAGCAAAATCTAAGCCTCTATCTGATCTACCTGCATTCATAATTAATGGCTTAACATCTAATAATGGCTTTGGCTGTAACCCAACATTTTTTAAATTAAAAAAATCTCCAGCATAATCAAAATTATCATTAGAATCCCAAATTTTATTTACAACTGTCATCCATTCTTCTCCATGATCGTATCTTCTTGTATGATCATTAAAATCTACGCCATGCATATTAAATTCTACGGTATTCCAACCACAAACAGCATTCAATCCAAATCTTCCATTGCCAATATGATTCGCAGTTACCATAATTTTGGAAGCATAAACTGGATTAATAAGCGGAAGGTGTACTGTAGAAAAAATATTGATATTCTTAGTTGATGCTAATAAACCTGTGGCCCATGTAAATGTCTCTAAATTACTACCATGGGGATCAGTTTGACCACCAAATCCCCGCCATCTAGCAATAGAAAGTAAAAAATCAATGCCTATTTTGTCAGCTTTTTGTGCTAAAGCTAAGTTGTTTTCCCAAGATGGAACCCACCTGTCAGCTGATTTTGTTATTGTATATCCGCTCGAACAATTCTGAGCAAAAATTCCCAGTGCTAATTTATTTTTAAAACTTCTTTTTTCAGGCTTATTCATTTATTTACTTAATATTTACTTAAAAGTTTAAATATTTATTAAAAATTATACATCGATTCACAACCAAAATAGTAAAAAAATTGATAGAATATACTCAATTCATCATTATATTAAATATTTATAGGAGCTTCGAATGGATTGGAAAGATAGTGCTGATCAATCAAATTTTAGAGTTGAAGTTAAATCACTGATAAAAAAACTGCCATCAAGATACAAAGAAATGTCAAAAGGTAGGTGGACTCGCTCATACACTCAATGGGCCAGAGACAGGATTTCAAGTAATCAAGACGATATAAATGATGCAAAAAATTGGTTTAAAGAGTTTTCCGATAGATCTTGGGTTGCTCCACATTGGCCAAAAGAATATGGTGGTGGTGGATTAAGTACAATGGAACAATTTATTTTAAAACAAGAACTAGCAATGGCAAATGCACCAGGAGTGGGCAGTAATGTTGGATTAGGCATGCTTGGGCCAGCATTAATAGTTCATGGAACTGACAAACAAAAGAGTGAATTTTTACCTCCAATACTTAAAGGAGAAGTTGTATGGTGCCAAGGATTTTCTGAGCCTGGAGCCGGTTCGGATCTAGCTTCACTACAAACAAGAGCTATTAAAGATGGTGATGAGTATGTTATCAATGGACAAAAAACATGGACAACTCATGGACACTATGCAGATTGGATACTTTTACTTACAAGAACAGATACAGATGCGCCAAAGCATAGAGGAATTTCTTTCTTATTAGCTGACATTAAGTCTCCTGGAATTACAGTAAATCCAATTTATGATATGAGTTGGGGGCATGAAGTAAACGAAGATTTTTTTGAAGATGTTAGAATATCTTCTAGCCAAATAGTAGGTGAAGAAAATCGAGGTTGGTATGTAGGCATGACTTTACTAGACAATGAAAGGTCAAACATTGAAGGTGCTATCAGGCAGCAAAAAATAATCAATCGCATGATACAATTTATTGATACTGATGAGGGAAAATTAAAGTCAAGAATTAAAAATTATGATGGTATTAGACAAGATGTGGCGAGTGCTTTTGTAGATGCTAATGTTATGTTTAATTTTTCTTTAAGAATCATTAGCATGCAAAGCAATGGGCAAGTACCTAACTATGAAGCATCAATTTCAAAATTATTTGGTTCAGAAGCAACAAGACGGTTAGATAACTTAGGCACTAAAGTGTTCGGTTTATATTCTAATTTATGGAATGAAAAAGATAAAAGATCTCCTTTAAGAGCAGAATTTACTCAAGGTTGGGTTGCAGGTGTTCCAGGAACAATTGCTGGTGGTAGTTCTGAAATACAAAGAAATGTTATTGCAACACGGGGACTAGGTTTACCACGAGGATAAAAATTGTTAATTTTCAATAAATGGAATATCAATTTAAAAAAACCTAATAAGCCTTTATGGTATATATTGCCGCTATCGCTACTACTATTTTTTATTTTAATTATTCTTACGCAACCATCAATAATATTTAAACAAAATACCACTATTAACCATGAAACAACAAAACTACCAGCAATTAAAATTAAAAACAGCGGAGAATTAGCAAATAAGATAAGCGTAAAAAAAGAATATGAGTCAAAGCAAACAATCTCTCCTAAAGCAAAGCCTATTTCTAATCAAGAAAATAACTTACCAGCTATCAAAAACATACAAGAAAATACTAAGCCAATTTCTAAACTCGAGAGTGTAGAAAAAAAAATAAACTTACAAAATAATGCAAGCAAAAAAGATCAAGAAAGTGGAAAAAAAGATTGCGATGTTAAAACACTTGGCACAATTAGTTGTATAATTTCAATAATTACAGGACCAAACGAATTAACATGGTTAGGCAAGCAGACAAATATTGATACTATTATTAATACAGAAAATATATACATCAAAAATTTTGAAAAAAATTCTTCTATTGAAGATATTAAAAAAGCAATTATTCAAGAAACAACTTTGTGGTATAAAAATAATAAAACAAATATTTGGTCAAGTTGGAATACGCACAATACAAAAAATAATCCATTACTAAAAAATATACAATATAAGAAAAATTATATATTAGTAGCAAAGAGAAACTTCCAAATTGAATTAATTATAGATCCCATTACAATACCTCCTAACCTGTCCAACACAAGGATTGTTTCTTATTATGGATATCCTGAAGAACCTCGCCTGGGAATTTTAGGAAAATATGATGAAGATAAGTTAGTGCATGAAATGAATAAACTAGTAAATCAATGGCAATTATTATCAGTTGATTTAAAAGTAGTCGGAGCATTTCATATTATTGTAGCTGTTGCACAGGATCAGCCAATGGAAGATGGTACTTACTTAGATAGAATTCCTAGAGACTTACTTTCTAAATATGTTGAATTAGCTAAAAAAAATAATTTTCTTGTTTATTTAGATATTCAAATAGGATGGGCAAATATTTTAAGTGAAATGAACATAATAAAAGATTTTTTAAAGATGGAACACGTGCACCTTGCGCTTGATCCTGAATATGCAACTCAACAACAACAAACTGTACCTGGTAAAGTAATAGGATTTATTGATGAAAATCATATAAATAGTACTCAAGAATTCTTAAACCAATTTAATATTTTTGGAATAGATTATAAAAAAACGCTAATGATACATCAATTTAATAGATTCATGATACAAAATTCATCAAAAATAAAAAATTATGAAAATATTGAGCTTGCAATTGATATGGATGGTTTTGGAGGAAAAGAAGGCAAGATAAATAACTACGAATTATTTTCATTAAGCGACTATTCAGAAATACCTACAATAAAATTATTTTATGAGTGGGATGAACCATTATTATCTATTGAAGAACTTTTAAATTTACCTATAGCGCCAAAAATAATAATTTATCAATAAGCATTATAATTCTAATAGACTTTTAGATAAAATATCTCCACTTCGAATTAATTCATCTTCACTATTTTTAGAAAAAGCAAGTCTAATGTATGAATCTTTATACTCATCCTCAGGGAAAAAAACAGATCCATGCGGAAATGCCAAACCATTTTTTAATGCAATATTTTGTATTTTTTTTGCAGATGCATTCTTAAAATGTAACCACAAAAAGAAGCCACCATTTGGTTTAAAATATTTAATATGATTATCATTGATATCATTTAATGAATCTAGCAAAACATCTAATTTGCGTGAATAAATACCTTGTATTTTTTTCACATGTTTTGCATATTCGCCTGATTGAATAAAATGGGCGATAATCCCATGAAGAATCGGACTATTGCCCATATCAAATCTGTTTGCAAGAATTTTTTTTGCCAAATTTTCATCAGTACAAATCCAACCAATTCTCAAACCAGTAGCTATCGTTTTTGAAAAAGTTCCAACCGTCAAAACATGTCCCTGACTATCCATGTCTCTTAATGGTACATATTTATAATTGTTAAATCCAATCTCTCCATAAGCATCGTCATCAATAATAAGAAATTGATATTTTTTTGATAAATCGATTAATTGCTTTCTTCTTTCCATACTTAAAGATACCCCTGAAGGGTTATGAAAATTAGAGATTGTGTATACTAATTTAATTTTTCTTTTGTGATTTATTAAAAGCTTTTCTAATTGATCAATATCCATACCAAATTCATCTACAGGAACAGAAAGAATTTTTGCTTGATATCCACGAAAAGTTCTGAGCGATCCAGAAAAAGTTGGAGATTCTACTACTATTACATCATCTGGATCAATAATGGATTTAATAATTAATTCGATTGCACCAGCAGAACCATTAGTTAGAATAAATTGATTTCCATTATACATTGATGCTGATGAAGAATAATGTTTTGCTAATTCTTGTCTTAAAATTTCATATCCAACTGGGCCGCCATATCGGAAAAAAGTATCATCTGTATAATTTTTAATATAATCAAATCCTTTAGAAAGTTCTGTATAAGGAATTAATGACGGATCAGGAATGCCTCCTCCTAAAGTAATTGTTTCCCTCACTAATTGATTTTTAGTTGGCATACCCCAATCAGTATTAGTTCCAGATGTCATTCTAATGGTATTATTTGAAATAATAGAATTAATAAATTTCAGATCCATTTTTTTCCTTTTACATATTTCAATTATAAATTACAAAGTTATTAACAACTAACATACAAAAAATCTATCATATTTAATACTAAATGTCTGTTCAAAAACTTTATCTTCATAGATAATGATTTTGCTTAGACTAAGGAATAAATATGTTTGAAGCAAAAGAAATAACTCCTAATAGTCAGAATATTTCTGATGTTATGGACTTATTTACATATGGTATTTATGCAATAGGTTCGACGAGGGACAAACAACCCAATTTTATGATTGCAGATTGGGTAATGCAAATTTCATTCAATCCTCGATTAATTTTAGTGTCTTTTGAAAAAGATTCTTACACGAGAGAAAGCATACTCGCTAATAAGATTTTTAATATAAATATACTATCAAAAAATAACCTCGAGGCTGCTAGAAAATTCCTTCAGCCAAAAAAGGTATCTAAAATTAAAGGAAGAAATGAAGACAAGCAAGATGTGCTTCTTAATAAATTGAAAGATATAGATCATAGTATTAATCAACAAGGATTGCCAATTTTAAATAATTCAATAGGATACATAGAATGTGATTTTTTTAATTCTCAAGAAACAGGCGATCATACATTGATTATAGGAAAAGTTAAAAGTGGAACAATATTAAATTATGATGACCCATTGAGCTCTATAGATACTGGATGGCATTACAGCGGTTAAAATGATACTTCATTAAGATTTATAAATTCTTGCATAGATTGAATTTTTTTATCAATTATTTTCTTATCACCAGCAATAGCTATATAAAATTCATCTAAGGAAAAAAACTGATTCATAAGATCTTGTATTGACTTTTCATCTACAGATTTCAAAGAAGATATATATGACTCATAAAAAGTACGTTCGATTCCGACTTCATCTACATGGAATAACTGCCCTATAATTGATCTAGGGGTAGAAAATCTTATTAAATGTAATCCAGCTAAGTGCATTATCATTCCATCTAATTCAAGTTTAGGAATTTTATTTTTTGATAGTTTTTTAATTTCATAAAAAATTTCACTTAAAGAATCAGTTGTAACTTCTGTTGAAACATCTGCTGATTGTATCCAGAAGCAATCATTATTATTGATAGATAAATGACTAATAGGCGAATAGCTATATCCTTTATCTTCTCTAATATTTGTTGTGATTCTAGAAATAAAAGTTCCACCTAATAAAGCATTTAAAACAATAAAGCTATGATAGTTTTCAATATTAAATTGACCAATGTTAACAGCAATTTTAATTGTAGACTGAAGTGCATTCTCTCTATTTATTAAAGACCATTGACCTGGCAACATAAGCTTTGGTACAGATTCCTTAATCCCCTCACCATAATTCCAATTACCAAAGGATTCATGAAGCTGTTTAATGACCTTCTTGGAATCAAAATTACCAACTAAATAAAATCTCGATTCAGAAGATTTAATAGATTTTTTATAAAAATCTATTAACATAAAATTATTAAATTTTGATAAATGATTTGAATCTGGAAATTCTCTACCATAAGGATGGTTACCAAACAGCAATTTGTTAAGTCTAGCAGATGTAATTGATTGCGGATCAACTAACATTAATTCTAAATTTCTTAACAAGTCATTTTTTATTCTATTTTCTTCTGATTTAGGAAAACGTGGGTTTCTTATAACATCAGCAACTATTTTAATAGCTTCATTTATAAATTCTGATAACACATTAATATTAATAAATAAATGATCATCACTAGCACTGATATCTATAGATCCACCATACGAAGCAAATATTTCAACTATTTCTTGGCCATGTAACTTAACTGAGCCTTCTTTCATCATATTAGCTAAAAATGTAGATAACCATTGTTGGTTATCTTTCATCTCTGAAATAGATCCTACATTCAAAACAATTTGCATATTAACGATAGGTAATGTGCCAAATTGCATCATGGATACATTGGCTCCATTATCCAGCTTGATGTCAGTAATATCTGGTAATTTCATATCAGTTAAAATATTTAAATTAGGTGCTTGAATCATTTTGTATCTCCAGGCTTAACGAATAAAATATTTCTAGATTTTGAAACTATATATTGATGAAAAACATCATAAATTTTCTCAGTATCAATTGAATTAAATCTTTCTTGCAAAGAATTTATCAGAAAAGGATCGTTATCATAAAATGAAAAACTTGCAAGCATCTCAGCTAATCCAATGCCTTTATATGGTCCTTGTTGCAATAAGTGATAAAAAGAAGCATCCAGCTTTGTTCGTGCTATTGGTAGCAATTTATCAATTTGATTACTATTAATAAACTTGTCAAATGAATCATCAATAATTTTTATAATTTTCTTTGAAGAAGCTATTTCATCGTAAATTAATGAGAAATGCCAAAGCATTGGGTCAGTCGAAGTAAACATATTTCCTTCAAAACTAATTCCTCCAAAAATTTCATCAGTCAATCCTTTGTCTCTGACCAGGATCTTTCTTAAAAAACTATCCTCGCCTTGAATTAGCATTTGATCTAATAACCCAAGTGCAAAAAAATCATCAGTCATTCTCTTAGGCATATGATAAGCAATACACACAGCTGGTTTTGGAGCGAGTAGATCAATCTTATAATGTAATTGTTCTTTTTTTTGCACAGGCTCATTAAGATCAAATTGAGTTGGTAGATTTTTTTTTGGAATTTGAGAGAATAAAGATTCAACTTTCTTTAATGTTTGTTCAGCATCAATGTCACCAATAACTACTATTGCTGCATTAGAAGGATTGTAATAATCATTATAAAAATCTTTTACATCTGATAAGCTTGCAGAATTTAAATCGTTCATATCTCCATAGCCATTATGATAATTATGCCAATTTTTAAATGCTTTTTCTGACATATCAATCCACGGAAATCCACCGTAAGGCCTATTTAATACATTCACTTTAATTTCATTTTTAACTACGTCTCGTTGATTTTTTAATTCTAAATTAGAAATTTGTGGATTCATCATACGTTCGAACTCAATCCAAAGAGCAAGATCAACTGAATGAGCAGGTAGAGTTTCAAAATAATTTGTAAAATCTGGTTGAGTTGTCCCGTTAACAATGCCACCAGTTTCTTCAATCAACCTAATAAACTTGTCTTTAGGAATATTCTTTGTTCCTTGAAACATTAAATGTTCAAACAAATGGGCAAAGCCAGTTCTGCCTTTATTTTCACTTCTAAATCCAACTTTATAAAATACAGCAACTGTGGCAATAGGGGCAGATTTATCCTGAGAAATAATAATTCTTAAACCATTAGCTAGTCTACTGTAAGTTATGGGAAGATTGATTTTATTTTTTGACATATAAGCATGCTACTAAAATGAAATCTCTGATGGAAGCTTTATTAATTAATTATTTTTAATTATAAGAATATCAGCTCGTCAAATCTTACGTTATAATATTCTTTATAATTAAGTAAGAGCAAAAATGAACAATAGTCAATTAGACAATCTCACCATAAACACTATTAGAACTCTTTCTATGGATGCAGTACAAAAAGCAAATTCCGGTCATCCAGGTGCGCCAATGGGAGCTGCTGCAATGGCATATGCATTATGGTTTCATATATTAAATCATAATCCTCATAATCCTTCGTGGATAAACAGAGATAGATTTATTTTATCACCTGGCCATGCATCAATGTTACTTTATTCAATTCTGCATCTTAGTGGATACAAGGTAACTATTAACGATCTCAAAAATTTTCGACAATTTAATAGCAATACTCCTGGCCATCCAGAATATGGTATGACTCCAGGAGTTGAACTAACCACAGGCCCATTAGGTGCTGGCTTTGCAATGGGCATAGGCATGGCTATTGCTGAAGCTTTTTTATCAAATAATATTAATCAAGATGATAATAAGATTATAGATCACTATACATATGGCATTGTTAGTGATGGAGACCTCATGGAAGGAGTTGCTTCAGAAGCAGCGTCGCTAGCAGGCACTTTGCAATTAGGTAAAATTATTTATCTCTATGATGATAATAAAATTTCAATTGAAGGAAGCACTGAACTGTCATTTACTGAAAATGTAATAGATAGGTTTAAGTCATATAATTGGCATGTTATCAAAATTAATGATGGAAACAATATTAATGAAATAACAACAGCAATAAAAATTGCACAGTTAGAAAATAAAAAACCATCAATTATTGTAGTGCCTACAATAATAGCTGAGGGCAGCCCCAATAAAGCTGGAACAGCAGCTTCCCATGGTGCTCCTCTAGGTAAAGAAGAGGTGGAGTTAACAAAAGAGAATCTAAATTGGAATTATGCAGAATCTTTTTATGTTCCTGATGAAGTAAAAAAACATTTTGAAATAACTATAAAAAAAGGTAAAGAAAATGAAAAAAAATGGAACGAGCAATTACTACAATTTGAAAAAAAATACCCTGCAATCTTTCATCAATGGTCGAATGTTTTTAAAAATAAACAAGATTTAGATTGGATTGATAGTGCGCCAGTTTATAACAAGGAAGATAGGATTGCAACAAGATCAGCTTCTGGAGATTTCTTAAATTTTGCTTCTGATAATTTAATCAACTTAATTGGTGGTTCTGCAGATTTAGGACCTTCCAATAATACCCATTTAAAAAATAAAAAAGACTTTTCATCTAATACGCATTCTGGAAATAATATACATTTTGGAGTCAGAGAACATGCAATGGGTAATATTATTAATGGTATATACCTTCATAAAGGCATGCATGCATTTACTGGAACTTTTTTAGTTTTTTCTGACTATATGAAACCAGCTATACGTTTAGCAGCCTTACAAAATATTCCCGCAAAATTTATATTTACTCATGATAGTATTGGACTAGGTGAAGATGGTCCGACTCATCAGCCTATTGAACATTTAGCATCTTTAAGAGCTATTCCTAGGCTTGAAGTATACAGACCAGCCGATGCAAATGAAACAATTGCATCTTGGCAAGAGATTTTTAGAAGAAATAAACCTTCTGCTATCATTTTAACTAGGCAAAAAGTTAAGACAATAAGTTCCCAAAAACAAGCCGCTAAAGGTGTATCTAAAGGTGCTTACATAATTTTAGACTCGGCCGATCCAGAAATAATATTATTAGCAACTGGCTCAGAAGTACAATTAGCAGTTGAAGCAAGTAAAGAGCTGTCTAAAACCAATATTGGAGCTAGAGTAATTAGTATGCCTAGTTGGGAATTATTTGAAGAACAATCTTTCGAGTATAAGCAATCAATCATTCCTAATAGCATTAAAACAAGAATAGCCATAGAGGCTGGATCTAGTTTTGGTTGGCATAAATACGTACAAGATGATAGCAATATTATTTCTATAAATAATTTTGGAGCTTCGGCTCCAGCTGAAGAATTATTTTCTCATTTTGGTTTTACAAAAGATAATTTAATAAAAAAAATACTATCATTGCTTAACAAAAATTAAAAAGGAGCCATTTTGGATCAAAAACTTATTTCTAAATCTGGTCAAAGCTTTTGGTTAGATTACATAGATAGGCAGTTAATTAGCTCAGGTACCCTAGCAAAATACATTACTAATTTTGGTCTCAATGGATTAACATCAAATCCAAGTATTTTCCTGCATGCTATTACTAAAACAAGCTATTATGCAGAAGAATTACAATTACTTAAACAAAAAAAAATTACTGACCCTTATTTAGCTTTTATTGAAATAGCAACACAAGATATAAAAGATGCAGCTTCATTATTTATGCCTGTATATGAATCAACAAATAAGAAAGATGGATACGTATCAATTGAGCTGCCTCCAAGCATTGCTAATAATGTCGAAGCTTCAATCAGTGAAGCAAAAAAAATATTTAACAAAATTAATATGCCCAATATAATGATCAAGGTACCTGGAACAGAAAGTGGATTAAATATTTTTTCAGATTTAATTATCTCAGGCATTAATGTTAATATTACGCTGCTCTTTGATTGTAATATTTATGTTAAATTTGCAAAAACGTATATTGATGCTCTCGAAAAACGTGACAAAAATAAGAATCCAATTGATCATGTAGCTAGTGTCGCATCATTTTTTATTTCAAGAATTGACACTGTTACTGACCAAATGCATGACAATGCTGATTTAAAAGGAAAAATAGCAATTGCTAATGCTACAAAAGCATATAAAGAATTTACGGGCTTATTTTCAGGAAATAGATGGGGAAAGCTTGTGCATAAAGGCGCGATGGCACAAAGGCCACTTTGGGCATCAACAAGTACAAAAAACCCAAATTATTCAGATATTTTGTATGTACAAGAACTCTTTGCAAGCCAAACTGTTAACACAATTCCTGAAAAAACATTACATGCATTTTTCGATCATGGTCAAGCACCAAATATCATTGATGAACAAAAAATGATCGAGGCAATAGAGACGCTTGTAAAACTTAAGAATGAGGGTATTTCATTAGATTTAATCACTACAAAATTATTGAAAGATGGATTAACCGCATTCGAAAACGACTTCAATTCACTTATGAAAAGCATTGCAAATTATACTAAATAATTAGAGCAAGGTATTTAATGATAAAAAATAAACAAGCTGAACAGCTCATTCAAAAACAATCAACAGATTCATTGATAACTGATGCATGCTTGTCACAAAATAATTTTACAGCAATATGGGGCAAGCAAGATAACAAAACTATTAAAGATATAGGATGGTTTTATGCTCCAAATAACCAAAAAATTATTAATGAAATTGAACAATTTATAAACAGAGAAAAAATTCAAATCTTTTCTAAAATATTATTTTTAGGCATTGGTGGAGCTACAATTACTGCAGAAATATTATTGCATTTTTTGCCAAAATCTGCACAAAGTAAATTCAAGATACTTGATAATATTGATGCATGTGAGCTAGATAGTATTTCTAGAAATATTGACATTGATAAAACTTTATTTGTTATAATGAGTAAGTCTGGAAATACTATTGAAACTCTCAGTCAATTATCTTTCTTTTGGAAATTTTTCCCAAACGGAAAAAACTATATTGCCATAACCGAATCAAAGTCGACTTTGTATGATTTTGCTATCAATAACAATTTTCTTCGAATTTTTGAATGTCCAAAAAATATTGGAGGTCGATTTGCATCATTGTCCTACTTAGGAATTGTTCCGGCATTACTTATGAATATTAATGTAAAAGAAATAATGCAGAATGTTCAGAATATAAAAAAAACTTATGTAAATACTCCCAATTCACACGATTCAATTGCATTAGGAAGATATTTAGCAAGTGCAATAAATAAAAATATACAAAATGTAATTATTATTATTCCAGAAAAATTATTATTTTTTGGAAAATGGATTGAGCAAATGATTGCTGAGTCACTGGGAAAAAATAGTCTAGGAATTACTCCTTTAATATATTTTGATTCAGATATAAAAAATATCAACTATAAAAATTCAATTGTAATAAATTACGTAAAAAACACTTCTAAAAAATTTAACTGTCCAAAACTTACATTGTCATTAAATAGTGAAATGAATATTGGTAGTCAAATATACATGTGGCAAATAGCCATTGCATATAGTGGACAATTATTACAAATTAATCCTTTCAATCAACCAGATGTTGAAAAAGTTAAAATTAATCCAACAAACATTAGTAAAGTTAAAAAAAATAACAATTTCGATAACTTAAATTATGAATTCTTACAGAAAGTAAAAACAATTGGTACTTGCTTGCACATACTTTCCTTTGGTCAAAAAGATAACAACTATATTAAAAAGCTTATCAAGAAAAAAAAACAATTAGAAACAATATTGAAAGTGCCTGTCAATATCCAGTATGCACCGCGATATTTGCACTCAGTTGGGCAGTTGCATAAAAGTGGTAAAACTGGAGATAATTTTATTTTTATCGACAATATAAAAAAAAATAATACAAATATACCTGGATATGATTTTTCATTTAGTGATATAAGTTACGCGCAATTTAATAATGATGCTAGGTACCTACAAGAGATAAAAAAAAATATTACTATAACTCAAATAGATGAATTAGTAAGCATCATTAACCATTTTAACAAAAACTAATTTGAAACGTTGTTTACAAATGTATTAAGCATGGCATTTGATTGTTCTATGTCTTCTAAATGCAAAAAATGACCAGCTTGTACTACTTGGGCAAATGTACTATTCGGAACAAATGTCTTTACTTCATTTGCACTACGCGGACTATATGCATTCGCAATGTATAAAGCAGGAATATTAATAGCGCTGCCAGCGGACATAACATCATCTCTGTATAATGCGAGTAACGAACCGTAAGCAACGTGCTCTGGTGTTTTAACAGCATCTGAGATTATTCTTTTACCTAAAGTATTATTTTTCATATGAGAGAAAAAATTACTGTATCTTTTTTCAATCTCTTGTGCATAATTATTTTTTTTAAAACTACTAATTCGTTGATTGTTATTAAGTTGTGTTTCATGTTCAACAATATTTAATGATCCATCCACCATCACTAGGCCCTTTGCATTTTTTCCTAATATATTTGCTAAATAGATAGCAATAGCGCCACCCATAGAATGACCGAAAATAACAGGATTAGTAATTCCTAATACATCGATCAAAGATTTAATATCAAGAGAAAAACTATTAAATGAATATCCTAAATTTGGAGCTGATGAATTACCATGCCCTCTTAAATCTATAGCCACGACACGAAAATTGTTTTTGAAATATTCTATTTGTGGATTCCAATGAAATTTGTTTGAGCACCAACCATGAATCAGTATTAACTCGTTGCCTGAATCCACTTTGCCAGTATCCAAATAACTCATCGAAAATTCATCTCCGACATTGAAATTTAATTCTTTATACATAGTATTTCCTATTTAAAATTCTTAAACGCATCAATAACTCGTAACAAATTTTGTTCTACTTTGATACCTTCTTCATCTTCATTGCCAGTAGGAAAAGAATCATGAAAAGAATAAAAATACAATGAATCCACAAGCCCATCATATCGTTCAATAACTTTTTCTCTAACTTCTTGAGGATCTCCAATAATACAAACTTCATCAACTATTTCTTCTGAAAGAATATCTTCCATCATATTGCCATCTATTGGCTTGCCTGATTTCATTGAATCTAACCATACTTCACGAATTTGATCTTTTTCTTTTGACCATCCATGGGAATCCATATATCCGCTATATGCTCTAGTACTAAAATAATTGGCCAAATTTCTTTTCCCTCTACTATATGCTTCCGCTCTATTCGTTCCTTCTCCTAGCACCCAAATCATTGGTAACGCACACATTTTAAAATCAACTCTTTGCTTATTAGCTTTTTTTAATCCTTTATCAACAAGCGGCCAAACTACTTCCTCATAATCTTTTTTAGAAAAAATTGGATGAGCAAGCATTCCATCACATAATTCTCCAGAAAGTCCGAGCATTAGTTCGTTCACGCCAGAAAAATATATTGGAGGTGGCTTTTTTCCTGTTGCATGTATAACAAGACGTTTTCCTGTATTCAGCTTGTAATATTCACCTTCGTAATGACCTTCCCCATTCATTAGACTGCGAATAGCAAGCACCATGTCTCTAGCCATTTTTGCTGGGCTTTCTGGATCAATGCCAACTGTCGTTCTAATTTGCCCTTTAGTTTGAGAACCAACTCCAAGAATAAATCTACCATTTGTAACTTCCTGCATCATTATTGAAGAAGAAGCATGCATATATGGCGAAGCATGGAATAGAGGTAAAATACTAGTAGCAAGTAGTATTTCATTAGTTGCCTCAGCAAGCATGCCTATTCCAGTATAAAATCCATACGGAGATGGCAATCCAGCTGCTTCAAAACCTGCAGCCTCAGCCTTAACAGCTAACTCACTAATTTTAGTTGGTCTTGGTCCAATTAATTGAATTGACGGTCTCATATTTTTCTCCTTTTACAAATCATTAACTTTTCATTATAATTTAATCATTCTTTTAGCATTTTCACCCATAATTAGTTCGATTTCTTCATCAGTAAATTGAACATTATACTCTTCAGCATTTATAGGTAGATTTTTTAGATAATCAAGCCATGCAGGCAAACGATTACGGTCACCAACTGTTTTAGGACCAGCAGCAAAATCACTGCCCATAAAAATTCGGTGAGCTCCAACAGTATCTACCATTTCTCGTAAAATATTGGCAAATTTTTTAGGATTTTTTGCAGCAACATGATTCCATCCACTTAACTCAAGGTATGCATTTGGATTTGATTCTGCAATATGCAATATATCTTGCCACCAATAAGGGCGACCTACGTGGCCATATATAACTTTTAAATCTGGAAACAAGCTAGATACTGCAGATAAATGTGATGGATGCGAAAGCCCTGGATCAAGAGGAGGAAAAGTATTTGCAGTATGAAATAATACTGGAACATCTAATTCAATACATTTTTCATAATAATCAAAGCAAACTGGATCATCTGGAGCAAATCCACATGGAGGATACAATTTTAATCCTGAAAAACCTTTATTGATAATTGCATCTTCAAATAATGCAACATGATTTTTTCTTCTCGGGTCCATACCAAAAAAAGCAAAAAATCTATTAGGATACTCCGCGATTAATTTTGCATGCTGTTCAATTACTGCCTCAATTGGAGTATCTTGCTGTTGATTAAATGCCAGTCCCATATCAACAACCATTGCAACGACTGCATCAATATCGAACTTATTCATTTCTTGTATTAATAAAATACCATCGGGATCACTGGCTCCAGACATTATCTTTGGCAAAATGTCTAATGGATCTTTAAATGGCATTTTTTTAAATGCAGCTCCTTTTGCCATGCCCATTTTGTAACCAATAGGTTGATAACCTTCATCCCAAACATGTATATGCATATCAATAATCATTACTGCCTACTTTATTTATTATTATACTCTATAATTTCATCAATTATCAATTGAGTTTTATTTCCAAAAGAATGTTCTACGGACAGAGTTAGGTCAGAAAATTTATCTACATCATAAGACAGGCAACTATCATAAATTTCATGAATTCTTAAATTATTTTTTATTGCATAATCATGATGAAGAGTACTAGATTCGATACCAAATAAAGTAGGCATAATATCAAAAGGATTAAGTCCCAATGCACCTGTTCCTCCATCTTGGGCACGTACTTGAACAATTTGATTACTATTCATAAATTGCATTATATTATTCAATATATCAGGCTTGATTCTTGGTTGATCTGCTGGAACGATCAGTAATTTTGTTGATTTATTAAGTGCATAGTTATGCATAAATTCTTTTATACATTCATTGTATCCTAAGCCAGAATCTTGAAAATAATCAACAGAAAAATCTTGTACAATGCTTCTATATGAATCATTTGGAGCGATAACAACTGGATAAAATTCTTTAATGCTAGTAACTACAGTTAAAACATCGACAAGCATTGCTTTAACCAATTTTTGTATTGATTCTGAACTTAATGATTCTGTCATTCGTGATTTAGCACGATCAGGCGATTTAATAGGTATTAAAAGAATACACTGCTTATTAGATGCTTTGATATTTAATTTCATTCTCCTATATTACTTGATCCAATATTGCTGATGTGTGTTTTGAACTTAGGTTTTTGTCAGTTAAAATAATATTTGCAGGTAATGACTTTATGCCTAAGAGAGTAATTGACTCACTAAAACTCATGTCTGCTTCATCAATAAATATCGTATCAATAATTTCTTTATAATATTTTGCAATAGACAAAATATTTGGTTCCATTCCGAAATCAGAAATAATCTTTGCTAATGGTCCCTTTATTGCTTGTCCTTGGATTATTGGAGAAATAGCAATTTTCTTAGCTATTGATTCTACAATAGCTTCTTTTACAAATTGAATTTGAAGCATTGGTTCTACAGATAAAAAAGGATTGCTAGGAGGAAAAATAATCAAATCAGCACTATTAATTGCTTCTATAACTCCAGGTGATGGCAAAGCATTTGAATTATTTAAATATTGAATTTCTTTTATCTGATCTTGAAATTGTCGTTTGGCAAAGTATTCCTGGAACGTTATCTGCTCATCATTTATATTAATTATAGTAGTAGGGCACTCCTCATTTGTAATAGGAATGATTTTAAAAGAACACCCATAAAGATCACTAATACTCTGAGTAACATCAGATAATGTTTTTCCCTCAGCTAATAATTTAGTTCTATATAAATGCGTAGACATATCTTTGTCGCCAATTTTAAACCAACTATCTAATCCTAAAAACTTTATATTTGAAAGGACTTCGAAGGAATCATCCTTAATTCCCCATCCAAATTTTCCAGATTGATCAGTTAAGTGATAAATCACAGTATCTATGTCAGGGCAAATCTTCAATCCATTCCAAAAAAAATCATCCCCTACATTAGAAATAACAGTACAATTAATTTGAGCAATACCTTTGTAATCCTTTAATCCATATAAAAATCTTGCTCCACCAACTCCTCCAGAGAATATAACAATGTTCATAATTAACCTTTATAAATGTGTCTACTATTTTAAAATTTGCAACTTATCTAGTATAATAGAATTCTATTTTAATAATAATTAATTTTTAAAATATTGAAAAATTTATCTGAAAAAAAACAATAGATTGGTACAAAAATGAACTGGGAAGACACAAAAGAACAAAATAATTTTCGTGCAGCAGTGCAAAATTTTATTAAAGATAGATTGCCTCAATATTATAGAGAAAAATCTAAAAAACCAGCAGGAACAGCACTTCAAGCTGATGAAAATGGTATTCAATATCATGAAGACTGGCAACATGATCTAGCGCTTGGTTCAGATGAAGCTAAAAAAGGTGCTAAAGAATGGGCTGAAGCTTTGGCAGAAAATGGTTGGTCTGCTCCTCATTGGCCAAAGGAATATGGAGGCGGCGGGCTTTCTTCAATGGAACAATTTATATTTAAGCAAGAATTAGCTTTAAATGGTGCTCCATTAGTAGGAGGTTCTGGCGTAGCAATGTTAGGACCAACACTTATTCATCATGGTACAGAAGAGCAAAAAAAAGAATTTTTACCAAAAACTCTTAATGGAGATATATTATGGGCTCAAGGTTATTCTGAACCTGGCGCAGGTTCAGATCTTGCATCTTTGCAAACAAGAGCAGTAAAAGATGGTGATAACTATATAGTAAATGGTCAAAAAATATGGACATCACAGGGACATAAAGCAACATGGTTTTTTATGCTTGTAAGAACAGATCCTGAAGCACCTAAGCATCGTGGTATTACCTTCGTGTTAGCTGATACTAGAGAAAATGGAGTAGAAGTAAGGCCTCTTATTAGTGGTGGATGGGAACATGCCACTAACGAATCATTTTATACTGATGTTAAAATTCCAATTTCAAGAAGAGTAGGTGAAGAAAATAGAGGTTGGTATGTTGGAATGACTTTATTAGATTATGAACGTTCTAATATTACAGGTGCAGTTGAGCTTAAAAAAGATATTCAATCACTTATAAAATTTTTAAAAACTGAAGAAGGTGTAAAAAAATCTACAGTAAAAGATAGGGCGTCTGTAAAAAATAAAATAGTAGATCATTTTATAGAAGCAGAAGTACTTAACAACTTTGCTATGAGAATTATTTCTATGCAAGCAGCAGATCAAATACCTAATTATGAAGCTTCAACATCAAAAGTTTTCGGAGCTAGCGTACAACAGCAACTTCAACAAACAGGAATGAAAACGTTTGGCTTGTACGCACAAATATGGGATTCTTTATCTAAATGGGCACCGATGAATGCTAGATTTACTCAAAATTCCGTACATAGCATCTCACGAACTATTGCTGGCGGAACAAATGAAATACAGAGAAATATTATTGCTACTCGTGGCTTAGGTTTGCCAAGAGGATAGTTATATTAATATAACTATCCTCTTAATCTCTTAATATAACTAATCTTTAACTGTAGCAGTACCAATAGCTGTCAATGCACCTGATTGATTTTCTGTCCAAACTCTATAAATATTTATATTGTCTTCATTTTTTTCTATAAATGCACCTTTAGCTTTTTGGGTGTCACCGGCAAAAACATTATTAACAAATTTAATGTCTAAAGTTCCTGAAAGATAAAATTTATCTCCAATTTCTTCACACATTAATCTCGAAAGCAAGCCAAAAGCAAGCGCGCCTTGAGCTCTAGGAGCAGGATCTCCATTTGCGAGCGCAGCCTGTACATCAGTGTGATTATTAATTTCACCTGGTCCTTCAAGGTCGTCAACATGTTCTTGAGAAGTAACATATTCTAATGTCCCCAAAATTTTACTATTTTCATTCATTTCTGGCGGCCTAGGTGAACTAGCTTTTTCTGGCCATTTTACAAGTTCTTCTTTAGATACTGTAGTCGCCCAAGATTTACGATGCTTATGTATTAATTCACCATCAATATAAGCGTCAAGTCCCCACTCAGTATACCCAATGCCCCGCCTTTGATATTTATCAGTAACTTTTGCATCAATATCGATTTTTTTTCCTATTGGAATAGGCCCATGTAATTCCATCCACATTCTTGCTAAGCCACCAGGACCGGATACTTGTGGATTTGGATCATTGGGTTTTTCACCAAAATATCTAATTGGCTTCAAAGCATTCATGCTAGGATAATAAAAAATAGATGCAGGAGCAACATTTGATAAAATAGAATTTTCATTAGGTGCCCATGGAAATCTATCTTCATAAATTCTTGCCCATCTATTAACATCATCATTAGTAAATATAACTTGATAGTTTCCTAGCGGACCAGGATGGATATCATAAAATGCATTCGCATTATTGCCTGACTCAAGTTTTAAAGTTGAAGGTAAAACTAAGGAATTAAAATTTGTCATGATTCACTTTCTATTATATTAAATATAAATTTTTAATAAACTATATATGAATTATAAACAAGATGCAGGAAAATGTGAAGAATAATGAAAAGAATACTTCTGCTATTACCAGGTAACACTTATAGGGCAAATGACTTTATTGTTGCTGCTCTAAAAATAAAAATTAATATAGTTATAGGTACTGATCAAACGCAGGCACTTAGTCAAAAGTTACCAGATCGTTATCTCATGCTTGATTTTCATAAACTAAAATTATCAACTACAAAAATATATAATTTTTCAATACAAAAAAAAATTGACAAAATTTTAGCCGTAGACGATCAAGGAGTATTGTTAGCAAGCTTAGCTTCAAAAAAATTAAACATAAATCACAGTTCATTTGAATCTGTTAGCGCGACAAAAAATAAATATATATTAAATATCCTTTTATTTAGAAATAATTTAATAGATTCTAATTTTTTTCTAATAAATAATAATAAAAATCAAAAAAATAAGATTAAATACCCATCAGTTATTAAACCTCTTGGCTTGTCATCAAGTAGAGGAGTTATAAGGGTTAATAATAAAATTGAATTCATAAAAAACAAAAATTTTTTATTTAATTTATTACAAAATGAACTCAAGAATGAATGCAATAACGCCTTTGAAAAAGAAAACATTCTTATTCAAAATTACATGCCAGGAAAAGAATATGCAGTAGAAGGAATTGTTGAACAAAAAAGGTTTAAGTTGCTCGCAGTATTTCAAAAACCAAAACCATTAACAGGTCCTTATTTTGAAGAAACAATATATTTATCAATGCCGCTTTGTACTAGTCATTTTATTAATCAAATAATTCAAACTTCACAGAAAACAATCGAAGCTATTGGAATTAATGAAGGCCCTGTTCATATCGAATATAGAGTTAATAAAACAGGCATCTATCCAATAGATGTCGGCGCAAGATCAATTGGTGGCTTATGTGCAAGGATTATACAATTTGAAAACAACATTACTCTTGAAGAAATAATACTTAATAATGCATTAGGAAATAAATTTAGTGCTAAAAATAAACAAACATTGACTGCAGTAATGATGATACCAACTATTCACGAAGGAACTATTGAATCAATATCTGGGATAGATGAAGCAAAAAAAATAAAAAATATAACAGATATTCAAATCACAGTACACAAAAATCAAAAAATACAAAAACTTCCTAAAGCAAATATATATATTGGTTTTATTTTTGCGGAGGGAAAATCTAAAAAAGGCATAATAAAATCATTGCAAAAAGCTAATGCTCAAATTAAAATAACGCTATCCTAATTTAAAATAGAATCTACAGATAAAATTTGTCTATTTGTTGGTTCAGCACAACAATACCAATCTTCTGTAGAACCAACTGTCTCATGATTAATAATTTGATAAGGCAGCATTGAATTGTTTGTCTTTGATTGTACTAAATTGTAAATGTCATCAAAAAAATTAGTGCTTAATTCTTCCGTATTTATATCTTTATTAATTAAATTTGTAATTTCTTCAAATAAAATATCAACGTTAGGATCTAAATGATCCCACTCATATGTCAATTTTTCTTTAGAATAAGTTATGCTGATGCCATCTTCATTCAATTGAGAAACTAAAGTGGATAGCTTAGGTATTAAAAGTCTAATGCCATATTGTACTGGAGAAATTAAATTCATTAAATCATTCTTAATTATAAAATTAATCAGAACAGGATAATCAGAAAATTGCATCCATGGCGTAAATGGAATCCATGTTGGCTTAATAATCAAATTACTGCTCTTGCAAATATCAATAGCAAGTTGCATGTCATTAAATAAATGTCCTTTTTCAAGCTTATTTAATACATGATTATTTGTTGATTCAAATGCAGATATAATAAACAAAAATCCCATGTCTTTTAATTTTTTAATTAAATCTTTATGTTCCAAAATATGTTCAACTTTTATAGTTGCATCAAAAGTTATATGAGGATATTTTTTCTTTATTGATGATGCTATATCAAGAGAATGCTTAGGAGCATTAAAAAAATCAGGATCACCAAAAGTAAAATGTTCCGCTCCTATTTTTATCAAATTATCTACATCTTTCAATATTGATTTCTTATCTACTATTCTAAATTTTCCTTGATAAACTGCCGTAACTGGACAATGAGGACAAGAATGGGCACAGCCATGACTCGTTTCAATATAGCCAGTAAGTTTTTCACTATTGTTAATCGACATTTTTGCATACTGTTCTAATGGTGGCAAATTTTCTCTAGAAGGAGTTAAGAAAATTTGTCTTTCAAAACTTATTTTTGGACTTATCCAACTATTAATAGACCGATCATCTTCTTTTTGATTAGTGAGTAATTCTTCAACTAAAACTTTAAGAGATGATTCAAACTCTCCAGAAATTGCAGAATCAATTATTCTTTCATCTAAAGCATCTTGCAAATGCAATGCATAAAGTCCAAATATAGATATATGTGCATCAGAATTAATTTTTCTCAATTCAGGTACCAGTTTAACTGCCATACGTGCGGCAGTATGCATTGGAACAGAAAGTAAAATTAATTCTGCATTCTTAATAGATTCTTTCGCTATTTTTAAATTAGATAATTCGATAATTTCTATATTGCAATTATACTCTTTAAGCAAGGCAGCTGCTGAAGCAATTGAAAGTGGCTGATGGCCAAGATCATATAAAGAAATAAGTACTACGTTTAAAATTTGAGATGGTGATTTTGAACTAATCATTTCGTTATTTTTTTTCAGAAGCAAAATAAGGATTCTCGCCACTAGAATGATCTGTGCTGTCAATAAGTTCGGTAATTTCAGGTATTGCTTCTTGGACCATAACTTCCACTCCTTGCTTCAGAGTCACACTTGCCATTCCGCATCCTTGACATCCACCGCTCATTTCTACATATGCAGAAGAACCTTTTATGTCAATCAAGTTAATCATTCCTCCATGAGAAGCAATTGATGGATTAACTTGCTCATCAAAAAATTTTTGTAATTTTATTGCAATGGGCTCTTTCCAAATTGGGTTAGGATTATTAAAAATAAAACCATTAGAACTGTTATTGGTTTCATCAAAATCAATCTTTAGTCCATGTAAATATTCCGCATTTTTAATCTCAATATATAAATTAAGTGTTTCATTAATTTCTTGAACAATATCCAATGGATTTTCAGTGCCTTTATCAATCAATGATAATTTATGATCAAATGCTCCATCTTTTCTACCATTAATAGACAGCTGAACTCCTGCTACAGGTTCTGGAAAATTATTAGCTGCACTAATTAATTTATCTGCAACGGCTTTTGCTAAAAATACTTCTACATTATCTGATTGATTGTTATTCATATTATCTCTTTTCTAAATAAGCATATCACCATATAGTTTTTTAGATAATAATAAGATAACAAATTTTTAAAATAGAAATTATAACTTATGAAAAAAATTAATATTTTTTTTGGCTGGTACATCGTACTTGCAGCCATGGCAACAATGTTTATCGGTGGTTCCGTCCAAGGTTATGCTACTGGTGTTTTTTTTATACCTATGAGCGAAGAATTTAATTGGACAAGAACAGAGTTTATAGGCTCAATAACAGTTTCGTACATCGTAACAGCGATAATAGCAGTTTTTATTGGTGGATATCTCGATCGTCATGGAGGCAGAAAACTGATGTTTATTGGAACAACAATAATGATTATATGCTTATTGTTGCTCGCAGAAATTGAAAATTTATGGCAATGGTACTTAATTAGAGGAGTGTTCCTATCTATTGGAGTTGCGCTTGCTACGTTCTTAGTTGTACAAGCAGCTATAGCAAAATGGTTTGTAAGATATCGAGGAAGAGCCATCGGGATATCCCTTGTAGGATTATCAATTACAGGAATTATGACTCCCTCTTTACTAACTCCTTTTGTAGACGAATTTGGATGGCGGGCAGGCTGGCAAATAATGGCATTGTTGACAGCATGTTTGTTATACCCAGCTGCCCTAACTATGAGGAGGGAGCCGGAAGATTATGGCATGCTCCCAGATGGAATTCAAAAAAATACTACTGATGATAAAAATAATGTTCAAAATATTGAAGAAAAATCAATCACAAGAAAACAAGCAATGAGAACCTCAAATTTTTGGATAGTGTTAGTTGCATATTCTCTGGCAAGTTTAACTTTTCCAGCAGTTGGAGCACATACAATTCCTTTTTTAACTGATGCTGGCTTTGAAAGGACAAGAGCAGCTGCAATGTTGTCCTTATTTGCTTTTCCAGGTTTATTAACTAGACCCATTTGGGGTATTATTGCTGAAAAAATCGATATTAGATATCTTTCTTGTTTTGCATTCATTGCTTGTCCCATTGGAATTGGAATAGTATTAATTGGAACTCAATCATTAAACTATAATTTAGTAATCATTGGTTATTTAACTTTAGGGATTAGTATCTCTGGAGTTGTGCCTCTTCAAGAAATTGTTTGGCCTTTATTATTTGGCAGAAAGCATATTGGTAGCATACGTGGAGCAGTAATGCCATTTATGATTATTCTTTCATCAACAAGCCCTTTATTAGTGTCAGCATATTACGATTCAGTAGGAAACTACACAGGGATATGGATAGTTTTTAGCATGCTCTCATTTTTTGCATCTATCATGATTGTATTTATGAAAAAAGTATCTTCTAATTCTACAAAAATAACACCTGGCAATCATGTAGCTAATAGGCCTGACTAATATTTATTAATTAAAACCATAAGGTTTTTTTTGTTTCATGTATAATACATGTCTCACGATGTTTTGGAATAAATATGCAAAAACCTCTAAATGGTATAAAAATTATTGAAATAGGTAGCACTATTGCGGCAGCTTCTGCGTCTAAACAATTCACAGATTTTGGAGCAGAAGTTATAAAAATTGAATTATTAAATGGAGGTGAAATTCGAAGAACTCCTCCATTTTTTCAAGATATTCCAAATTTAGAAACTGGAGCATTTCATATTGCATTAGATACTGGAAAAAAATCAATAGTAATTGATCACTTATCAAATTCTGGTAAAGAAATAATTACTAGAATTTGCAATGATGCCCAGTTAGTTATTATTGATTTACCAGTCACAGAATCAAAAAAAATTCTTAACTTACTTAACAAAGAATCAGGACCAAGTACAGTTGCAATAAGTCCTCATGGACTTGAGGGACCATACAGTAACAGAATTGAAAATGAAATGTCCATATTTGCTTGGACCACAAGAATGGAAAGACACGGTCATGATGGATCTGAACCACTTAGATATGGTCCGCATGTTGCCACTATTCAGATTGGAGCCACGGCAGCGGCTGTTGGACTTTCAATAGTTTGGGGTCACGAACATGATGGTATTAGAAGAGACGTAGACTTATCAAGCGTAGAAGCATTAGCAGGAAATGTTGATACAGGTTACGTTGATTGGGTACTACTAGGAACTCAACGAAAAAGTGGTATGGGAAGAAATACAGATAATTATCCTATAGGCAACTACAAGTGCAAGGATGGATATGTGATGTTTGCTGCAACGCTTGGACCTCAATTCGCAAGATTATGCGAAGCTATAGGACATCCAGAATTAATCAATGATTCAAGATTCAATGATCCAATAGAAAAATCAAAACATTTCGAAGATTTTATGGAATACCTTGATCCATGGCTTTCCAATAGAACAAAAAAAGAAGTATTTAAAGAAATGCAACAATACAGAGTTATGGTAGCTCCAGTTGTGAATATGTCAGAAGTCACCGATGACGAACAAGCAATTGCTCGTAATTCTTTTGTAGAAATTGAACACAGTCAAATTGGCAAAACAATTATTCATGGACCACCATTCAAAATAGAGGACTCTTGGGAAGCACTGCCTCCTCCAGATTTTGGTTCAAGCACTATAGAAATATTAACAAAATTAAAATATTCAAAAGAAGAACAAATTGCCTTATTTAAGATTGGAGCAATTAGATAATAATGGTTAGACAACAGTTTAATAAATCGCAATCTCTTAAAGGAATTAGAGTGCTGGATTTTGCTGAAGTTTGGGCAGGTCCATTCGGAGCATCCATGCTCGGAGATCTTGGTGCAGAAGTAATTAAAATTGAATCTTTTCCAAGAAGGTCGTTAACAAGGCCAATAATTGAAGATGCAAGAGTAGCAGATGGACCTGGTCCAGCATATGAACGAACTACTTCTCAAATACAAGGAAATAGAAATAAAAGAAACATCGCATTAAATGTTAAACATGAAGAAGGTAATATCATTCTAAGAAAGTTAATAGAGAATTCTGACATTTTAATTGAAGGATTTGCTGCAGGAGTAATTGAAAAATTAGGTTTTGGTTGGGAAAAAATACATAATATTAATAATAAAATCAATGTCATATCTATGCCTGCTTGGGGAGTACATGGACCATATGCAGGGTATGTTGCATTAGGTTCCGGAATAGAAGCAAGCGTAGGCCATGCATTAACTAGAGGTAACAATTCTAAAGATATCATTCATATACCAGGCAATTTTATTACAGATGCCACAGCGCCTATTCAAGTAGTTTTGGCATCCTTGATATCATTAAATAAAAGAAAGATAACAAACAAAGGATCTTTTATTGATCTTTCTCAAGCAGAAGCATTTGCTTGGCATTTAGTTGGTCCATTAGGTGAATGGATACTTAATAATAGAGAAACGGAACAACTTGGTAATTCTGATAAATATATTGTTCCTCATAATATCTACCCTACATTGGATAATAAATGGATAGTTATATCTGCAGAAAATGATGAACAGTGGCAAAAATTATGCCTCGCATTAGATAAATCAGAGTGGAGTTCAATAGAACATAAATGGAGCACAATAACAGGCAGACTAAAACATAGAAATAAAATTGATAATGAAATAAAAAAAATTTGCTTAAAACAAGATAGCGAACAAATAATTAGCCTTATTCAACAATGCGGTGCTATTGCCAGTCCTATCGTAGATGCACCTGGCATGTTTAATAATTTACAAATGCATCATAGAAATTGGTTCAAAGCAATCAATTTGCCTTATTTAGGCGAACGACTTATGCCAGGTTTTCTATGGAACATGCAACCTGATTCACCAAATTATGAATATAGAACCGAACAAGTCGGAGAGCATAACGAAGAAATATTGCAAGAGTTAGGTTATGCAAAAAAAGAAATAGTAAAACTTTATAATAAATCTGTCATCGGAAATTCTTATGCTGAATAACGTTGTATCAAACGAAAATCGTTGCTTGGCACTGCAAGATATCAAAATCATCGATTTTGCAGAAGTTTTTGCTGCTCCATTTGGCATATCATTAATGGCAGACATGGGTGCCGAAGTGATAAAAGTAGAATCCTATCCACGTAGGTCACTGACTAGGCCAATTTCTATTGATGCAAGAGTAGCAGACGGACCTGGCCCAGCATATGAAAAAACAGCTCCGCAAACTCAAGGAAACAGAAATAAACTATTTCTATCTCTCAATCTAAATAAAAAAGAAGGTAAAGAAATATTCACCAGGTTAATACAATGGGCTGATATTATTATTGATGGTTATGCAGCAGGAGTAATTGAAAAATTAGGATTTGATTGGGAAAAAATACATAATATTAATAATAAAATAAGTATGCTTTCTATGCCTGCATGGGGAGTAGATGGGCCATATTCCGGGTATACAGCTCTTGGATCTTTGGTAGAAGCTTCATCAGGCCATGTTATTACTAGAGGAAATTCACAAAAATCTACAGAAGATATATTAGGAACAATTCAAACGGATGCTAGTGCTCCTTTAGAAGTAATGTTTGCAACCATTTCATCAATGTACAGAAAACAACAGACTGGTATTGGTTCTTTCATTGACCTTTCTCACTTAGAATCATTCGCCTGGTATTTGCCTGGCATGCTTTCTGAATGGAAATGGAACAAAAGACTTCCAAAGCAGTTAGGAAATTTAGATGAAAGCTTTGTTCCTCATGGATGCTTTGTTACTAACAATAATCAAGAATGGATTGTAATAGCTGCAGAAAATGATGAACAGTGGGCAAATCTTTGTCATGTATTTCTAAAAGATGAATTTGCAAACATAAAACATGACTGGTCTACTATCCAAGGAAGAATTAAAAATAGAGAAAAAATACATGCTTGGATACAGCAAGAAGTTGTAAAAAGAGATCGTACAGAAATTATTAATATTTTAACAAGTAGCAATGTTATAGCAGCTCCAGTTGTTAATGCCCCAAATTTATTAACAAATGAACAATTGACATTTAGAAATTGGTGGCAAAGCATAGATCATGATTTTTTAGGCAACAGATTAATGTCTGGTTTTTTATGGGACATAAAGCCTGATGCACAAAAATGGTATTTGCCAGCTGGTTTATTAGGAGAACACAATGAAATTATTTTAGATAATTTAGGTTTTTCAAAAAAAGAAATTGATATTTTTTATAAAAAACAAGTTATTAGTAATAAATATACTGAATAATTTCTAATTATTTCCAAATGCTTCAATCATTAATTGTATGTTCTCATGAATACGATCATGTGACATTAGGGCAGAAGCACAATAGAAAGTTGATGTGTTAACAACTCCCTCATATTTTTCTGCCTGTTCTCGAACTTGATCAATGGTTCCATAAATAGAATGTTCTCGAGCTATTTCATCAGGAATAGCATTAATTAAAGATTCAACATCGTCAGGATTATTAAAAAATTCATTTTGTATTTTTTCTTTAAGATCTGTGTGTCCTTGTGAATCAAGTATAATACCATAGCTTCTCGTAGCCATAAATCGAGCAATGTGATATTTAGCTTCTTTTTCTGCTTGTTTTTGATCACTAGAAATAGCAGTGACAATCCAGGCATTGTGATCAAAATCGTCTCGACTTCTATTGCTTCTTTTCAAACCTTCATCAATAGAAGGCCAGGCTACTTCATTAATAAACCTCACAGATGCAATTGGATGTCCGCACAATCCATCACAAAGATCCCCAGCTAAACGAAACATTGCTTTATTAACTGCTGCAAGATAAATTGCGGCTGGTTTAGGAGGTGTTTTTGTGTCTAATCCACCAAAACCAGCTAATCCAGAATCAGATACTACACCTCTTAAGCCTTTTCCTTGCATTGAATAGTATTTACCATCAAAATTCATATCCTTGTTATAAGGAGTTTTCCATGCATGTTTTAATCCTCGTATCATTTCTCTTAATCTAGTAGCAGGATGATCAAACTCTTGTCCAAGTTGATTAATATTCATTCTTTTTGTCCCACCGCCAAGCCCAAGAATAAATCGATTATTTGATAATCTTTGTAAATCTACTGATGATTGTGCTAATTCTCTAATGTCATGAGCAAAAGCCCTAATAACTCCTGATCCAAATGGAATTTCTTGAGTTGTTTTAGAAATCGAACCAAATAATGGAATACTCTCACCTGAATTCCAAATAATATCAAAGCCGGCATCTTCTGCATCTTTTGCTAATTGTGGCTTCACTTCTAAATCAGAATAAGCTAAAGATATGCCGCGCTTATTTTTTTTTGCCATTTATTACTCCTATATTTATTCATAATTACTGTAAAAACATTTTTTATCTAATTTGAGTGGATGTCCCTATATCATCAATATCATTAACATATCCGATTATTAATAGTGCCTATTTAATTTAAATCCCCTTAAAATCTGGGTCTCTTCGCTCACGGAATGCTACACCACCTTCTTTTGAATCTTCAGTTAATCCAGTAATATTTTCAGCTAGTCGAAACAATTCAACATGCTGGCCAATATCAGGTGCAGCAAACTTATATACCATCCATTTAGATAAAGCAGTACCATAAGGTGAGTTAGTTGCCATTTTTTTTGCCATTTTCATTGTAAAGTCCATTAATTCATTGTCTGGAACAACCCAATTAGCTAATCCAAGCTTTAAAGCATAATCAGATTCAATTGGCTCACGTAGCAAATAAAGCTCTAAAGCTTTTGATGGACCAACAATACTTGTTAGATTAGCACTTGTGACATTTTCCATAGGAGCAGCAAACTTTGCCCATACCGGTCCTAGTTTTGCTGATTCAGCAATAATTCTGATATCACACCATAGAGCATCACCAAAACCAGCTCCATAAGCATATCCATTTATTGCTCCAATAATAATTTTAGATGAATTTCGCAAAGCAGCTATTTGAGGAGTAGTTGCTGGAGGTCTCTTCCAAGAAGGAAGATTACCTTTTTTCATTGCTGCCGTACCTTTCACAAACATTTCAGGATCAGCACCAGGATGCCATCCTTTTCCATTACCAGTTATCACTATAACCCTTATATCATCATCACTTTCAGCATCTGCAAGAGACTCATAATAAGCATCCATCATTTCTTTGTCCATCGCATTTAATTTATCTGGCCTATTCTTTGTGATTAATGCAACATGATCTTCTTTAGTGTAAATAATTTTATCGTGAGCCCATTTAAGAGTCATAGCAAATATTCCTTTCAATGTTTCTTGTTTTTTATTACTGATAATTACTTTTCAAAACAGTATGATAATATTAACAATTTTATCAAAGGAAATGTTAATAGAGATTTATAATTTTATATTAAGGACTCATGAAAACTGAATTATTTAAAAAAATAAATGTGCTGGATCTAGGAATTGGACCAGTGGCTGGCTTAGCTTCAATGATTTTAGCGGATTTTGGAGCATCAGTTTTATGTATAGAAAAACCCGGAGGAGATCCATTTAGAAAAATGGGCTCGTCGCCTGTGTGGATGAGGGGCAAAGAAAGCATAGCATTAAATTTAAGTTCTAAAAAAGGTAAGCAAGAGCTTGCTTTACTTTTGAAAAATACAGATGTTGTAATTTCTGCAAGAAATCCAAAGCAACAACAAAAATTAGGTATTGGTTTTCATGCTTTACAAAAAATAAATCCGAATATAATTTATTGCACTATCTCTGCTTTTGGAGAAAAAGGAAAATATGCAAATTATCCCGGATATGAATCAATAGTATCTGCAATAGCTGGAAGAATGCAAACTTTATCATCTATAACGAAAAGAAAAGGTCCTTCCTACAGTATTGTCCCAGTAGCAAGTCATGCTGCTGCTTTTAATTCAGTAAGCGGTATTGTCTCGGCATTAATAGTTAGAGAAAAGACACATATTGGACAATTGGTTCAAATTAATTTACTTAAATCATTAATGTTGTACGATTTTCATGAATTATTTTTAAATCAATTGTCTAAAAAAAACAAACATTTATATGGACCCAATGGTGAATTTGGAACAATTGATAAAATGCCAGCATTATCATATCAACCATTCCTAACTAAAGATAATCAATGGATTCAAACAGGAAATTTAGTTGATCGTTTATTTAAAGCATTCGCTAAAGAAATGAATTTAGATGAAGAATTAATTGAACAGAGTAATCAAGCATTTTTTCATAAAGATTTTTTAATTATTAAAGAAAAATTAAGAAAAATTATTTTAATAGAAGGAAGAAAGAAAACAGCAAATTATTGGTTAAAAAAATTTATAAAGAATGGCAATATTGCTGCAGAAATTTATTTAAATACAAAAGAATCAATGAAGCAAAAGGACATTGTTAAAAATAAAAATATCATTAGTTATCCTGATCCAATTTTAGGAAAAATTAAACAAGTAGGTTTTTTTGCAAATTTTTCTAATTTAAAGCCATCTATAAAAAATCCTGCTCCACAAATAAATGAGCATCATGAATCAACTCTAGCTAACTTTAAAGCATCAAAATCAAGATCAAAAACACCTCTATCGAACAATAAAGCTCCTTTGGAAAGTTATACAATCATAGAAATAGCATCTGTTATAGCTGCTCCATTAGCAAGTTCAATGTTAGCTGACCTAGGAGCCAGAGTCATAAAAATTGAACCTCCCAATGGAGATCCATTCCGATCGTATAGAGATGAAATACCTATCACTAAAGTCAATGTTGGAAAAGAAAGCATAGCTATAGATTTAAAAACAAAGAATGGGAAAAAAATTATGCACCAACTTCTCAAGAATGCTGATATTTTAATCCATAATAATAGACCTGGTGTTGCTGAACGATTAGGATTTGATTATAAATCAATAAAAAAAATTAATAAAAATATTATATTTACTTGGGTTAATGCTTATGGATCAAAAGGAGATAGTGCCAATAGGCCAGGAGCACATCCGATTGCAGGAGCTGTACTTGGAGGAGCATTAAAACAAGCTGGTCAAAGTATCCATGATAAAAAAATTGATTATAATAAATTAAACATTGATCAGGTGTCAGATATTGCTAGACAGATCCATGCTGCAAATGAACCAAGTCCTGATCCAAACACTTCTGTCGTTGCAGCAACTGCTATGATTTTAGGTCTTTACAACAAGGAGGTTAATAAGCAAGGACAAAATATTGAAGTAAATATGCTAGGGGCGAATTCATATGCTCAAATACACGAATTTTACAATTATAAAGGCAGGCAGAAGGCTATAAAATTAGATGATGAGTTATTAGGAACATCACCATTTAATATGCTTTATAAAACTAAAAACAATACTTGGGTTTTATTAAAAATTACAAACTTGAATGAATGGAAAAAATGCTGTGATATAATAAAAAATATTTATTCACATAGTAAAATTTCATACAAAGATTACGGCAATAATGCAAAAGCTAGAATTAATCTAGAAATATTTTTTAAAAAATACGAAGCGAACAAGCTTGAAAAAATATTTATTGACAAGAGTATTGCATGCGTAAAAGCAGACGGGGAAAAATTTGGTGACTTTATTATAGACAATCAACATGCAAAATTAAATCAATTAGTATCTCCAATAACCACAAAATGGGGAACTTTGTCAAGACACTCACCAGTAATAAATTTTTCTAAATCCAAGAATATAATTACTTCACCAATGCAATGCGGAGAACATACCAAAGCTATACTAAAAGAACTTGGATATGAAAAAAAAGACGTCAATAATCTAATAAAAGAAAAAGTTGTCAGCGCAAAATAGATGAAAAGAAAAATAATAAACATTTGGTATCAAGGATATTTAGAAATTAGTTCAATTCCTGAATATCAAAAATTACTACAAGAACATGTAAAAACTATTGAGGATGATCATACAACTATTACTATTAATGGTATGCCTCCGAATTTTTTTAAAGACACTAGTCCGGCAGAAGTTACTAGATATGCATCTAGTAGTATGGTTTTCAGTAATCAGCTATTGAAAAATGCTTTAAGAGCAGAAGAAGAAAAATTTGATGGATTTGCAATTGGAATGATTCAAAATTTAGCACTCAATGAAATTAATAGTTTATTAGACATGCCAGTTGTAGGATATGGTCAAGCATCCATGGAATATGCTCAAAAAGTTGAAAAAAAATTTGCTGTTCTTGCATTTAATCCAAATTTACTTGATCTAATTAATCATCAAATTAAAATTAATAATTTCTCAGATAATGCTATCCCATCAATTGCAATTGATATTGACTACAATAATGTTATAAAAGCATTTCAGGATCCCGAGCAACTAATTAATGCATTCAATAAAGCAAGTGAAAAAGCAATACTTCAAGGAGCAGAGATAATTATTCCAGGACAAATGGTTTTTGCAGAAATACTTTGGAAAAATAAAATATTTAAATATAAAAAAGCGACAGTAGTTGATGCTATGAAAACTACAATTGAATCTTTGCAATCAAAAATAAATGAACAAAAAATAATCGATAATAATAACAATGATTTTTGGACTACAACTCCACCAATAAAATTAAAAGATATTATAAAGAAAAAATTAAAATTATAGATTTATTGATAACTCACTAGATCTATAATTTTATTAACCTTTTGTTCTTTTTCTAAATTCCATATAAAAGCTTTTGCTTTTATAATTTGCTCATTATCCAATAGTCCTTCAGAACAAATTTCAAATTTATTTTCCAATTCATTATCAGACAATGGGTTATCAGGACCTCCACGATAATTCTCATTAGCAATAATGCTAAATTTTTCACCACTACGAGTTTCTAGTTCAATCCTAGATCTTATTTTATCAACTCCTAATTTTTCAATTTCTGGGTCATAGACAGTAGATATCTTTCGTTGCATTTCCTGAACATCTTGAGATTTAACATATTCATCTGTGAACTCTTTTTTGCCAGCCTGGCCTGAAATAATAATCGCTGATAAAAGAAAAGCCATTGAAAATTTTCCTTCGAGCTCAGTATTAGCAACTTCATATCTAATTGGTGCTAAAATATTTTGACCTGCAAATAATTGTACTGATTTAATATCATTTGGAGTTAATTCATTTTCTTCCATAATTTTTTTCATTGCATCCATGCTTGGATGTGTCAAAACTCCTGATGGATAGGGCTTAATACTTACTCCAGGATCAATGATGCTGTATGGTTCTCCAAATGTAGCTAAAGAAAAATCAGGTTCTCCTGTCTGCCCAGCAACATTTATAAAGCCCCACGGGCCATCCATAGATTCTTCATTTGCTGTAAATCCTGCTTGAGCTAATAAAGCAGCAGTTACACCATTTTCTGCAGCCCTTCCTACATGCAAAGGCTTAGTCATAGTACCAAAATTTACTCTAATGCCTGCTGCCATTGATGATGCAATACCTAGAGCATTAGCATATTGAATACTACTTAATCCAATTAATTTTGCAGTAGTCGTAACAGCGCCAAAAGTTCCAAAAGTTCCACTGCTATGAAAACCTTTGACATAATGATCGGGATTAATTACTTCATTTAATTTACATTCAACTTCAAAGCCTATTATAAATGCTTCAATAAATTTTTTACCAGAAATATTTCCCAATTTATCAGATACAGCAATGCCTGATGCTAAAGGAGGAATAGTGGGATGAGTGAGCAGTCCATACAATCTATCTGCTCCCTTTGATAATTGAGTATCATCCCAATCCATAGCATGCCCAGCTAAACCATTCCATCTAGCTGCCATTTCAACTGGCATGCTAATTGAACTTTTACCAAGTATTCGTGATTCATCAGGATATGGTAATCTTGCATACATTTTTTCCATAATTACTAAAGCTGGCTGTTCAGTACCGGCAATAATTACTGCAAGTCCATCCATAAAACATCTTTTTGCCATATGAATCATGTCAGGAGTAAAATCATTAAATTCCGCACGTTCAAAAAAATCAATAGCATCATTAGTAAGATTCGTATTATTGTTCATTATAAAGACTCCTTATGATTTAATAACTTTAAATTTATTTTTTCTTTTATATCTTAAAAAAACCTCTCCTGATTCATCAGAGTGTTGTACCGAAACTAAGATTAAATCTTGCTTGTATATGCCTAAATATTTACTAGGATTAATTGTTGTAAAAGAGTTTTGAGGAATAAAAATTTCAGGACTAATTGTAATAAAATATTCATCAATTAAATTATTTTCAAAAAATAATCCATTAATACTTGGGCCTCCTTCTAATAAAATAATTTTTGATGAGTAATTTTCATACAAATAATTAAGAATAAATCTTGCTCTATTATCTTTCGGTACACTAACAATTTCCTCACAATAATTTGATAAAAAATTAAGCACACTTTGATCTGCTTCATCACCAAGAAAAATTATAGAATCAAACGCATCAGAAGTAAAAAAACGATTATTTAGAGGCAAATTACCACTATTTGTTACAACAGAAGCAATAGGGTGAGCAGATTTTCCATTAGAAACTCTTTGTTTCACCAGTTCTTTTTCTTTAATCAATGACGATGAACCACAAACTCTTAGTGTTTCAGCTCCATTAATTACAACATCTGCATGAAAACGTAATTCACTCATCAATCTTCTATCAACATCAGATCCTAGGCCATTATTATCTTCATCTGTAAACAAGGCATTACCATCTGAAGAAATAATCATATTAGAAATTAAATAAGGTCGAGAAAAATTAGAATAAAAAAAATTAATTTCTTTATAGCTTGGATTTAACATTTAGAAACCTTAATTAAATTGCAACAACATGTCTCTAGCTAAATTAACATTAGTAGATCTGCCAAACAATAAAAGTTTGTCACCATTTTGAAGAACAGTTTCTCCTCTTGGTACAACCTCATCATCTTTTCTATGTATCAAAATTACTAGTACGCCATTTGGCAAAGAAAGAGATTTAACTTTTTTACCTTTAATCCCTCTTGCTACTTCTACTTCTAAAACTAATCTAGGCTCACCCTCGCCTCCAATAACATTATGAATTGAAGGATTACCCATTAATTCAAGTAATGAACTAGCTGCAGCATCTGCTTTCTTAATTGCCTTAATGCCTAAAGATTCAAAGGCTGTAATAGAATCTAATGTATTAACAAGAGCATACGATTTTACGTCAGGTTTAATAGTCTTAACAATTTGTATAAATAATAAATTATTTTCATCACTATCAGAAACACCAGCTACAATATTTACTTCACGTAAGTTGAGTGAATGAATAAACTTTTCATCTGCAGCTGAGCCTTTATAAATTTTTATTTTTTCATCACTATTATCAAAATAACCATCTTCTTCATTAGATAAAATAACTAAAACTTGATAACCATTAGATGATAGCTCATCGGCAATCCTTTTAGATATTTCTCCATTTCCAGAAATTAATGCTTTCATCGATTCAACTCCTAACAATCTAGATAATAACCCTGCATATGAAAATTGTGAAACTACAGTTATAACAATAATTAAAAAAACTAATGCAACTACGATAGCCCCATCATCGGAAGATATTTTTTCACCAGCAAATGCTGCTAGCGCTGCAGCCACAACGCCCCTTGGTGAAACTAAAGAAATATATGCCTTTTCTTTAATAGATAAACTTGATTGATATGATGAAATCAATACACATAATGGTCGAATCAATAATACAATTAATCCTATAACAATAAACCCCTTTGGCCATAGAGCAATAACAACATTAAGATCAACGACAGCACTTGCTAATATAAAAACTCCAGCAATAGATATTCGAACAAAGATGTCTTGAGTTTTTTGAACTTCTTTTTTAGATGGTATGTCCATTCCTGAAAGCATTACTCCCAGTGTAACTACGCTTAAAAGGCCTGATCCATCAGCAATAATTTCTGAAAAAGAAAACGTTGCAACTGCTGAGCCAACTAACAATAATAATATTTCATCTTTTTCAAATTTTTTGCTAATTCTTAAGCACAACCACATTATTAAACTAGCAATAAGTCCAAACAAAATACCAATAATTACTCTAGAAAATATCCAAAAAATAGGATCCGCATGTATGCCTGAAAGTACAATGTCCAATACAAAAATAGCAAAAATTGCACCAATAGGATCGATTAGTATTGATTCACCAATCAAAACTGCTTTAACTTTTTCATTTAATGATGCTCTTTTAACCAAAGGGCTTATTACAGTTGGGCCAGATACAGTCACTAGTGAGCCTACAATGAAAGATGTTTGAAGATCTAATAAACCAGATAAATACACAACAAAAGACGAGGCAAAAAATGTAACTAGAAAACCAATAGAGATTAGTTTTCTGACAACACTACTCACCCTCTTTAGAGATTCTATATTAATTGCAAAAGCACCTTCAAAAACAATTAAAGCTACCATAATTTCAATTGCTAAGAAATATATTTCATTTAGTCCATGAGAATTTAAAATATTTAATCCTGAAACACCTACAAGTAATCCTATGATTAAATAAAAAATAATGACTGGCAAACCTGTTTTTTTTAAATATACGTCAACTATTGCTATAGATATCCCTACTATAGTAATTAAAACAAATATTGAATTTTCCATGTTGTATGCATCCAAAAAAAAACAGGTTTGCTTTCAGCATACCCTAAAATATACAAGAAGCTATTTATTAACTATAATAAATTATACGATTTATTATTCAATAAGGATTAAATGAATAAACAAGAACTTGAAGAAGAAAAAATACTTAACATCGCTAGAATAATCTCTAAAACAATAAAAAAAAAGGCATTGTATTACGACGAAAATCCACAATTTCAAGAACAAAACTTTACTTTATTAATTAAGAAAAAATATTTAACTTTGGCAATTCCTAAATCATTAGGTGGGCTAAACATTAGCATGCCTACAATTATATTGGCTCAATTAGAACTTGCAAAAGGCGACGCATCGACTGCACTGGGCATTGGAATGCATACTATAGTATGTGGTTATGAATCAGAAAATTTTCTTTGGTCAAAAAAACAAAGAGAATCAATATTTACAAGTATTGTTCAAAATGGTCTGTTAATAAATAATATTGCATCAGAAGCTGAGTTAGGTTCTCCAAAAAATGGAGGTCTGCCTACTACAGAAATTTCCATTGATAGTTTAAATAAATTGAGACTAAATGGTAAAAAAAATTGGGCAACACTATCGACAGGTTTAACATTTATGGTTGTTTATGCAATAAACAAAGAAACTAATAGACTATGCAGAGTGCTCATACGAACAAATAGTCCGGGTATTTCAATAAACAAAAATTGGAATGGATTAGGCATGCGTTCGACAGAATCTCATGAAGTAATTTTTAAAAATGTATTAATTAAAAAAACAGACATACTCTATGAACATGGAAAATCAAAAAAATATGAAAAAATCCCAATTAATGCTTGGTTTCCTTTGATTATCGCTGCAACAAGTATGGGAATAGCAATTGAAGCCAGGAATAAACTTATAGTATTTTTACAAAATAGGAGGCCGTCTGGATATGAAAAATCAATTTCTGAAATACCTTTTATTAAATATCAACTTGGGGAAATAGAATCAAGAATTATGATTGCAAAAAGTTTTTTAATCAATATTACACAATCATGGGAAGATAAAAAAATACCACGAAAAGAAATATACCCCTATATAGTAGCAGCAAAAAGAGAAGCTACTGAAACAGCTGTATTTGTTACAGATAAAGTGATGCGCCTTGTTGGTGGAATAGCTTTAGAAAAAAATCATGAATTTGAAAGATTATTTAGAGATGCTCGTTCAGGTCTAATCAACCCTCCTATTGAATCTAGAGCACTAGAGACTATCGCTGATTTCAGTTTAATAAATAATAAAAAAGATTTTAGGTTATAATATAAATAACAATTTTTTATATTAAGGATGCTAATGAATATTAAAAGAGGATTTGTTAATACTCCTGATGGACAAATTGAATACAGAGAAATCGGTGAAGGAAAGCCAATTATCTTTATGCATGCTACTCCAGTTTCATCTGCTTATTTTGCAAACTATTTTTCTCTTTTCCCTAAAAATCGTAGATTAATAGCAATGACTACAATCGGTTATGGAGAATCATCTAAGCCTCATAAACCTTATACAACCATACAAGAATATGCCCAATCAGTGCAATGGTTTCTAGATGGCTTAGCAATTGATAACTTTGATTTATTTGGAACACATACTGGTGGAATTATAGCTATTGAAGTTGCAATTAATAATCAAGAAAGAATTGATCATCTGATTCTCGATGAAGTAGGTAATTACGCTAATCCAGAAGGAATTGAATTACAATCAAAAATTCATAGCTATTATCCAGCAGAAGAAAATGGAGGACATCTCATTAAACTCTGGGAAAAATCAGGAGGCAATCATGAACATGCAGATATCAAAATGATAACTCAAAAATTCATTGATACTCTTATAGTCAATTCTGCAGATGGGTGTGAAATTTATGGGAATATGGGATGGGAAGGTGCGGGGCCTTATGCACTTTGCTCTTATGATTCAGTAGAAAATGGAGCAAAAATAAAAGTTCCTACTTTATTAATATATGGGACTGAAAGTAAATTACTGAACGTGGGTAAAAAAATATCTGATGCGTTAAAAACTAGTTTATTAGTGCAACTAAATACAAATAAAAATATATCTCAGGGGATGTTCACGCATAATCAAGATCCAAATAAATGGATGCAAGCTATTATGGAATTCGTCTCTAAATAAAAAAAATTAGGAATTAATTATGTTAATTGAATTTAGAACATACGCTATTAAACCAATTGAGAAAGATAATTTTTTATATTGGTTTGAAAAAAAATCACTGCCAATGATGAAATCATTAAATATGCATATTATAGATTATAAATTTGAAAAAGATAATTTTATTTGGATAAGAACATTTCAAGATACAAAAGAACAAGCGATACAATACAAAGCATTTTTTGAAAGCGATCGATGGAACAATGAGTTAAAAGATGAAGCATACAGCATGATTAATTCAATTAATGTGCAATTATTTGAATTAAATAATTTTACTAACAATTTGAATGTTGAGCAAATATCAGGTAAATTGTTAAATGAGTACGTTCCCCCTGGAAGAAAAGTTTAATTAAGGAAAATAATGTTTTTTCACATATTGCTATGGGATGAAAATAATCAAGCAAAAAGAGATTTGATAGAATCAGGCATGCAAAGAATGCAGAATGAAAATGCCAATGATATGAAAAAGATGATATATGGCTATTTACTGCCTAATGAAAAAAAAGAAGAGTCGCAAAGTGGGGTTTTTATTAAAGATTCTGATGGCTTTAAGAAAATTGCCCCAGCTTACAATTCTTTTTTTATAATGGATTTTCAAGATGAAGAATCATATAAACGATATATCTCTTCTGAAGCACATGATAATCCTCAAGCATCCCATGGAAAATCAGGTTTTGCATGGGATGTATGTGCCACAATGTGGTCAAAATACTTAGCAACAGATTTTTTACATGAATCAGCCTTTACTTTTCAAAACTCTAGTATTTTTGGAGAAGCATCAATATTGCATATGGTTTTATGGGAAATGAATGAAGATGTTCCTGAAAAAATTGTGACTAAAATGTTTCAAGAAATGAAAAAATTTAAAGATACAATACCAAATATAGGCTACCTATCTTTTGGAAGAAAATTTTTAGGTACTAATGGCAGTGAGTGCTTAGTACATGAAGATAGATTAGTTCCAAGAGGTACAGGGCCATTGCCTTATGAAAAAATTAACGAAGCACCAAATTTTGGTTTCATCGCTGAATTTAAAAACCAAGAAGATCTAGACAATTACAGAAATAGCAAAGAGCACAAAGAATTTGTTAATAAATTCGTTATTCCTTACTGGAACAAAATATATCGTCATGAATTAAAAATTACTTTTGGATAAATGAATCAATTATTTCCAATGCATATCACCAAAAGGCAAACGATTGTCAGGTAGTTGTCTGCAACCATCAATGTTTACTGTATGGGCAATCTTATAAATTTGATTACATATAGGAATCATGACAGCATCTTGATTCAATAGTATTTGTAATTTTTTTACTTGCTGCACCCATTGTTGTCCATGTCCAACTTGAGGCAATTTTGCCAATTCATTAAAAAATTCTTCATTGTGATATCTAAATGGAAATAACCGCATGCGCCCAGGTCCAAAATCATGATAAAAAGCGTACATTGGATCAGCAACTCGCATCCCCCTACCATCTGTGCTTCCTCGCATCATAATTGGAGCAACATGTCCTTCTTCTCTCATTTGTTTGTTTCTATCAGTAACATCATCACCTGATAAAATATTTAATTTAATACCTATTTCTGATAAAGAATTAGCAATAAATTTTGCAGATTCAAAAAAACCATCACCAGGAAATACATAAAAATCTGCTTCAAAGCCATCTGGAGCAGATGATGAGTGAAGCAATTGCACTGCTTTTTTAATATTATATTCATATGGCCATGTAGAGTGATCGTAGCCAGGACTTTCAATTTTAACAAAACTATTCCATCGATCTACATTGCCTTGATAAATCTGTCCAATAACATCATCAATTGGAATAGCATGGGCAAAAGCTTGCCTAACTTTAATGTCATTTAATGGGGGAAATTCAGGATCAAGATGTAAAAACATTCCTGCATGCATCGCATTCATATTAACTGTAAGATTATTATTTTTAGCAATTGTACTAAGATCTTTATCTAAAACTCCGGGCATAAGATCAATCTCACCTGACATAAGAGCATCTATTGATTTTTGATGATCGTCATAACGTATCATATCGATATTTTTTATAGATGGCGCTCCTTGCCAATAATTTTCATGTGACTTTATTGACACTGTATCATTGGTAACAGAACTAAAGATATATGGACCAAAGCCAAAAGATTCCGATGATATTATATTTTTACCCCATGGATCATCTTTGGTTAATTTATTTTTCAAAATTTCAATGTCATAAACTGAAGGAGCATTCTGGCACATTAATCGTGGTAAAGCTGGATTAGGTGAAGTTAAGTTAAATTTAATTACATATTTATCAACAACTTCTATATTCTCAAATTCTTGTACTGACCCAAGACGTGCAACCCATTTACCAACATCACGTAATGCAAAAGCTCTTTCCCACCCCCAGAGCACAGAATCAGCTGTTAATTCATTGCCATCTTTACTCATGATATTTTTTCTAATTTGAAAATAACATGCCAATTTATCATCAGCAAACCACCATTTCTCTGCTAAGACATTTTTCAAATTATGCCAATCTAATCGGGAAAAACCCTTAGGGTCAAAATAAGTCGATGGAGAAACTAATTGATCATAAAAACTGCCAAATAAATCTGACCCTAGATCGTCACCAAAGCCAGCAGGTTGTTCAACATCAAAAATTGTAGGCGTAGTTTTTACTGCAACACGTAAAGTTTTGTTCATTATAAAATATCCTTGTAATTTTTTTTCAATTGATTAATGGTTCTTAATAAACCCTCATCAAGTAATACTAAGTCCATTATTGATAAACTTTCAATCACTTTGTCAACATTAAAGCTTATACTTTTAACTTCATTATGACGAATATTTTTTATTATAGGATCTAAATCATAATGAAGATATTTAGATATTTTATGAAATAAATCTTTCGTATTAATACTTTTACCAGAACCAGCAAGAACAATTGGAATGTCTAAAAATAATGTAGCTATAGCTATCTTAATAACATCTTCAACATATATATAATCTCTTGAACAATCACCAAATATTATAACATCATTTTTTTCCATCATATTTTTTATAAAAATATCTATAACTCCATGAGGTTTCCAATGATTATAATTAATACTTGGGCCATAAATGTTAGCAGGCCTAATAATCGAAAAATTACTATGGCTTTTTAATAGAATTTTATTCATTATTATTTCAGCATTAAGCTTATTCCTGCCATATACAGATATAGGATTTGGTTTTGTTTTTTCATTAATAGTAAAATGATAATTATACATAGCGCCGCCCGTAGAGAAAAAAATAACTTTCTTTACATTATACTGAGCACAAAGTGTGGCAATATTTTCACTCCCATCCTCATTAATCAATATATATTCATCAGGAAATTTCTCTGAATCAAGAACTGAAACTTTAGCTGCTAAATGAAAAACAAAATCAGGTTTTATTTTTTTAAAAATTAATTCCATGCTTTCAAAATCAAGAATATCAGATGTAATTTGAATAACATTAGGATTATTGGATGAATGCTTAGGAGGTATTATGTCTAATGTATAAACTTTTGCTCCTATAGAAGATAGGCTTAAATTTAAATGTTGAGCAACAAAACCTTGCCCACCAGTGACTAGAACCTTGGAACCAGTTAAATTATTATGTATATTCATATAATATATTCTATCTATGGATAATTATTATGCGCTCGTAGCTCAGTGGATAGAGCAGCGGACTTCTAATCCGCAGGTCGTAGGTTCGAATCCTACCGAGCGCACCATTTATACTTTATAAATATATTATTCAACAAATAACATAGGAATTCAAATCATTTTTCTTTAGCTACTGGAATATGCAAGATATATAAAATTCCAATGATTCCTACAATAAAAATCATAGACTTAATTGTCACTAAGCCTTGGGGTAGTATAAAAAGAATTGAGATAGAACAAAAAATTAAAATGCAACTAATAATTATAGTTTTTAATTTCGTTGTCATAGTGCCTGTTTCCATGAACTTCTTTGCACTACCGGCTAAAATTTTATTATTAAGTAACCATCTATACAATCGTGGAGAAGACTTAGCAAATGCCCAAAGAGCGATTAAAACAAAAACTGTTGTAGGCAAGCCTGGAACAATAACTCCAATAGCACCAATAATGACACACAGCACACCTAGTCCTACCCAACAAATTCTTTTAATTTCTGACATGCTAACTCCAATGAATAATATAAATATAGCGATCAATAACACTACGCCATAGCTGTAATTAATAAACTACCTTTATAATTAAGAAATGAAAATGGATTGGAATAAAATAAACAAACAAGCATTATTAATGCTTCAAGAATATCTTAAAATTAATACCTCAAATCCACCTGGTAATGAAATTTTAGCAACAGATTTTTTTGAATATCACTTAAAGATCAATCAAATAGAATTTCAAACTTTTACAACTGCAAACAAACGTAAAATCTTATATGCAAAAATTAAAGGAAATAATTCAAAAAAAGGATTAATGCTATGCAGTCATTCTGATGTTGTGCCAGTAGAAAAAGATAAATGGAGCATAGAGCCATTTGGAGGAAAAATAAGAAATAATAAAATCTATGGTAGAGGTGCTATAGATATGAAGAGTTGCACGATAATGCAATTCATTGCATTTCTTCTTCTCAAAAAAAATAATCAAGTACTAAATAGAGATGTCATTTTTTGTCTTGTGCCAGATGAAGAAATAGGTTCGATGTATGGTATGTCGTGGCTAATAAAAAATAAGCCAGAATTACTAAATATCGAATATTCTCTTAATGAAGGAGGTTACGGATTTAGTGATATAGAAATCAATAATAAACCTATCTTTGGAATTGCAAATAATGAAAAAGAAATATGTCAATTAAAAATAACTACTTTTGGAGAAACTGGCCATGGCAGTCAGCCAAATTTCAACAATGCGCCTCTAAAACTGACTAATGCATTAGCTAAAATACATAAGTGGCACAATTCAAACTATCAGCACGTATTTTCTGGAAATAAACAGTTTTTTAATGCTGAAGAAAATAAAAAAATTAATGATGTAGAGCTCATTGCTATGAATCAAATAACAATAAATATAACACAACTCCATACTGGTAATAAACACAATGTAATTCCATCAAAAGCAGAGGCAATTCTTGATTGCAGGCTCCCTGGTACAATTAATCGTGAAGGATTTATTACAATGATTAAAAAATTATTAAATAATCCTGAAATATTAGTAGAAAGTATTTCAACAGATGAAAAAAATATGAAAATTAATTGTGAATGGGATACAGAATTAATCAAAATAATACAATCAACAATTAATAAAAAATTTCCAGAAAGTAAAATTTTTCCACTCACATCTGCATATGCAACTGATAATAGATTTTTAAGAAATATTGGTATCAATGCCTATGGGTTTATCCCATCATTATTTTCTGCTGAAGAAAGAAACGGATTTCATAATCATGATGAATACATTACTATAGATAATTTTTATTTGGGATGCGAAATGACATATTCTATAATTTCCCAATTATGTATAAAAATAGCTAATTAAATAATGGAATAATATTTTCTGAAAAAATATCTAATTGCTCTAAGCTAACTCTTTGATAAGAATCTTTATTATAAGCTGCTACAATAATTTCATTAACGCCCATATTTATAAACTCGCCAATTCTTTGAGTAATTTCGTCAATATTTCCACCTATCAATGACCATGAGTTCGTTTTAAGTTGTTGAATTTTTTGTCGATCATCTGAAAATAAAATATTAATAGCAACTGTTTTGTGAATTTCTGATACGTCTCTATTAATTAATTCACAATGCTTAGTTAGTACTGCTAATTTCCTTTCAAATAAAGAAGGAGAGGCCCATATATTCCATGCATCAGCAAATTTTGCAACGGTCTTTAAAGTAACTTTTTCTCCACCTCCGCCAATTAATAAAGGAATTTTATCAGTCAACGGGGCTGGTGATAATTTCGCTTGAGATAAGTTATAATAATCACCAGAAAAATTAACTTCATTCCCACTTAATAGATTGCTTAGTATATCAGCAGATTCATTTAACATTTTGACACGTTGGCTAATAGGAGGAAAATCAATACCAAAAACAGAGTGTTCTAATTCTTGCCAGCCACATCCAATACCTAAAATAAAACGGCCTTTAGTAATATGGTCTAAATTTACTGCCATCTTAGCCAAGACAGCAGGATGACGATAAGTATTGCCTGCAACCATAGTTCCGATGCGTACATTGTCTATTAATGAACCCAATGCAGCAATAGAGGTGAATGATTCAGAAACTGGATTGTCTTGTGGATTATTTGGAGCCATAAAATGATCCATCATCCATAAACCATCCCAATTTTTAGACGCTAAATATTGCCAATCATTTAGCATATATTCCCATTTACTAGGAGCTGGCCAAGCACTAAATAACATTTATTCACCTATTCAATATTACTAAGAATTTTTCATAATAAAGTTTAAAATTTTCTTCCAGGCATCTTCAGATTCTGATTGAAAATCATCGAACTTTCTGTCAAAAAAAGAATGCGGAGCATTGTCATAAATAATTACTTCATTATCAATAGTTGCTTTATCCAAAGCAATTCTAAAATTATTGACTTCCTCGATGGGTATTCCCTTATCTGCTCCACCCATCAAAGCTAAAATAGGAGCATTAAATTCTTCAACTCGATAAATTGGTCCTCGGGTCCCATCTCGATTGTCTCTACTGGGATGCCCATAAAAACCTATAGCACCGCTAATTCTTTTTTGACCAGCAGCTTGTAGCCATGATGAACTACCTCCAAAACAAAACCCTACAGTAAATATATTACGATTTTCATAATTAGGCCTCTTCATAACTGAATTAATTGCCGCAGTAACATCTTCAGTAACTTGTTGGACTTTAGTCTGAGCAACATGCGGCATAAATTCAAAATTATCATCACGCTTATTAATGCCAGCTGTTCTTCCAAAATAATCAATAGCAATTGCATCATATCCATTTTCAGAAAATCTTAATGCTAATTCTTCATAAAAACTATACAAGCCTCTTACATCTGGTAAAATAATTACAGCAGGACCTTTAGGCTCACTGCTTTCTGCATAAAAAGCAGCAAATTCTGTCCCATCTTTAGAGCTCAGCACTAAATCTTGGTGTAAAACAGAGGCACCAGAAATTTTCTTTATAGGCGGATACGAATCAATATCAAAGCACATAATTAATACAATCTACTAAAACTAATACTAATACTAATACTAAATCATTATTGATAGAAAATTATGTATAAAATTAATAATTTGGATTTTTTAATATTGAACCAATTTGAATTAAGTTAGGATCAAAAATATTATTATGATTGATAATTTTTTCTATGCTTACATTCCATTTATTTGATATATCCCATAAATTATCACCATCACTAATTTTATGTGTTTGATTTTTTTTATTTATGATAACTGTTGAATTATCTATATCTTTAGAGTAATTATCTAGTGGAATCTTAATCACATCACCAACATAAATCTGATTCGGATTAATAATTTGATTGTAATCAATGATATTCTTTAAATCTGTTCCCCAATTTTCAGCAATAATAGATAAATTTTCTCCAAATTGAACAGTGTGCTTCACCTCTTTTTGCATCGGATGATTACCGTCAGGTATTCTGATAACTTGTCCAATTGATAAAATATTAGGATTAAAAATATGTTGATTCCAATCAACAATTGTATCTACATTAACTCCCCATTGTTGACTTAAGTCAAACAAAGAATCACCACTAGTTATTGAATAAAATTTAGGTAAGGGATCATTATTAGACATTAAATTCATAATATTTGTACTCATTGTTCCATATCTCCATGCAGAAACACTTTCAGCATTTCTTGCTAATGAGGATTGAATAAATTCACTCCATTCCATTGCATTATTTGCACTTCCTTCACCAACTGGTTGAATTGGCATGTTATATTTTTCTAACTTTTTATATGCACTTTGTACAATAAAACTAGGCGTAACTCCAATTTCTGGAACTTGATAGCCATGATAGTTATATGTGTAAATATTATCCCAAGTTCCAAAAGTTTTCCAATATAGTTGAGGAGCTAAAACATCACTAAAAGAAGCAAATTCATCAATAGGAATTGAATCAATATTCCAAGGTCTGCCATCAATACTTGTGATAATTCTCATATCAGGAGAAACATTTCTTAATTTATTACCATAGATTTGTGCTGCTTTAGAAGTGCCTCTCCAAAACCCACCAGCATCTTCAACGTCTAAATAAATACTCCTTGAACCTGCTGCATGTGCCAATAATGTCATTTCAGCTTCTTTAAGTGGTTCAATTCCATGAGGAACTGACCATGTATGAAACGGAACACCAGCTGATTCAAAAAATTGAGACATTTCATGTATTTTATCTGGCCCATCAATGCCATCAGGAGATGGATCAAATTCTGACATCCAATCCGTTCCATCATGAGTTTTGAGTACAATTCCTAAATTATACTTTACTAAATTATCTCTAATTTCATATTTTGTACCATCTTCACTAAATTGCCATACCCAAAGTAAGTGTTTTTGATTCGTCATAGATAAACGATCATGCGGACCTTCATGCTTTATTAAAGATTGAAAAGAATTCTGCAAGTTTTTATTAGATGGTTTCCTAAATATACTATTAGGGTCAAGGAATAAACCAAAGCTTGAAAGCGATGCTGATTTTAAAAAATTTCTTCTGTTCATAGGCAACCAACTAATCTTTATTAATTAATCAATTAACCCCCGCAAATACAAACTACCACTGCACAAACATAGGCATCACTACATGAATAAAATCTTCATGATCAGCAGATTTAATGACACCTGGACTTTGAGGCGATGAACCTTCAATTATTAACATTCCATTTTCTAAAATTTGTAAAATATCCATTAAATACCTGCTGTTAAATGCTATTTTTAAATCATCACCCTGTATTTCTGTTATTAGTTCACTTTCATTATTGCCTAATTCTTCAGCCTTAGCCATTATTTGTAATTTACCAGAAGATGCCTCTGCATGTAATCGAATAATCCCACTCCCGTCTCTTGCAAATATTGATGCAATTTTTGTTTCGCGAATAAATTCTTTAGCAGAAATAGTAATTTTTGTCTTCCAATCATCTGGAATTAATTGATCATATTTAGGAAAAGTCCCTTGTAACAACTGAGAAACCATTCTAGAAAAACCTAGATCAAATTCAACTTGTGTATTTTGTTCATTAACAGTCATAGTAAATTGATTGTCACCTAATTCAACTAATAATTTACCAAGCTCACTTAATGCTCTTGCAGGTACTACAAAAGAGGTAGCAGTTTGATCGGTGTCCAATTTAATTTTACAGACAGACAATCTAAATCCATCAGCAGCTGCAAGAGTAAGCTTGCTATCTTGAATTAAGAATTGGACTCCCATTAATATAGGTCGTGAATCATCAGTAGCAGCAGAAAAAACAACCTTTGCAATTGCATTTTTGAATTTACTTGCGGACAATTTAAATTGGGTAGAACCAGTATTTTTTGGTATTGGTGGAAATTCTGATGGATTAATTCCTTCAATTGAAGATTTATTTTTTGCACAAGTAAGTAGTGCTTGATAAGAATCAGCATTTTTACCAAAATTTATTATATCAGGTGGTAAAGAGCTAATAAAGTCTGTAAGCAATCGTGAAGGAAGTGCCAATGCTCCCATTTCACCTACATTTGCTGGCAAAGAATATGTTATAGCCATAGTTTCTGCGTCAGTTGCAGAAATAACAATTTCATTGTTTCCAGCATCAATTAATATATGATTAGTTATTGGCAAAGAAGAGCGATTTGGTATTGCTCTTGAAACAGCACTCAATGCTTTTTGTAGTTTGTCTTGATCGCAAGTAAACTTCATAAATAACCAAAAAATAATAATATTTGTTAAAGTGAGTTAACACATTAGCATCAAGAGTATAAGGGCTGTAGCCTTATCGAGCAACTTAGCTAAAATATTTCTAAAATAATTCTAAAATATTTCTAAAATAATTCTAAATTAAAATTACGTCTTTTTATTCTTTTTTTTCAATTTCATTTCTTCTATTTCTGGTTCAGAAATAGAATTTAATGCAGTCTTAATATTTTCACCTTTTTTTATTCTTTTAGAAATTGCAATACTTGCAAGAATTATCAATGCAGAAGAAACGGCCAATCCTCCAGCAACAACTCTGTGTCTTTTTTCTAATTTTGGAAATCTCTTGATTAATTTATATGCTAAATTAATTGAATATATTGTATTTACATCAAGTTCATCACCGCCTGATGCATTTTTATTATCTAACCATGACTTCATGCTATGGCCTTAAAAATTCTTCACTAACATTGATCATTGATAACGCTGTATCTAAAAATTCAGCTGCTTTAAAAATTCTATCATTAGCTTGCTTTAAATTATTCACTGTCAAAACACCAAAAATTACTGGCAATAAGTGCTGTTGACTAATTTGACTAATGCCATGAGCAAGTTCACTAGCAATAATTTCAAAATGTATTGTTTCGCCCTTAATTAAAGATCCAAGACATACAATCGCATTGAATTTCTCTGTTAAAGCGACTCGTTTGACCATATATGGAATTTCAAAAGCTCCAGGAACATTGTATAGAGTTATATTCTTTTCTGGAAAATTTATATTTCTTGCATGATCATAAAAATTTTCTAATAAATTTGAAGAAATTTCTTGATTAAAATTAGACATGACGATAGCAATTTTTATTTTTTCTTGATTCATCTTTGATCATCTAAATTTAGTAAATGACCCATTTTATCTCTCTTAGTTTTTAAATATTTTAAATTATGCTCATTAGGATTAATTTCAATAGGTACTCTTTCTACAACTCTTAACCCAAAACCCTCTAGGCCAGATCTTTTCTTTGGGTTATTTGTAATCAGTCTCATTTTTTGAATTCCTAAATCAACCAATATTTGACATCCCACTCCATAGTCTCTTTTATCAGCTGCAAAACCTAATGCTTCATTCGCTTCGACCGTGTCTAAACCTTGATCTTGCAAACTATATGCTTTTAATTTATTGTGCAACCCTATGCCTCTGCCTTCTTGATCCATATAGACAATAATTCCTGTTCCATTTTTAGAGACTATGTCCATAGCTGCATCTAATTGTTCTCCGCAATCACACCTTTGTGAACCAAACACATCTCCGGTTACACACTGATCATGCACTCTGACTAGGCAAGATTCTTCATTTGCTACATCACCCATTACTAATGCAATGTGTTCTTTGGAATCAATTGTTGTATGATATGCAATTACTTTGAATTCTCCATATTTAGTAGGTAAAACTGTCTCAGTAACTCGTTTAATTAGTCTTTCTTGAGACATTCTATAACTAATTAACTCTTCTACGGTTACTATTTTTAACTTATGTTTTTCAGCAAATTTCTCAAGATCATTCATTCTTGCCATTTCGCCATCGTCTTTCATAATTTCACAAATAACTGCAACAGGATAAATTCCTGCCATCTTACAAAGATCAACTGATGCTTCTGTTTGGCCAGCCCTTACTAGAGTTCCTCCTTCTCGTGCTTTAAGTGGAAATACATGTCCGGGCTTAACTAAGTCACTTGCAATACTATCTTTGTTCGCCAAAACGCTGATTGTTGTCGCTCTATCTTGAGCAGATATACCGGTAGTAATTCCAACAGCCGCTTCAACAGTAACTGTAAAAGCTGTGCTTTCAACTGTGTCACCTTCTGAGCCAGTCATTAAACTTAAATTTAATTTGTTAGCAATTGATGCATCTAATGGTGTACATATTAAACCTCTTGCTTCTTTAGCCATAAAATTCACCATACTTGCAGTACAAAATTGTGCAGGGATTGCTACGTCACCTTCGTTCTCCCTATCTTCATCATCTACAATTATTAATGGGCTACCTTCTTTAAACATAGAGATTGCCTGCTCGGCATCAATATGCAAATATTTATATTTGTCTTGTTCTTTTGTTGGAATCATTTTATCTCCTTTTTAAGATAATACTAGATAATTAATCACGATCAATTAGTTGCTCAACATAACGAGCTAAAATATCAGTTTCTAAATTAATTAATGCGCCTATTTTTCTTTCTAAAAGATTTGTATTTTTTTGAGTCCATTCAACTAAAGAAACTGAAAAAGAATCTTTGTTCTTAGAAATAACAGTTAAAGAAACTCCATCTATGGCAACTGGACCTTTTTTAAGAATATAATTTAAATATTGAGGGCTAACTTGATAAGTAGCAATAATTGCATTGTCTTCTTTATCCATAGAAAACAAATTGCAAGTAGTTTCAATGACCCCTCTTACAATATGACCTGATAATTTTGTCTGCAATGTTAAAGATCGTTCTAAATTTACCTTAGATTTTTCAATTGAATTTACAAGATTTGATTTTCGAAAAGTTTCTGGCATTATATCAAATCCTAAAGAATTAGGAAATATTTTAGAAATGGTCAAATCAACTCCATTTATAGCAATAGAGTCACCTAATTGGGCATCGCTCAATATTTTTGAACATTGAATTATCAATTGTCCTGATTTATTTTTTTCAACAATACCAATTTCTTCAATAATGCCAGTAAACATTATGCTCTCCCAAAAAATAACTATACTAAATTTCACCTGATACAAGAATATCATTTTTCAATAATTTATAAGAAGTGTTTCTTAACTTTAATGTATCTGCCATTGAATTTATACTCAAACCATCAACTGCATTTACTGAACCACCACTGCCAATAATTTGAGGCGTTATAAAAAAATACACTTTATTAATCAATTGATATCTTAATAAGGCACCAACTAACTTCCCTCCACCTTCAACTAAGATATGGATAAACCCTAAGTCATGCATTTTTTCAACAAATTTTATTAAATTAATTTGCTTATCAATTGCTTCAATCTCTATATAATCATGATTCATTTCTATTATTTTTTTCTTCCAATTTGCAGAAGAAAATTTTGTGGTTATAACAAGTGTTTTAGATTGATGATTAAAAATATTTGAATGTAAAGGTACTGCACCTTTGGAGTCAATCACTATTCTTACTGGCTGCCTCTTATACAATTTATCATTATTTCTAGCAGTTAAAAAAGGGTTATCTTGCATAACCGTTTTTGAACCAATCAATATTGCATCAACATTTTTTCGAAATTGATGAACTTCTGATCTACTTTTTTTATTTGAAAGCCATTTTGAATCTCCATTTTTCGTAGCAATTTTACCATCAATAGATGTAGCTAATTTAACACTAAAATATGGCCTGCTATTTTTTCTATTAAAAATATATTCTTTTAACTCATCTCTAACGATACTAGCTCCATCACCAATTTTTACATCTATTAAATTAGATCGTAATTTTTTTACACCTTTACCGTTTACTTTTTTATCTGGATCAATGATGGCAATCACAACTCGAAGAATGCCTGATTTGATAATAGCATCGACGCAAGGAGGTGTTTTACCAAAATGTACACATGGCTCAAGAGTTGAATATAATGTTGCATCATCTAATTTTTTTTTATCTTTTACGCTATTTATAGCAATAATTTCTGCATGATTTCCCCCGTATAAACGAGTACTGCCTTTACCAATAATTTTATTATTTCTAACAATCACTGCTCCAACAAAAGGGTTAGGGGATACATTAATTTTAGGTTTTTTTGTAAGCGTAATTGCTTCAAGCATGAATTGTGAAACTTTTTGATTACTCATAAAATTAAGATTGCAAACTACTCATAGTCAGAATAGCCCTTACTAGCAGTAGGTCCTTCCTGATTTTGGTATTTAGATTTGATATTACTAGAACCATAAGGGTTGTCAGATGGAGTGGATAATTCAAAAAATGAAAGTTGTCCAATTTTCATATTATAATATAATTTAATAGGAAGATTTGAAACATTTGATAGTTCCATTGTCAATTTTCCTTTCCATCCAGGATCCACATATCCAGCAGTTGCATGAACCAAGAGGCCTAAGCGCCCTAAAGAAGATTTACCCTCGACTCGAGCGACAATATCATTAGGAAGCTCAACGAGCTCTATAGTTGATCCTAATACAAACTCAGTAGGATGCAGAACAAAGGATTGATCGTCACTAATTGTTTCTAATTCTGTTAATGTCTCCATTGGGGTCCTGATATCAATAAACGAATCTCTATGATTTCTAAAAACACGAAATTCTCTGTCCAATCTAATATCTAAAGATGCTGGTTGGATAGCATTTTCACCTAGTGGACTAACAACTATTTTACCAGATGCTAATGCTGCCTTAATTGAACGATCGCTTAAAACCAATGGTCATTCCTTATTTATATTGTAATTATAATATACTCAATATTAGCATAATTATTTTAATTGATAAGTTACATCGACTCTTACTTCTATCACAATTTGTCCAGGCGAAATAGAAGTAGGGGTAGAAGATTTTTCTGCCATCATAACTCTTGATATACCAATAGGGCTACTATATGGCATATCAACTAATTCTATGATACTGATAGGTAATCCAATTTCTTGATTAATGCCATTAGCGATTTCTTTTGCTTTCATTAAAGCATCATCAATGGCTTTCTTTCTAGCATTTATTTTATACAATTTATCATTGTCTATATTAAAAGCAATATTATCTATTCGAATATTATCACTCTCCAATTCAATAGAAGCATCTAAAACCGCACCTAGGTCATCTAAATCACGAATAATTATATAAAGATTATTTGAGACATTAAAGGCTTCAATCCGCCTTATTTCATTTTTCTCATACACATACTCTGGGTATAATGAGTAATTTTTTGTTTGCAGATCATTATCTTCAATGCCAAATTTTTTAAACACGCCCATCAAAGATTGCATTGATTGAGCAGCACTCTCTCTAGCAGAACTTGCAGTTTTTTTCTGTGAAAATACATTAATATTGATAGATGCAATATCAGGAACAACGTTTACTATTCCCGACCCGTTCACTTTAATTGTTCTAGTATCAGTAGGTGATTGAATTTTTTGTTGATTACTTGTACTATCATTCTGATTTCTATTATCAATAATTAAAGAGATATTTCCAAAAAAAATTGCAATGACCATAACTAAAATAAATGACCGATAATTAAAAATATTCAATCTATTTCACCATCCTTATATGTTTAAATAATTATACATCTTTCAATCAATCAACAAAGGGGAAAAGCAGTGGTAAAAGTAAATGGAATTTCATTACTAAGAGAAGCACAAACTCATAACTATATAGTTCCAGGATTTAATGTATCTTCTATTCAAATGGCAAAAGTAGTTTTAGAGGGAGCAAAGCAAGCCAATTCGCCTATTTTTTTACAAACAAATCCGATTAATATAAATAATATAAATGCAAATGGAGGCAATATAAAAGAATTAAATGAACTAGTTAATTTGCATCCTCTCCCAGTTGCATTACATCTTGATCACGCAAAAAAATTAATCATGTTTAAATCAGCATTAATGAACAACTACTCATCTTTTATGGCAGATTATTCCGAATATACACTAGAAAAAAATATTAAATTAACCATCAATGTTAAAAATAAATTTACTTTATCAAAGTTTGGATTTGAAGCAGAACTTGGTATTGTTGGCGGTCAATCAGAACTTATCAAAAAAGGAGAAATAGTAAAAAATTTATACACCGACCCTGAAGAAGCGACCTATTTCATTAAAAAAACAAATGTAAATTCATTAGCTATTTCAATTGGCTCAATGCATGGAATAGCAGGAAAAATAAATAAAGTAATATTGAAGGAAATTAATAATAAAGTCAATATTCCACTTGTTGTTCATGGAGGATCAGGATTAAATGCTGAGCACTTTTTATTACTAAATAAGCATGGAATAAAAAAAATTAATTTTGGTACAGCGCTTCATAAGATATTTTATAACAATAATCAGTCTAAAAAAATGATAAACTTAGCAAATATAAATAGTCTTAAAAAATTTGTAATTAAAATCTGTAATGAATTAAATTCAAATAGAAATGACTATAAATAAATCAACTTAGCGATTAGTATAAAATTTAAATGCATAAATTAAATTTTCGTAAAGTATCAACATCTCTTCCAGAAATCAATAAAAAAAAGATTGATTTCTTTAATTTAAATATACATAACCTCCCTCCTTCTAGAAATATATACTTTTACTCCAATAATTATTCAGTGCCAATTAAAAAATATATTTTAAATAAAAAAATTCAAAAAATTATTTTAGATTTTGAAAATGCAATTGAGCTTGACCAAATCAACGAAGAGGGAATTTCAACATTCTTTGATACAATCAAGATTGTTTATAAAGAGATAGGTAAGGTTGTATTAGTTGCATTAATTATATTTATGTTTAGTAGGCAATTTTTTCAAAATTATCAAGTTTCTGGAATGTCAATGGAGCCAACTTTCTATAACAATGATTTAATATTTGTAAATAAATTAGTTCAAAAATCTATTCCCATGAAATGGATTCCATTTTTTGAATCTGAAAGATGGTATATCCGGGAAAACATTAAAGCTGGTGATTCAGTTGTTTTTAAATATGGTTCCAAAAATGTTGAAAAATTTTTAGTTAAAAGAGTAGTCGCAGTAGCTGGCCAAACAGTTGAGTATCAAAATGGTATAGTAAAAGTCGATGGAAAGATCATCCAAAAATTAGATACTAATAATAATTATATTAAGCTAACATCAGAATTTAAAAAAATGATTGTGCCTGAAAGAAGTATTTTTGTACTTGGTGACAATGTATATAATTCATTTGACTCTAGATTTTGGGGATTTATAAAAACTTACCAAGTTTATGGAAAAACAGAATTCATATATTGGCCTAAAGATAGAATGGGGAAAATAGAACATAGTGTACAATACGATTTAGGAAAGTAAAATAATGGTAAAAAATCAAGAAGAAATTAGAGCATTATTAATTGATGCAAAAGTCATTCAAAGTGGGCATTTCAAACTCAATTCAGGCGTTCATTCTAATACATACTTAGAAAAATTTAATTTATTACAATGGCCGGATCTTACAGAAATAATTTGTAAAGACATTTACGAGCTAACAAAGGACTTACAACCAGATTTAATTGTTGGACCAACTACTGGTGGTGCGATCATTGCATATGAAGTAGCACGAAACTATCGTGTCAGAAGCATCATTGCTGAAAAAGCAGAAAAGGGCAGAACTATTGGTAGAGACTATTTAATAAAACCAGGTGAAAAAGTACTTGTTGTAGATGATATCCTGACAAGTGGCCAGTCCATTTTTGAAACAATGGATGCAGTAAAAAATGCTAATGGAACTGTAATCGGCATAGCAATAATTGCAGATAGATCAATGCAACCAATACACTTTAATGTCCCCTCGATATCATTAGTAAAAATTACTTTAGAAAACTATGAAGAAAATGAATGTCCGCTATGTAAAGATAATGTTCCTTTAAAAGTAACCTAAATATGGATAAACAAATATTTTTTGCGACCTTATGACCAAGATTATTTGGAGCAACTTCCTCTAGAGAAAATAGTAAAGCATATAAATTGCACCGCTAATTTAAATCATATGAATTTTTAACAGTATCGCCTTTTATAATTAACCAATACAGTACAAAGAAAAATCCAATTCCCGTTAAGATCCATAACTGCCGCCAACCAGATTTATTCGTATCATGTAATCTTCTTGTTCCTGCTGAAAGTATAGGAATAAAACACACCAAAAGTGTGATTATATTTAATGGCCAAAAACCTATAAATGCCACCACATTACTCAATAAAGCAATAAAGAGATAAAAATACCAATACTCTGATCTTCCTGCTCTTCCAGTAAAGTCAAAATATTTACGCAAGCAAGTTGCACTTGCATCATTAAAACCTAAGGATGGCGGAAGAGCATGCATTTGAGCATTGACTGATACACTTTCTGATTCCATAGGACGATAACATTCAATACAACTAATTGCAGAATCAGAAATTTTTGTTTTGCAATCTGGACAAGTTATTAACGTCATATTTAATCCTTAAAAAAATTATATCATTTTCACCATCTTGTTTTCAAATGACATTATATGTCTTGCCACGTGGAATTTATAAAAGTTTTATTTTCGAATTATATTATTAAAATACATGTATTAGATAATATACATATGATATAAAATTTAATAAATACAAATGAAATGCAATTTTTATAATGCCAACCATATTTAGTCACTCAATGGTAGGACTTGCCGCAGGAAAAATATTCCAACAGAGTAATAAGAAAAGATTTTGGATCTTATCTTTAATTTGCCCAGCAATACCCGATGCAGATGTCATAGGTTGGTATTTTGGTGTTAATTATTTAGATTTATTTGGACATCGTGGGATTACTCATTCAATATTTTTTGCTTTATTATTAGGAATCATTGTCTGGGTTATTTTTTTCCGAAAGGAAAATATGTCTAGAAAAAACTCTTTATTTCTAATTATTTATTTCTCATTAATAACAATGTCCCACGGTATTCTAGATGGACTTACTAATGGAGGTGAAGGCGTGGCATTTTTTGCACCATTTGATAATAGTAGATATTTTTTTCCATTTACTCCAATAGAGGTTTCGCCATTAAATCTTGGTGCATTCTTTGGAGAACGTGGACTTCAGGTAATACTTAATGAACTTATATGGATACTTATCCCTGTCACTGTGCTGGTAATAATAAAATTTGTAATTATCAAATTCAAAAAAATGACTTATAAAATCTTTAGCTATCTATTCAGAACTTAGTAAATTAATACAAATTTTATCATGTAAAAGCATTGAACGTTCTATTAAAAAAGTGCTATAATATATAATCGCACTTTTCCACGAAGTGCGTTTTTTTATGTCATATTTTTAAGAACCTTCTGGTATACTTGAATTCGGTGCCAAACCGGTGGAAATAGTCTCTGAGTAATCAGATTCTATTTCCATTTCTTCATTTACACCTGGTATACTTTTAACACTATTTAAATTGTTAATGATGTCCTCAGATTTCTACTCTGAGGACATTTCTTTTTGTGTTGTTCATTATGTATTTTGTAGTATTTTATAATCAAAATAAACAGGTAAACCAGCCTACATACTTTAATTATTTCCTAACAGAATGCTAGATACTTAACGCACTACTCACGTACTGTTTCCATATAAAACATTTAATATAAATATTCGATAATAATATGACTAGCGATGGTTTTTCTAATAAATTACCTCAAGAAAAAAATAATCAATTGCAATATTTTGCGCCATGTAACAGAAAAAAGAATTGTATAGGTAGTTCTTTTAGTTTTGGTTATTAAACATAAAGGTAGAAAATAAGTAAAGCTAACAGATTAGAAAGATATCTATTGACACTATTGGTGTTTTTCAGGAACATAGATCTGGGCCCGTAACTCAGCGGTAGAGTAGATGCCTTTTAAGCATTCGGTCGTGAGTTCGAATCTCACCGGGCTCACCAATCAAAGAAAATCAGTAATTTCATATTATTTGAATATATTTTATTATTGCCACATTTGAATATATTTTTCTAAATTAAATTTTCTCTTAAGTCCTTTATAATTCATATATCGAATCTTTCCAAACACATCTCTTTCAAACCATGCACGATCATGAACTCCAGCAATTGACCACATAATTCCCGCATAACCATTAGGATCTCCACCATCTAATGAATAAAAATCATTCAAGTATATTGCTGTTTCAATTGCTGATTCTGGAGATTCTGACCATTCTAGTATTTTTTTTGCCCAATACATTCGCATATATCCATGCATTTTTCCAGTATGCGACAGTTCTTTTTGTGCTGCATTCCATGCTAAATCATGCGTTTTTGCATTTTGCCAATCTTGAAGTTTGTATTGAAATATACGTCTGTCATTAGCATGCAGTTTTAATGTTAACTTCGCCCATTCCTTAGCACCTTCTAATGAATCATACTTATGATTATAAAAACAAAAATTATCTGCTAATTCTTTACGGACAACCAGTTCTTCAATATAAGCATTAATACTGTCCATCCTAGATGGGATACCTTCATATGAAACGAGTTTTCCAAATTGAAATAATAATAATTCTTCATTACATGTTTTTAAAATATTTAATGCTATTCGCAAAGATGAAATATGTCCAAAATGAATATATGGACTTAAGTTACTTTGACCATTTTCTATTGGAGAATTACGTAATTGAGCATAATTATCAAGTTTATTAAAAATAAAATCTCTGAGCATCAATGATCCTTCCTGATAACCTGGCTTGCACATGATTTTAATTCCACTTGATTTAACAAAATTAATCGATCGTCGTGCTTTAATCCAATTATTATCTTCAATATGAATATTTAATTTATAAGGATGCATGATAATTTTAGCTGGCTCAACTAACCAATCTTTTAAATTTTTATGAACTTTACGCCTAATAGTATGAGCAGCATACTCCTCCTTATCAGACAGCGTCCAAATCGGAATAATATTGTGTGTATCTATTACGACCGATGCGCACATAATTTTTGAAGTAATAGATTTTTGAATGTTACGAGTTCTTTTTAATGGATTAAAATCAAAGACAATTTCTTGAGGATTCATTTTTTTTGCTAAAGCAGTGATTTCTTTAATTGCATCACCAATTGTTAATACAAAAGTAATATTTTTCTCTTGACATTCATGTTCAATTAACTTTAAACCTTCTAGCATAAATAAATAATGTTCCCTGGATCTGTTTCCTGATTTTTCTAAAATATTAAACACAATTATTAATGGTAATTTTAATTCTAAACATAAATTTTGAGCATAAATAACTGCATGATTATCTTTTAATCGTTGATCTCGACTCATCACATAAATAATACATTGACCATCAGTAATAACATTTGAATTCAGTTTTAATTTTCGCATTGAAATTTCTTAGTCTGTATCATTTTTTTCAAAAAGAGAAAAGAGAATCAATTTTTTTAGCTAGCAAAAAGTCTTTACTTGTAATGCCAGAAGAATCATGCGTTGATAGCTTAATTTTAACTTCATTATAAGTATTTATAATGACAGGATGATGATTCATTTTTTCTGCTTCAATGGAAATCATTACAATAAAGCCTATTGCTTCTGTAAAACTATTAGTTTTGAAAGATTTAACGATGCTATGGTCAATATATTTCCAATCATTTAATTCAGCTAAATTTATTTCTATTTGATTTTCATCTAATGGATTGATAATATCCTCCTTAATAAAATCTATTAAAACCATATCAATAGAGTATTTGTAATGCCAATCACGCTTACCAAGAATAATAATGATACAGATAAATAATGAAACAATCTACTAGAAATCTTGGCTCTATTTTTCACACCTACGAATATTCCCAAGCTAATAAATACAATGGAGGTTGGAATTAATTTAATTAAATCAAAATCAATTAGTCCGGATGGTAGAAGAAAAATAATTCCAACTGGACTGATCCACGCAAAAAAAGCATACATTTTATTACGAATAACATCTGGCGTACCACCTACCCAATTTTGATAAATAACTACAGGTGGCCCTCCCATTGAAACAGTCCCTCTCATAACACCTGACATTAGACCAAAAATAATTTGCAGAGAGATTCTATCATTATGCTTGGCATTATTTTTCTTTCTTAATGTAACACCAGCGCTCACAAAAATAGCGATGGAAATTAAAAAACGAATAATATTTTCATTAAAATAAAATAATAAAAATATACCTACCGGCGTGCCAATAATTGCCATTAATGCCAGTGTCCTAACATTTTTTAATTCTGAATAAGCACCACGATGAAAAAAAAGTATATAGGAAGTAAATGTACTTGTGATAATAGAAAAAACTATTGCCAATTTTGGACCAAGTATAAGAGAAATTAATGGTGTTACGAAAACTGCATAACCAAATCCAATTAATGATTGTACAAATGCTCCAAAAAAACATATCATACCTATGATGATTATTATTTCCATAAAAAATCCTTAATTGGATAAACAAATTTTAATCAAATTAAAAAAACAATATGCTAGTAACTAATTAATAACATGCAATTTAAAGATTTGTCAAAAGAACAACATAAAATAATCAATGGCTGGTGCATGTATGACTGGGCAAATTCTGGTTTTGCGACGACTATTGTTGCCATAATTCCCATATATTTTATAGCTTTATTTCAAGATAAATTTGGTGACACAGCCAATTTTTTGGGAATGAATTTATCTGGAAGTGCTATGTGGAGTCTTGCTATTGCTTTATCAGCTAGTATTGTCATGTTTACTGGTCCAGTTTTGGGTGCTTTCGCAGATAAAACTGGAACGAAGAAAAAAATGTTACTTATCTATACAGCAATAGGCTCTATAGCAACCATGCTTATGTTTTTTTCACCTTACTTTAATAATCCATGGGCTTGGTTTTTTGGATGCTTCGTAACTGCAAATATAGGATTTATCGGTGGAACAGCATTTTATAATGCATTACTACCTCATGTTGTTGCTCCAAAATTTCTAGATAAAGTAAGTGCACGTGGTTTTGCTTATGGATACATTGGAGGAGGACTACTTTTGTTGATACATTTAGCAATTGTTGTATCATATACAAATTCTGATTCCCTCGATTTAATAACACGTGCTTGTATTGCATCAGTTGGATTATGGTGGATTGGTTGGTCAATATTAACATTCAAGTTAGTCCCAGAACCAAAAAAAGAGCAAAGTAATAAAATCATTGCAAAAAAATCTTTAGATGAATCTTTTAAAAAAGTATTCCAGACTATCAAAAATATCAGGCGCTATAAAATACTTGGAATTTATTTAATTGCATACTTATTATTCACTGATGGTATTGCGACAGTATTGTCAGTAGCAGGAGCATTTGGAGCCGATGTTCTAGGAGTGTCATTAATTTCTAATATGTCTACTATCTTGATAGTTCAATTTATTGCTGCGCCTGGCGCATTATTATTTTCTAAAATAGCAGAGATACTCACTGCTAAAAAAGCTCTCATAATTGCTCTGTTTGGTTGGATTGGATTAACTATATTTGCTCTGGCATTTGCACCAATGATTCCAAATGAATTCGATGAATTCGATGTTCAAATAGTAGAAATTAATCAAACTTTTATAATAGAAAAAATAAATAAAATTAGTGATAGTGAATTAAAAAAAATTAATCAGATTTTACCTACCAACAAAGTATTTGAAAATAAACAAGAATTAACTCGTCAAGAAATAGATAGCATATTTACAGAAATTAAAAATAATAACTACAAGTTAAGTATCGCAACTCAAGAAAATACAGGAATAAAAACAATAGTAGGAAATTTGCACCCTTCAAATATTGAACGATATAAATTAAGTTGGTGGACTAATTTAGTTAGAAATAATGTATGGATACCTTTAAACATTGGCATTAATATACAGTGGTTAATATTAGGCAGTTTATTAGGTATTTTTATGGGAGGTAGCCAAGCATTAGCTAGAAGTATTTATGCATACATGGTACCAGTAGATCAAAGCGCAGAATTTTTTGGTTTTTTTGCATTAATTGGAAGAACTGCCACTATTCTAGGGCCATTAAGTTATGCAATTTTTTCTTCTAAATGGGACAGCAAAATTGCAATTCTTTCTTTACTTATTTTGATGATAGCAGGCATGATACTATTAAAGTTTGTAAACATTGAAAAAGGAAAAATGCAAGCGCAAAAGAAAAGTTAAGGCACCCAATTAACTGTAGCGCCGTGGACTTCCATCGATAATAAATTATTATATTCTTTTTTTGTTTCAACTCCCCATACACCAACCACTATATTTTTTTTCTTTGCAAAATGAACTAAATCTTTTTTAATATTTTTAACAAAAGGATAGATACCATCAAGTTCTAAGTTACTCACTAAATTAATATCGATTTCATGAAGATCGTATCTTAGCCATCCATGTTTAACTTTCGGTAAAAGATACTTAGAACGTAAAACTTGTTCTAGAGAAAATCCAATAATAGTTAATCCTGGGGCTGATTGAGGTGGACTAGACGAGTATTTCAGAGCATTATTTTTAATTAAACTTTCTGCAACAATTTCAGGTAAAGCATGATCAGGAGATTTTAGCTCAATATACAAATGTGCTTTATCTGTATACCGAATTAATAAATCATCAAGAGTTGGAATTCCTAATAATTTTTTATCTACATTATGCAGTGAATTAAAATTATTTAATGCTTGAGCTTTTCTAAGCTCTGCAATAGTACGTTCATTTACTTTTCCTACTAAATTTGTAGTTCTATCTAGTCTGTCATCATGAATAACAACAGGAATTTTATCTGAACTCAATTGTATATCAAATTCTAAATGATTCATCCCAGATTGAAGTGCACGATCAAAGGAATAAAGTGTGTTCTCAGGAGCAATGGCAGACAAGCCTCTATGTGCAATATTAATCAACAATTACTCATTCCAAATTTTATATTTAGTGAGAAGGAAAAAACAATAAAGCTAATACAAGTAAGGTATTTAATAAAAGGAGAGTCAATGCGCCTGAAAAAACAACAATTTTATTTAAAAAATCATCCTGCAATAATTTTTTCATTATGTTTTCTCTATTCTCTAAATGAGTATATATTGTGTGTTTTCCAGCATTTGCATTACCAATAAATGAACGAAATCCCATAAATCCCATTAAAAAAATTAATACAAAAGAAAGTAACCAAAAAACTAATTGAGTCATTATCAAACTCCAATAATAAATTAATTCTAATATGAAAACACTAAAAAGCTAGACAAAAAAATATTATTTTTTATAATTTTGTATTATTTGTATAATATTTTGATCAGGATCTAAAAAACTAGCTACTTTGCCCCATTTTTCATCACTTGGTTTTCTAATAAATTCAACATCTTTTGAAAAAAATAATTTATACATTGAATCAATATTATCTACTTCAAAATTTAACATAATACGATATTTGTCTTTAGAAAATGATCGTACTTTTTGATGAAAGGCTATAGTAAATTTTAAGTTGTCCCAGTGAAAATTGACAGATTCTTTTTTTAATGTATGAGGCACTAACCCTAATTTTTGAGTATAAAAATCATACATCACATCAAAATTTTCTGTCCAGATAATCACACCAGCAAGCTTATTAATTTTATTCATAATTAGAAATGTTTATAGATAATAGGTCTTGCATGCTCAGCAAATCCTTCTGCACGTAAATAGTTCAATTTAGTTTTAAATAAAAGTCTGGTGTAAGTATTATCATGCGGATGTGCATCGCCTTGCCCAGTCCCTTTTTCACGTCTGATAAAAAATTCTTCTATTTCTGATTGATCAGTAATAATTTCACAAATACCTGAAACCCACACATTTTTGGTATAACCAAGTGGCATGTAGGCATCTCCTTCATTATCAGTAAATAAATAACCCACATTGGCATTATTTTTAACATGTTGAACTTTAACTTGGTGATGCTGGCTTATTGTATATATATCCCATCCTTCTACAAAAGTTGAAACAGGTCTCATCACTGGTTGGCCATTTTTTCTAATCGTTAAAAAATAAGATAATGTTGTAGAATGATACTTTGAAATAAATTCACGAATAATATCTCTATATTGCTCAGATTCATTATCATCGATCTTTTTTTCTTTATTCCAGACTTCTCCCATTTTATTGCTCCAATGATCTTTCATTATTTAATGTATTAAATATTTCATCATCGGTTAAATTTATATGTAATGAAAAGTCGCGAATAATCACTGCCCTCATAGGATTGTCCTTATAAAAACCTTCGGCACGAATATACTCTGGTTTAGTATTAATCAACATTCTTTTATAAGTATCATCTGTAGGATGAGCATCTCCTCTGCCAGTTGCTGCAGATCTTTTATCAAAAAAATTTTTAACTTCTTTTTCATCATCTATTAAATCAGCAGAGCCTTGCATCCAAACATTTCTTGGATAATCCATTCTTCCGTATCTTTCACTATCCATTTCTACCCATAAATATCCTGTGATTGGATCATTTTTAACATGCGTGGTTTTGATATGTAAATCTTGCGTTATTGTGCCAACCGACCAATCTTTATTTATAAAAGAACCAACTGGACGCATTATTTCTCGAGTATCTTTTCTTCTTGTCATTAACCAAGCGCGAGTATTTTTCCAATCTCGAATAAATAAAAAAATTTCATTCTTCAAATCTTCAGAAACCTCAATGGAGACCTCTTTTTCAGAATCATATGTTTTTCCCATTTTTACCTACGTAATTTAAAAAATTAACTCAAAATTATTGAAAAATATTTGGAATTTTTTTATTCCCTAACCATTCTACCTCAGGTTGCAATAAAATCCCAGTATTTTCATATACCTTATTTTGAATAATCATCATCAAATCAGCAACATCCTTTGCAGTGGCATTTTTTTCATTAACAATGAAATTTGAATGCTTAGAACTAACCATTGCTCCTCCTATCTGGACCCCTTTAAGATTTGCTTCTTCAATCAATTTTCCTGCGGATAAATCCGCAGGATTTTTAAAAATTGAACCGGCATTTTTTGTTGAAGCTGGCTGAGTTAACTTACGATATTGCATAATACATTGCATTTTTTTATCAATAATTTCTTGATTTTCTAAACTTAAGCTTAATTCAGCTTCTACAATTATTTCGCAATTTTCTTTCAAACTTGAATATCTATAATCAAATTTGATGTTTTCTAAGTCAATAGTTAACAATTTACTATCTCGTAAAACAGTTACATTCTTAATAATCTTACTAATTTGATCAACATTACTGATTCCAGCATTGCTATATAAAGCTCCACCTAACGTTCCGGGAATTCCAATTGCAAATTCAAGTCCAGCGAGTGAATGTTTTTGTGCAACTTTGGATAATTTAGGCAACATAACGCCTGAGCCAGCAACAATTTTATTTTGCTTTACTTGCAAGTTATTCATTGAATCTTTAAATGAAATGACTAAACCATTCCAACCATCATCATCTACTAATACATTAGACCCAGCACCAAGAATTATATATGGGATATTTTTTGATTTTACCCAACTTAATAATTTTTTTAGATCAATTATTGAACCTACTTTAATAAAGTATTTAGCTTTACCGCCAATGCGTATATAAGTATGCTTAGACAAGTTTTCGTCAATAAAGACCCGTGAATGTGCAGATAAATTAGGATACATTGAGTTATTCATAATGATGTGCTGACTTATTCATAGTGATATGATAGTTTATCTAAACATTCTTTGTTAATAATGAATGATAAAATTATTATTAATTTTATATAAATTTTATATAAATAATAATGCGAGAATAAATATATGAAAAATTATCAACTAGTAAATAGAATAGATACGCATTTTCAAGGACAAGCAGGAAACAGAATATTTTATATTTTAATTGAAAAAAATACTGATATTTGCTTATTATGGATAGAAAAAGATCAACTTATTTCTCTCGGTAGAGCATGCTCTCAATTATTAGCAGATAACGTAGTAGCAATTGAAAAAAATATAATAAATGCATTAGAAGAAATAGAATTTCCATTGACACCGAGCCTAGAAATTAATTTATTAAGGATTGGAGTTGACTATCTTGCTAGCGAAGACCACATCATTATATTATTTGACGACCAAGAATCAATCGAAAATGGAGAAAGTCCAAAATTAAGAATTGAACTATCTAGAAAAATGACTAATGAATTTATTGAAAAAACAAGACTGCTTGCTTCGACAGGTAGACCAAAATGCCCATTATGCCATAAAATTGTTGAAGAAGATGGCAATTGCCTATTCTGTCCTAAAAAAAATGGCCATTCAAAAGATGCAGATCTTCCAAAATTAATATAATAGGAAAAAAATGACATTCGATCAAAGGCATAAAAGTAAAAAATTAGTTGATGGACCTGATCGAGCCCCAGCAAGATCTTATTTTAAATCAGTTGGTTATAACTCTGAAGATTTAAAAAAACCGTTAGTTATGGTTGCGCATAGTTGGATTGGTACAATGCCTTGTAATTTTAGTCACAGGGAGTTAGCTCAAGATGTTATGGCTGGCGTTGCAAATAGTGGCGGTACTCCAATGGAAGTAAATACAATATCAATTAGCGATGGAATATCTATGGGAACTGAAGGAATGAAAGCTTCTCTAGTTAGCAGAGAATTAATAGCAGATTCAATTGAATTAGCAGCAGTCGGATATTCTTTTGATGCAGCAGTTATCATAGTCGGATGTGACAAAACGATTCCAGCAGGGGCAATGGTTGCAGCAAGATTAAATATTCCTACAGTAATTCTTTATAGTGGTTCAATAGCACCGGGAAAATTTCAAGGAAATGATGTGACAATACAAGATGTTTTTGAAGCAGTTGGACAACACGCTGCAGGCAATCTTGATGAAAAAGAATTAACATCGCTTGAAGATGCTGCTTGTCCTGGTGCAGGTTCGTGCGGTGCACAATATACTGCAAATACTATGGCAACTGTTTTGGAATTTATTGGAATGTCTCCAATGGGTAGCTCAACAGTTGGAGCTACTGACAAAAGAAAAAAAGTACTTGGATATGAATCTGGGCAGTTAATAATGAAGGTTTTAGAACAAGGAATCCTACCAAAAAATATTATAACAAAACAAGCATTGATCAATGGTATAGCTTGCGCAGCTGCAACCGGCGGCTCAACAAATGTCGTATTGCATTTGCTTGCTATAGCTCATGAGGCTGGTGTCCCATTAGAGATTGATGACTTTGATAGAATTAGTTCTCAGACACCTCTCATAGGAGATCTTCGACCAGGTGGTAAATATGTTGCTTTAGACTGGGATATTGCTGGCGGTACAAAATTACTTGCAAAAAAATTGCTAGAAGCAAAAAAAATTGATGGAAATATTCTCACAGTTACTGGAAGAACTCTTGCTATGGAAATTGAAGATGCAGTTGAAACAAAAGATCAAAAAGTCATACTCGATATTAAAGATGCTATTAAGCCTACAGGGGGATTAGTAATCCTTAAAGGCAATCTTTCTCCAGATGGATCGGTCATTAAAGTTGCTGGACATGAAAGATTAACCCATGAAGGTCCAGCAAGGATATTTGAGCAAGAAGAGGATGCCATGAAAGCAGTATTGGATAATCAAATAAATAAAGGTGATGTTTTAATTATAAGAAACGAAGGACCGAAAGGTGGTCCTGGCATGAGAGAAATGCTTGGTGTAACAGCTGCTCTTGTTGGTGCTGGCCTTGATGATTCAGTAGCGTTACTAACTGACGGAAGATTCAGTGGTGCAACTAGAGGCTTAATGGCTGGTCATGTAGCTCCTGAGGCTGCAGTTGGTGGACCAATTGCTCTTGTGATTGAAGGAGACACCATTAAATTTGATATACCTAATAGAAAACTTGAGGTATTAATAGATAAAAAAACTTTAGAAAAAAGAAAATCTGATTGGCAACCAATTAATCATAAATATAAAAGAGGTGTTTTTGCAAAGTATGCTAAGAATGTCTCTAGTGCTGCTATTGGCGCTGTAACTAGTTAGTCTTGAAAATTTTTCCAAGAAGCCAATGTAAATCCACCATCAATATTGATTGTTTGTCCCACAATCATCTTAGACTCATTTGAACATAACCAAGCGACAAGGTTCGATACATCTTCGGTTTTAATATTCCTACCAGACGGAGTAATTTTTGCGATTTTATCAAGAAAGTTTTCAAATGATTTACTTCCAATTGTTCCCTCAACAAGACCAGACATAACTCCATTAACTTGTATATTCTCTGATGCTAGTTCCACAGCTGTGTATTTAATTAAAGTCTCAAATGCTGCCTTTGATACAGCAACTGCAGAATATCCATCAATATAATAATGTGAGCCTGGTGTTAAAAGTCCTATAATTGTACCTCCTCCAGATTTTTTCATCACCGTACTTGAAGATTTGATAATTTCCCAAGGTCCTAAAACATTAGTGTCTAAAGTAGAGCGCAAATGTCCAATTTTCTGTTCAATAGCTTGCCTAGGTCGCTCTAATCCTTTGGCTGCATTAAGAATTAAAATATCTAATTTTTCTAAAGAGATAATTTCATCAATAATATTTTTAAGATCATCAGGCATACCAATATCTGCTTTAATTAATTTTACATTTACACCATATTTTTCACATTCAATAACAGTTTGATTAGCCAAATCATCAGATTTATGATAATTAATAATTAGATTAACTCCCTCAGAAGCCAATCTAGTAGAAATACTTCGCCCAATTCCTCTAGTGCCACCAATAACTAAAGCTGTTTGATTTTGTAAAGAATTATACAATTTTATTTTCCTTCAACTACTAATAAAAACATTCAGATAATAGCTTTATAGCTTTTTCTAATTGCTGCTGATCTAATTTTGAATACACAATTCTTAAATGTTCTTTATTATCATTATTAGAATAATATACACTTCCTGAATTGATTGCTACTCCTTTATTCAATGCTCTGTCTTTAATAACATCATTTGAAATATTAGAAGAAATTTTTACCCAATGATAAAACCCACCCTGAGGAGAATTAAACTCAACATTATTTAAACAATATTTCTGCAAAGCATCAGAAACAATATCTCTTTTAATTTTATATATACTTTTCAATCTAAGAAGATGATCGGGATATACTGGAGAATCTACAAAATTATGTATAGTTCTCTGGATCAAATTTGAACCACCATTATCAAACCTCATCATGTTTAATTTTTTAATAATTGATTCATCTGCAAGGATCCATGCTACTCTTAATCCAGTTGCTATCGTTTTCGAAAAAGTACCCAATTCTATAACGCAAGAGTGATTGATATCAGCTATAAGAGGAAAGCTTACAAGATCTTCAAAAGAAATCTCTGCATATGCCCTATCATCAATAATTAAAATATTATTTTCATAACAAAGCTTGACTATTTCTTTTTTCCTTTCCAAACTATAACTTTCACCAGTTGGATTATTATAATCTGAAACAAGATATAATAATTTAATGTTTTTTTTCTCTTTTTTACATTGATCAATTTTTAATTGCAATTGAACAATGTCCATGCCCTGATCATCGGAATTAATATCAATAATTTCTGCATTACAAGCTTTAAAAGTTCTAATAGCTCCGTTATAAGTTGGAGAACTAATAATAACAACGTCGTTAAAATCTAAAAATGTTCTAGCAATATTATCTAAACCATGCGCACTGCCAGATACTAAAGATACATTCTCTTCATTAAATTTATTATCAGATATTTGATTAGCCTTATTGGCAATCCATAATCTTAATCCAACAAAGCCATTTACTCCTGCATAAATAAGTGCACTTCTATAATCTTTTTTTAAAACATTTTGAACTGAAATTAATAATTCTGCACTTGGCAAAGATTCTTCGTCAGGAACTCCTACGCTTAGGTCAAATTTGACACCTGGAATTTTTGATGGACTAATCATTTCATCTAAAATTGATGCAGTCATTTTATTTAAATTCATAATTAATTTCTATAAATCATTAAATTTATTATCTCATTAAATCAATTATTGAAAATCAAAATTAAAAAAATATTTTTTTATAACTTACTTTGAATGATTTTGAATATATACATATAAACATTAATTAATAGTTTGTTCATATAAATTTCTCATCTATAATCAATAATGTCCTTAAAATTATACAAAATTTAGAAATGAAATTTCCTATGAATATTTTTTTCGATGTTGATAACACTCTTATAATGTGGGATGGAAAGCTTAGAAACCACTCAGAAGAAGTTTTTCAAAAAATATTAGAAGATGGTCATACTATTTATATATGGTCAGGAATTGGTATAAGAAAAAAAGAAATCGAAAAAGTTGAACTTGATAAATATGTTACAAATTATTTTATTAAACCATTGTACGATCATAGGGCTAGACTTCCTAAATTAGGTGTTAATATAGAAATTGACTACGTTATTGATGATCACGAATCAGTAGTTCAAGTTTTTGGTGGATATCATATTCCTGATATTGCTAAAGAAGATGATGATGAATTAATAAAAGTTTTAAATGACATTAGAGAGAAAAATAAAAAATAAAATTCGACTTCTTACTCTTTTTGAATCAACAAATTTAATATTCTCTTTTTTTCCATCAATACAACTGCACTATCACTATGATGATAATCTTCATATTTACTAAATTTACTCAAAATCATTTTTACTCGTGAATCATTTTTCATGCGAATTATTGGTTCTAAGAAAGTAAAAATAGAAATTTCAACTAACTTCTTTTCATCAATACTCATATAAATAAGCCAGTCTAACATTCTTTCTTTAATATCGTATCTAGAAAACAAATTATAATTTTTATCCCACAAATGTTCATTTTGAAAACATGGCAAGGACCAATCAATATCTAAGGGCATATCTGATTCAGGTTTTGGATCTAGGGCAATAAGCCAAATTGAATTAGCTAGTGCAACTGTTGAACATTCATAGTTTCCACCTATTTTTTTTGTCCAAGATAACCCATATGTATTAGCAATCGCATCAACAATCCTTGATTCAAAGCCTAAGCCTGCTCCCAAAAATAATCTTAGAGCTAAGATATGAGCAATGAATCTAGCGTCTTCATCAGATTCCGATTTCTCACCTGTAGGAAGAATTAATTCAGCATTAATATTAGGAGGAAATACAGAAAAGGTGGAACGAATACCACAGTCATATCCTGGAGCACCTTCAATGCCAATTCGACTTAATAAAATATCTAAAATTGAAGTATCATTTAAAGAACCAGTGTCTCGGAGTTGATTCCAGTTAGTTTGAATATTAGCAAGCAATTCATTATTCACAAGTTTTGAGCTCAATTTCTATTTATTAGATAAGTATCATTATATACAATTGAAATAGGGCAAAGAGATGAAATTAATAAAAAACAAAAATATTATTTTATGTGTAATTCTAATCATTGTAATTTCGTATATTATTTTTCAAAATAACTTCAAAATAAATCATGCAACAAATGAATTAAATAACAATTTCCCATCAACTACTCTCCCAATAGCTCAATTTTTAAATCCAATTACTGAAAGAATAGTAAAACTTCCAGTTGAAGTTCCTCTAGAAATTGACTATGGCATTGGATTATCAAACAGAAAACAATTATCTAATAGAGGCATGTTATTCACATTCCAAAATTCTAATAAGCATCGAGGTTTTTCTATGAAAAATACTTATATTGATTTATCAATTGCATTCATTAATGCTGAAAAAAAAATCGTCTCTATAAAAGAGATGACAGCATTAAATCAAAATATATACACAATAAATATGCCATTTAAATATGCGATTGAAGCTCCTAAACACTGGTTTACAAAAAATAAGATAGAAATTGGCTACAAAGTAATATTACCTTAAATAACTTTATATAATTTTTAAATCTTCTTTTACTAAACATAAAAAAACATGCTGCCCATTATAAGGAACTTTTTTAGAAACCCAACGAACATTCGTAGCAATAATTTCTTGACTATCTATTATTTTTAAAGTAACAAACAAATTAGGCCCTGGGTAAAAAGATTTAACAACTACGCATTTTAAAGCTATAGAATTTTTTATTTTATCATCAGAAGCGGTCATTATTTCTGGATGAGCACAAATATTAATTTCACTAAAATCATGCAATTTAGGATTATTATTTAAAAAAACTTCCTTAAAATTATTAAAAGTATACTGCATAGCAAAGATAGTATTTAAGGAAATAAAGCCGAGCATTTTTGCTGATGCTGTGGAAATAGGATTGGAATATATATCTTGTAAATTTCTTTTGTCCACTATAATACCATTGTCAATAAAAAGTATATTACTAGTAAAAGGTACTATATCTAAAATATCATGTGAAACGATAATTGCAGATATACCAAGGTTGTGAAAAATATTTGAGATCTCCGCTCTCAAACTTATTTTTAAAGAATTATCTAATGAGCTAAAAGGTTCATCCATTAATAATAATTTTGGCCTTGGTGCTAAAGAACGAGCAATTGCCACTCTCTGTGATTCACCAGTAGATAATTCTGACACATGCCTGCTTTTTAAGTGACTTATATTTAATAAATCAAGTAGTTCAGTAACTTCATCAAAGATCTGATTTTTGTCCATTTTTTTCATTTTTAATCCAAAAGCAATATTTTCAAAAACATTTAAATGAGGAAACAAAGCATGAGTTTGAAAAATCATTCCAATTTTCCGCAATTCTGGAGAGACAGTAATGATTGAGTTATTATTTAATAAAATATCGCCAGAACTAGGTTGTGCTAGCCCAGCAATCAACTTCAGAATAGTAGATTTACCTGAACCTGAAGGACCAAATAAACCGAGAGTATTACCTGATTCTAAAGAAAAATCAATATTAGACAATTTAAAATCATCATAACTAAAATTAACATTTTGCAAATTTAATAAATTCATATTATGAACCAAAGCTAACTAACTAACTAACTAACTAAAAATGGACAATTTAAATTTTTCTATAACATAAAAAATTATAAAAGAAATCATAACTAATAAAACAGATAAAGCAAAAGCATTTCCCAAATTAATACTTCCTGGATGACTCAAAAATTGATAAATAGCCAAAGGAATTGTATAAAAATTACTACCTCTCAACATTGAGGCAGAACCAAACTCTCCTAAAGATATCCCAAATGAAAAAATTATACCAGTTAAAATATAATTTCTAGCTATGGGCAAATAAATTTTATAAGATACTTTATTTCTATTACAACCTAGCAATAAACATGCATCCTTAATATCTTTTGGAATGGAGTTAATTGCGAGTATTGACAAATAATACAAAAATGGTATCGCTAATAGTGTATGGGCAATAATTAAGAGAACAACTGAATGACGTAAATCAATAAATGATTTATTGAAAGTTATAATTAATCCAATGGACAAAGTTATAGCAGGAATCATTAAAGGCATGACATACAATGTACCAAAAAGACTTTTAAGTTTATGTGATTTTCTATCTATATATGATGCAGAAAAAAAACTTATTATAGCTGCAAATAATGAAGAAAATATTGCCAGGACAATGCTCCAGCAAATAGCATTAATTGGTGATATATAAGAAAAATTACCAGTGTCAGTAAATAGTGTAATAAAATTTTGGAAAGTAATGAAATTGCTACTATTTATTGTAAATGCTTGAAAAAATAAAACTCCAACTGGCAAAAAAGTGAATATGCATATAAATAGAATAAATACGACTACGAACATTTTTTTTATAAATTTCAACTCGTTAATTTTAGTAAAATGTGTTTTTGTTGTAATACTATTTGATTTTATAAAAGAATTCATTTTTGAATACAAAGCAAAAACTAAAACACAAAAAATGATCTGAAATATTGAAATGGACATTGCTTCTTGAAGATTAAAAAGACCTGTAGTAAATCTATATATTACTACTTCTATAGTATCAAATCGATAATTACCTAAAATTAATACAATACCAAAGGAAGTAAAGCAAAATAAAAAAACTAACAGTGCGCTAGAAAGAATTGGAGAAATTAACAATGGAAAGTATATACTAATCAATTTTCTAAAATTACCAGCTCCTAATAGAGAACTTGCATCATCATAGTCCTGATGTATTCTTTGTAAATGGGTACCGACAATTCGAATAATGATTGGGATATTATAATATACATGAGCTAATATAATGAGCCAAATAGTTCCCTGTAAATTAATTGACGAAAAATGCAAAAAATTTAAAATATAGTTAATCAAACCATTGGTTCCAAATAGCTCTTTGAATGCTAATCCAACAACAACCACAGGTAAGATAAAGGGGATAGTTGCAAATGTTAAAAGAATATTTTTGAATGGAAAATCTATTCTGTAAAAAATATAGGCAGCGGGTAGTCCGATTAGTAATGAAGCACCTACTGAAATCATAGCTTGATATGTAGTAAACCATAGCCTTGAAAGGAAATAATTATTCATTAATGAAGAAAAATAAATATTTCCTTCTAACGCAGATGAAGAGAAAAAAACCAAATAAATTAACTGAATAAATGGAACAAAAATGAATATAATAAGTAATAGCGATCCACACATAGCAATATGTTTATCAATAGGATAATCTAAAAAAAAATTTAGCATTCCTCTTAATAGCGCATTATTTTTGACCATTCCACTATCCATCTTTGTAAATCCTGATTGTTAAATTCAATTTTTGATATATCTGTAATTTGAGGTGCATGTTGCCACCAAATCGGGAGTTTCAAATTTTCTCTTACTGGATATACAAACATAGTTTCCGGAATTTGTTTTTGAAATTTATCTGATAACATAAATTTAATAAACTTTTTTGCATTCACAATATTCCTAGAACCTTTTAAAATTCCAACTGATTCGACCTGCCTAAATAATTTACCAGGAATGATATTCTTTGTTGGAGGATCTGTTAAATTGCCAAAAAAAGCTTCGGCAGCTGGACTTGTTGTATATGACACAACTAATGGTCTGTTCCCTCCATTATGTGAAAAGTGAGTATAATAACCTGTTTCCCACCCATCAACTATTAAAACATCATTTTTCTTTAATGCTTTCCAATAATCTTGCCACCTATCTTCACCAAAATGTAAAATAGTAGAAATAAGAAATTGTAAACCTGGCGATGACATGCTTGGATCTAAAACAATAAATTTACCATTCCATTTATTTAAAATTAAATCATCATAAGAAGCGGGAGGGTTAATATTATAAAGTGCTTGATCATAATTAATATTCACAAAGCCATAATCAATTGGGACTAAATATGAATGATCATTAAATTCATTCAAAATATTTCTTGAAATTATATCTGTGATTTCTAATTCATGTGGTATAAATAATTCATCTATCTTCTCAATTCGTTTGTAAGCAATATTATCGATACCAAAAATTAAATCGGCTTCTGGATTTCCTGCATTTAGCAGTACTCTTGTTAATACCTGATTAGCATCACCGGCTTTTATAATTTCTACCTTGAGATTATTTTTTTTACTGAAATCATCAAGAATATCTTGTTTTATGTCAAATGAATCATGAGTTAACATTGTAAGAACAGATTTAGAATTATTTTGACACCCAACTAGTGTTACTGAAAAACAAAACAAAATAGTTAGAATAAATTTACACATAGAAAGTACCACATATACACAAATGTTATATTTTATATTTTCTAAACATAATAACGAAAAGGGTGATTCTTATATAAAAAAAACCGCATTCCTACGCATGATTTATCATGTTCAGGTTCGAAGGGTTGGTTACAAAAACCTCTCAGCATAATGCTCCCCTTGCGGAACAAAAAAAATTATACCATTAAAAAATAATTTTGTCTCTCAGTAGTTTAGAAATTTTAGATACTTGTAAAAATGAGTTACGCATAGTTTTGTTATTATTAATAATATAGATTTTTTCATTCTCATTAATTTTTTCAAAACTTTTAAATTGTTTATTAATAATACCGATATTTGCATCAGAAATTTTTAATTGGGTACTTGTTCTTGCTTTAACTCTACTATTAATAACATTTTCTGATGCATCAAGCCAAAGAAAAAAAGATGGTAAAGACGACTCTTGTATAAATTGATTAGTAATATCTCTCTCTGATTTTAATAAATAAGCAGCATCAATAACAACTGAAAAATTTTGCTTCATAAGCATGCTGGCTTCTTTTAATAATTTAGAATATACCTGCACTGTTACATTTGAATTATACATTTTTTGAGTTATTGACTTTGATGGCCTATGATGAATATCAACATTAAACATTTTTTTCCGTATTACATCAGAGGAAACATAAGCTGCTCCAAGTCGACTAGCCAAAGCACCTGCAAATGTTGATTTACCGGATGCTGAAAATCCACCAACGACTATGACTAAAGGATCGCTGGGAATTTCAATATACTTTTTCACAAGTTGAAAAAATATTTTAGATTGTTGTTTGTATTTTTTTCTTGCTAACTTATCTATAATATCAGATTTAGCGGCTATTCCTTCGACTTTCGCTCTTATTAAAGCTCTCAATATTTTGTGATAATTATGAAGTATACCGAAATATTTATCTCCGGTTAAAGCAACATAATGCCCGCATATTTCATCAGCTATTTGTGGATTGTGAGAATAGTCCATTCCCATAGTTAAAAAAGCTATATCGTAACCTTTATCTATGAATTTAAAATGAAAAAGGTTTGAAAATTCAATACAATCTATAACCAATAAGTCATCGACTGTAATTTTACTTGACTTAAAAAAATTTTCCAAATAAACATGTTTAATCTGTAGATCTCCATGGCCAAAAATAATATTTTTTTCTTTTAATCTCAAATCAAATACTGCCTGATTCTTTAATAAAAAATTATTTAAATATGCTGTAATTTTTTTCAATAAACTTTCACTTATTGTAAAATTAATGTGGTTTTTTTGTTGTTTCATTTCATCAATGCACCAATTTTTTTCTGCTAAATACCCTCCTGTTTTTTTAGAACCAGAAAATTTTACTGCCTTTTGATGAAATGAAAAGATTTTATCAACAAAAATCTTGGAAAAATTTTCTGGTAAGTTGTTATTCTTTAATATTGTCTCTAAGTTATTATTTAAATCTAAACGATGCATTTTAACAGCATATTCAACAATCTTATCTCCCTTAAAAATTTTTCCCTCACGAATAGCATACTGAGATTTTATGTTGAGAACAATTTTAACAACTTTAATGTATACTTTCGGTGCTAATCTCTTATTTTGCTCTATTTCTTGCAAACAAAATTTTTTTCTCTGCGAAAGCTTAGATTGTTTAACAAAATCAAAATCTACACTTTTTTTAATTTTATAAACATAAATATCATTAATAAAAACATATGATAGATGAGTTTGTTCTAATAAAATATCGTCAACATTCTCTATGTAAATATCTTTTGATAACAGAGCATGGACATAATCTGGATACATATAAATAATTTCTTAAAGATGATTTATCAACGATTATTTAATGATAGACTAAACTTGTTATGGTTTCAAATATACAAAAAATTAAAAAAATTATTGACTCATTTAAAACTGTTAAAATTAAAACTGTTAAAAATAAAACAGTTAAAATTATTGACTCATTTAAAACTGTTAAAATTAAAAAACCTGCAGATTTTTCGTTAAAATGTTCAGATTGCAAGTTAGAACTTATTGAAGATAGTGGATATTTATCATTAGGTATTTGTAGTAACTGCGGTCATCACGATGTACTAACTGCAAAACAGTGGATACAGATTCTTTTTGATCCAAATTCTTTTAATGAAAAATTTATCAATTTTGAATCACCAGATCCACTACATTTTAATGACTCGAAACCATACAAAGAAAGAATCAAGTCTGCCAAACAGAACACTGGCGAACAATCAGCTGTTACAACAGGAATTACTAGCGTTAGAGGGAAAAAAGTTATAGCTGTAATTTTTAATTTTAAATTCATGGGAGGATCCATGGGTTATGTTGTTGGTGAAAGAATTAATTCTACAGTAGAAAATGCAATCAGAAATAAAATACCGCTTGTCATAGTAACTTGCTCAGGTGGCGCAAGAATGCAAGAAGGAACATTAGCTTTAACTCAAATGATAAAAACTACAAATGCAATAAATAAATTACATAAAGCTGGATTGCCTTTAATAGTAATACTAGCGAATCCTACAACAGGTGGGGTATATGCTTCTTTTGCAAATCAAGCTGATATATTAATTGCTGAAGAAAAAGCATTGATTGGTTTTGCTGGGCCAAGAGTGAGGGCAGTGAATTCCGATGAAAAAGATAGAATATTTGCTGAACAATTATTTGACAATGGTTTAATCGATATAATTCTCTCAAGAAAAAATATGAGAGATTATTTAGAAAGAGTACTAAATGTAATTTCAGCAAACACTATGAATGCTAATACCAATATGCTTGGTCCAAAAATTATTCAATCTACTAATCAAGGCTGGGATTCAGTTACAAATAGTCGCAAAATTGATAGGCCTGGAGCAATTGATTATATTCAAGCAATTTTTTCTGATTTTCTTGAATTACGAGGAGATCGTAATGGAACAAATGATGAAGTTCTTATTGGTGGATTCGCCAAGGTAGCTTTAAAAAATGTAATGGTCATTGGGCAAAATAAATATGCTGGTGATTCAGAAATTACTAAAGGAAGAGTGACTGCTGCTGGCTATAGAAAAGCTACTAGAATTATTTCTATTGCTAATAGACTAAAATTACCTATTATATGCTTTATTGACACACCAGGAGCAAATGATAGTCTAGATAATGAAATGCAAGGCCTCGCTAATGCTATTTCAGATACGATAGCTGCATTGTCTAATGCAGCTATCGAAAGCATTTCTATTATCATTGGTGAAGGTGGGTCAGGTGGTGCAATTGCTTTATGTTGCACAGATCAAATACTGATGCAAGAAAATGCATTTCTAGCCATTACATCTCCTGAAGGTGCTGCATCTATTCTTTATAGAGATAAAAAATATGCAGAAGATGTCGCTAATGCACTAGGTATCACAGCGATGGAACATAAAAAACTTGGCTTTGTTGATGAAATCATTGCTGAGCCACATAATGGTGCAAGTACAAATAAGCAGGAAGCTATAAGATTAGTTTATGAATCATTAATTAATTCCTTAATTAAATTAGAAAATGAAGAATCTGAAAAAAGAATAGAAGCAAGAGATAGAAAATGGATTAATTTGGGTAAAAATCAAAAATTTTCATCAATGATTCAAGGAATGCTTCTAGGAATAACTAGAAAAATGAAAGTAAGAAATTAAAATTATTCTGAATGATCTATAAAAAGACTTTTATCATAAAAAATAATTCTTGCTTTATCTTTCTGAGAATAAAACGAATGAGTCTGACGAATTTTTAAAGTTATATCCCCTCCCTCTTCAGGTGAACGAAAAGCAACATCTTCTGGCAAAGCAGGATCAAGTTTCATTCTTCTTTTTCTATAACTTGCAAGAGATCTATAATTCATAGTTTTATTTACTTCTCCACCTGAATTAAGTGAAGATCTTTGTGGTGAAGATCTTTGTGGTGAAGATCTTTGTGGTGAAG